>NZ_MPBM01000026.1:0-192121 GCF_001907715.1 Pseudomonas sp. BTN1 | reverse complement strand
GGACTGGCATTGGATGCGTTCTATCTGGCCAGCGGAGCCACCAATACGGGTATTGGTATCGATGACAAACTACATGGCAAACCGACTGGCAACCAACGAATCATATTCGGCGTGTTCAATGCCGCACCTGTGGTGATACCGCGTATCGTAAAGGCTGGCAAAGCGGGGGAAGGTGCCGTTAACGAACCCAAGGCGCCTACGGTAAAACCCGGCGAGGCACCTACGCCTCCCCACTACCCGCCAGATACCGCCCCCCCTGTAGGGGCCGGCGAATCGACAGTCAATCGTCTACGTCCATCTCAATGGAAGGACATCAGCAGCCATGTGGTACCAGAGGGTGAGCAACTGATCTCAGGCGTTACCCCAAACGCCAAAGGCATCTATCAAATCAAGGGGCCCAACGGCGAAGACCGATGGATGATCCGAATAACCGATGACGCAGGAAACAGCCAAGTACATGAGATCGACGGCCGGTTTAAGCTCAGTGATGGTTATGCCCAGATCATTGACCCATTGACCAAAAAACCTGTGATGACCGTGCACGCGACTGCTGATGGAGCGTGGAGCCCGATCAATGGGCCGGGGGGTATCAAACTCCCATGGTTCTTAAAAAATGCGTCCCGTGCAAAAGAGGAACTCAACGAGTATATCGCCAATATTAACAAACCCAAGGAAGCCTATACCGAGTCAGAGAGGGAACACTTCAGTCAATCGTTGGAAGACTTGATAAATGGATCTAAGGCCGAGCATTCTCAAGCGTTAGGCAAATATACTGAAGGCGGGTCAGCAGAGATAAATAGCGAACTACGCGCAAAATCCGATCCAAACGAGTATTCAGAAGAGCTTAAAAAGCTCTTATCGGACCTGGATAATCAAGCCGATTATAGAGGTCCAGCATTCCGCTACTCTTATGTTTCCGCCGAGGGCGCAAAAAAATTGAAAGCGGGGGTTGGAAAAGTATTCCGGGGGCCCGCCATTCAATCGTCCTCATCTCAGCCTTCAAATGTAAAGGGGTGGAGCACCTGGGCCAAAGATGATCCGCTTACGCAAAATAACCAGCCTGTCATCTATATATTCAACGAGTCGATTCCCAAAAAAAACCTTTCCAGTGGATTTCTAGTTGACCATGTAGCAATCAAACCAAACGTTTCCTTGGAGGTGTTGGCGACGAAAGAAAAAGATGGAATTTTATATGTGTACTTCGACGCCCCTACCAAGGTGCCGAAAGAGCGTTACAACCTGTACGACGGCAGCGTTGCACGTCCGTTCTGAGCCGTGTTACTGCGCGTGATGTAGCCGCCACCCAGCCCCCACCGTTTCGCCAGCGTCACGGGACGTTAGTGAAACGGTGGTCGACACTGGATTGGCCGTTTATGTTAGAGCACTTTATCCAAGGTAATCGGAAACTCCCGCACCCGCTTTCCGGTGGCATGGTAAACCGCATTCGCCACCGCCGCCGCCACCCCGACAATGCCGATTTCCCCCACGCCTTTGGACCCGAGGGCATTGACGATCTCGTCATGCTCTTCGACAAACAGCACGTCAATCTCGCCAATATCGGCGTTCACCGGGATGTGGTATTCGGCCAGGCTGTGGTTCATGTAGCGCCCCAGTTCATGGTCCACCTGGGTCTCTTCATGCAGCGCCATGCCGATGCCCCACACCACGCCGCCGAGGATCTGGCTGCGGGCCATCTTGGGGTTGACCACGCGCCCAGCGGCAATGGCGCTGACCACACGACTGACCTTGATGGTGCCCAGGTCTTCATCGACCCGCACTTCGACGAACACCGCCGAGTGAGTAGCGCTGGCATAACCCTCGCGCTTCTTGTCGGGCTGGCTGTCGACCTGTACCTCCAGGGCCTCTTCACCGCTGTCCTTGACCAATTGCGCCAACGACACGCTCACGTCACCGCTGTGTAGCTGGCCGTCTTCAAACCGAACCGAATCGGCATCCTTGAATACCGGATAAGTCTGCCGGGCGATCTCCAGCAACTTGGCATTCAGCGCTTCGCACGCTTGCTGCACGGCAGTGCCGACGGACGAGACGGTAAACGAGCCGCCCTGCAACGGCGCGGTGGGCAACGACGAATCGCCTAGCACAAAACGCACATCGGCCATGGCCACCCCGCTGGCCTGGGCGGCGATTTGAGTCATTACGGTGTAAGTGCCGGTACCAATGTCGGTGGTAGCGCTGCTGACGGTGAGCTTACCCTCGGCGTCGAGGCGCGCCTTGGCGCTGGCTTTCATCTGCATGGCTTCCCACACCCCGCCGGCCATGCCCCAGCCGATCAATTGGCGGCCGTCACGCATGCTGCGCGGTTCCGGGTTGCGCTGGCTCCAGCCGAAGCGTTCGGCGCCTTCGCTGTAGCACTCGCGCAGGGCCTTGCTCGACCAGGGTTTGTCTTCGTTCTGGTTGCGTTCGGCGTAGTTGATCAGGCGCAATTGCACCGGATCGATGGCCAAGGCGCAGGCCAGTTCGTCCATGGCACACTCCAGGCCGATCACGCCCAGTGCCGCACCGGGCGCACGCATATCCAGCGGAGTAAAGACGTCCAGCGGCACCAGCTTGTAGGTCAGTTGCACGTTGTCACAGTGATAGAGCATGCCGCTCCACTCCACCACGTGCTCGCTGAAATCCTCAAAGCGCGAGGTCTGGCCAATCGCGGTATGCCCCAGCGCCAGCAAGCGACCATTGGCGGCGGCGCCCATCTGCAAACGCTGCAAGGTGCGCGGGCGATAGCCGAAGGTGAACATCTGCTGGCGCGTCAGGGTAACGCGCACCGAGCGCTTGAGCACCATGGCCGCCATCACCGCGAGCGGCAATTGGTATTGCGGGCGCAAGCCCGACCCGAAGGCACCGCCGACGAAAGCGGCAAAGATGCGCACCTGGTTCTTATCCAGGCCGAAGACTTTTTGCACATAGGCCTGGCAGTTCTGCGGGCCCTGGGTCTTGTCGTGAATATGCAGGGTGCCGTCGGGCTGATACAGCACGGTGCTGGCGTGGGGCTCCATCGGGTTGTGGTGCTCGATGGGCGTGCTGTAGTGCAAGTCCAGACTGATTGCGGCACCGGCCCATTCAGCCTCGAAGTTGCCTCGCGGTTTGGGTGGGGTCTGGGGCGACGGGTGCGCCGCCGCTTGCTGGGTGAGCAGGTCGGTTTCGAAGGCTTCAGGCGCGTAGTCGATCTGCACCAGCGAGCCAGCGTGCCGCGCCAGTTCGAGGTTATCGGCAATCACCAAGGCCAGGGGCTGGCCACTGTAGAGTACGCGGTCGTTATACAGCGGGCGAAAAGGCGAGCCATCGGCCGCATCGGCATCGGCGAACGCCTCATCATAGCTGGCGATTTTCGGCCGATTGAGGTGATGGATCACGTCCACCACACCCGGCAACGCCAACGCCTTGGACGCATCGATGCGCAGCACCCGGCCTTTGGCGATCGTGCTCGACACTACGCTGCCATACAGCAGGCCGTCCTCGGGAAATTCACCGGCGTAGCGCGCTTGGCCGGTGACCTTGAGCAGACCGTCGACGCGGTCCAGGGGTTTGCCGATGGCGCTCATGGCTGTTCTCCTGCGACGGCGGCGTCGCTCAGGGCACGAATGATTGCGCGCCGGGCCAGCTTGATCTTGAAGCCGTTGTGTTCCAACGGTTCGGCGTCTTGCAGCAGGGCGTCGGCGGCGGCGCTGAAGGTTTCGCGGCTGACCGTGCGGCCGATCAGCAAGGCTTCCACTGCGCGGTCACGCCAGGGTTTATGCGCCACACCGCCCAAGGCCAGGCGGGCGTCGATGATTTCATCACCGTCCAGCTCCAAGGCGGCGGCCACCGAAACCAGGGCGAAGGCATAGGAGGCACGGTCACGGATTTTCAGGTAATGGCTGTGGCGGGCCAGGTGATCGGCGGGCAGCTCAATGGCCGTGATCAGCTCATCGTCGGCCAATTGGTTGTCACGTTGCGGCGCATCGCCTGGCAAGCGATGGAAGTCGGCGAACTCGATCACCCGCGCACCGCCACGTCCTTCTACATGCACCCGCGCCGCAAGCGCCGCCAGGGCCACGCACATGTCCGATGGATGGGTGGCCACACACTGTTCACTGGCGCCGAGGATCGCATGGATACGGTTCAAACCGTCGCGCGCCGGGCAGCCGCTGCCGGGCTGGCGCTTGTTGCACGGCACCGCGGCGTCGTAGAAGTAATAGCAACGGGTGCGCTGCAACAGATTGCCGCCGGTACTGGCCATGTTGCGTAACTGCGGGGACGCCCCGGCGAGAATGGCCTGGGACAGCAACGGGTAACGCTGCTCAATGAGTGGGTGCCAGGCCAGGTCGGCGTTGCTCACCAGCGCACCGATACGCAGGCCACCCTCGGCGGTCTCTTGAATGTCGTGCAGCGGCAAGCCGGTGATGTCGATCAGATGCTCGGGATGGCTGATGTTTTCCTTCATCAGGTCCAACAGGTTGGTGCCACCGGCGATAAAGCGCGAGGCGCCGCTGCTCATCTGAACGGCCTGCTGCACATCGGTCGGCCTGCTGTAGTGGAAGGGGTTCATGACTCACCTCCCTGGCGGCGGCAGGCCGGCAGCGCGTCTTCGATGGCATCGCGGATGTTGTTGTAGGCGCCGCAGCGGCACAGGTTGCCGCTCATCAATTCCTGGATCTGCGCACGGTCGTGGGCGCGGCCTTCATTGGCCAGGCCCACGGCAGAACAGATCTGGCCGGGGGTGCAATAGCCGCACTGGAACGCGTCGTGCTGGATAAAGGCCTGTTGCATGGGGTGCAGTTGGTCGCCGTCGGCCAGGCCTTCGATGGTGGTCAATTCGGCGCCGTCGCACATCACGGCCAGGGTCAGGCAGGCATTCACGCGTTTGCCGTCACGTAACACGGTGCAGGCGCCGCACTGGCCGTGGTCGCAGCCTTTTTTGCTGCCTACCAGGTCCAACTGCTCACGCAGCAAGTCCAGCAAGGTGGTCCAGGGCAACACGTTCAGTTGGCGAGCCTGGCCGTTGAGTGTCAGGCGTATCGGGTGGGCAACGAACGGCTGGGCCGCCGCGCCATGGGGGGTCGCGCTCATAAACACCTCACGGGTTGAAGTACATCCGCGGCGTTCAGGAAAATCGCCGTCTTAGGGGTACGACTTCCGGGGGTTTTGAGCGTTCAAGATGATTGATCAGCGGATATTGAGCTGGGCTTTCAGGGTGTTTTGCGGTGGGTTGATCGAGGTATTGGTGAATTCGAACCAGCCCTGGGCCTGGACGTTCAGGTCGAACACATAGATGTAGCCCATCAAGGTGCCCACGCCGTTGCACGCCTCACTGATGTTGCCGACCTGGCACACCGCTGTGCGTTGCCCATTCAACTCTGCGCCGTTAAAGCGGCCCATGGGGCTGTTGCCCAGGCCGACTTCCATCACCGAGACCTGGGTGGGCCCGCGGTGCTCGCACATCTGGGTGGTGTTGACCCGCTCCGGGATCGCTTCGCTGCAGTCGGCCGATTCCACCTTGAACACCCGCACCTCGCTCAAGGCCGGTGCAGCCGCGCCCCACGCCGGTGCTGCGCCCAGCCACAGGCTGATAATGGCGATCAGAGCTAGACTCCACGGGTTGGCTTTTTTCATGCTGTCGATGACCGGCTGTTGAACGTCGGCGCAGTATGCCTCAAGCCCATGCGCCACACAGCCTCGGCTGCTGGTATGATGCGCCGCTTTTTCCGATCCTCTCTGAAACCACAAGCGTTTGGCGCAGTTTGTGCTTTGACTTAGAGGTCAACAAATCACGACGCACACTAGCGTCACAGGGAGCCGGCATGCTGGAAAAGCTGTTTCAACTCAAAGCCCACAACACCAATGTGCGCACCGAGATTCTCGCGGGGATCACCACCTTCCTGGCCATGGCCTACATCCTGTTCGTGAACCCGAGCATCCTCGGCGAGACCGGCATGGACAAGGGCGCGGTGTTTGTCGCCACCTGCCTGGCGGCGGCCATCGGTTCGACCGTGATGGGCCTGATCGCCAACTACCCGATTGCCCTGGCACCGGGCATGGGCCTCAACGCCTTCTTCACCTACACCGTGGTCCTGCACATGGGCCACACCTGGCAGGTGGCGCTGGGCGCGGTATTCATTTCGGCGGTGCTGTTTTTCTTGCTGTCGATCTTCCGCATTCGTGAGTGGATCATCAACGCCATCCCCCTGCCGCTGCGCTCGGCGATTGCCGCCGGCATCGGCCTGTTCCTGGCGCTGATCGCCCTGCATAACGCCGGTATCGTGGTGAGCAACCCGGCCACCATGGTGGGCCTGGGCGACCTGAAACAACCGGCGCCGATCCTGGCGACCCTGGGTTTCGTGCTGATCGTCGCGCTGGAAGCCCTGGCCGTACGCGGCGCGGTGCTGATCGGCATCCTGGCGGTGACCGTCGCCTCCATCGTTCTGGGCTTCACGCCGTTCATCGGTGTGACCTCAGTACCGCCGTCCCTGGCGCCGACCTTCCTGCAGCTGGATATCAAGGGCGCGCTGGACATCGGCCTGGTCAGCGTGATCTTCGCCTTCCTGTTCGTTGACCTGTTCGACAACTCCGGCACCCTGATCGGCGTCGCCAAGCGCGCCGGCCTGATGGGCAAGGACGGCCATATGCCGAAAATGGGCCGTGCACTGATCGCCGACAGTACCGCTGCCATGGCCGGTTCCCTGCTGGGTACCTCGACCACCACCAGCTACATCGAATCGGCCGCAGGCGTGAGCGCCGGTGGCCGTACCGGCTTGACCGCCATCGTGGTCGCGATCCTGTTTTTGCTGGCGCTGTTCTTCTCGCCATTGGCCGCCAGCGTACCGGCCTATGCTACCGCGCCAGCCTTGCTGTTTGTGGCGGTGCTGATGAGCCAAGGCCTGGCCGAAATCGACTGGGACGACATTACGGTGGCAGCGCCGGTGGTGATCACCGCCCTGGCGATGCCCTTCACTTACTCCATCGCCAACGGCATCGCCTTCGGTTTCATCGCCTGGACCGCCATCAAGCTGCTTTCGGGCCGCTACCGTGAGCTGAACCCGGCACTGGTGATCCTGTCGATCCTGTTTGTGATCAAGCTGGGTTGGTTCAACGCATGACTTTCGACGCCGCAAGCTACACCGCTCAACTGCAAGACAAGGTCACGCGCCTGCGTGACCTGCTCGCACCGTTCGACGCGCCCGAGCCGCAGGTCTTCGACTCGCCGCTGCAGCACTTCCGCCTGCGCGCGGAGTTCCGCCTGTGGCGCGAAGGCGGCGAGCGCCACTACGCGATGTTCTCCCAGGAGGACAAGCGCACGCCGATCCTCATCGAAGAGTTCCCCATCGCCAGCCAGCGCATCAACCAGTTGATGCCGCAACTCAAGGCCGCCTGGCAAGCCAGCGCCGCCCTGAGCCACAAGCTGTTCCAGGTGGAGTTCCTCACCACCCTGGCCGGCGACGCGATGATCACCCTGTGTTATCACCGCCCGCTGGACGAACATTGGCACACCGCCGCAAACAAATTGGCCGCTGAGCTGAATGTGAGCATCATCGGCCGTTCCAAGGGCAAGCGCGATGTGATCGGCCACGACTACGTGGTGGAGAAACTCGACGTCGGTGGGCGCACCTTCAGCTACCGCCAACCCGAAGGCGCGTTCACCCAGCCCAACGGCACGGTGAACCAGAAGATGCTCAACTGGGCCTACGAAACGCTGGGCGATCGCCCGGACGATTTGCTGGAGCTGTACTGCGGCAACGGCAACTTCACCCTGCCGCTGGCGACCCGCGTGCGCAAGGTGCTGGCCACTGAGATCAGCAAGACCTCAGTGAATGCGGCCCTGAGCAACCTGGATGAAAATGGCGTGGATAACGTCACCCTGGTGCGCCTCTCCGCCGAAGAACTCACCCAAGCCCTGAATGACGTGCGCCCGTTCCGCCGCCTGCACGGCATCGACCTGAAAAACTACGAATTCGGTAGCGTCTTCGTCGACCCGCCCCGCGCTGGCATGGACCCGGACACCTGCGAGCTGACCCGGCGCTTCGACAACATCCTGTACATCTCCTGCAACCCGGAGACGCTGGCGGCGAACATCGCGCAACTGCACGACACGCACCGGATCTCCCAGTGTGCAATGTTTGACCAGTTCCCGTGGACGCACCATATGGAGTCGGGTGTGTTGCTGACCCGCCGATAAACCTGCAGGGTAGGAGCGAGCTTGCTCGCGAAAAACGTCAACGATAACGCGTGCTTCCTGGATAAACGCGTTGCCTGTGGGTTTTTCGCGAGCAAGCTCGCTCCTACAGTTTATTCAAGTGTCTGTTGTCTCTGGCGGCTGCGGTACTTCCTTGCGTGGCCGGCCCCCCTTCTTGCCATTGGCCCGGGCCGCTGCGGTCTTGGCCGCGCTGCTTTTGCGACCATTGCGTGATGCCACCAGGCTGGTTGCCAGGTCCATCAGCGGCTGGCTTGTAGCGATCAACCCTGTGATCGAAACATCCAGGTCTTGCGCTTCACAGCTAATCGCCTTGCCTCCGAAAGTCACTTCCAACTGCTGGAAATCCTTCTCTGAAAACCCTTCGAACTCCGGCAGGCCAGCCACCGGCAACACCACGCGGCTGCCATCGGAGAAGCCAATGGAGAGGCAGTCGTGTTCATAACGCACATTGCTGGCGTTGGCGTACAGGCGTTTCAACCTGCGTCCTCGGGCGATTGCCTTGTCAACGTCGGCTTCAGTGAGAGGTACATAAGGTGTGACTTTGGCTTTTATGATCTTTTTCATAAATCGATCTCCACAAAACCTGGGGCTCTGACCAGATTCAAAATTGTTTTCTGCCCTACGACATCGTGTCGGGCACGTGCAATCACGTAAACACCACGCTGAATGACCAATCCAGGAATGAGTTCATCCGTTTCCCAATCCCAGGAATGATTCTCCAGGCATACCGTCTGCAGTTTTTCCCACCAGATCCTGCGTGCCCGCGCCAAGTAGTGCCGCTGCATGATCGTCGCGCGTATTTCCTTCAGTACCGCCATGGGTGGCCGTCTGCGTTCAGGCTCTACATTCCACAACTCAACTTCCCCATCCAGGAAACTGAAACGAAACCGCGCATCCCATCCCTTGCCCCTGACATGCACATGGGGCGGGCAATGCTCATCCCTGATAAACACCGAAATGACATAGCCTTTGTAAGCACCTACTCTCATCGTAACCCATCCGTTAGGTTATTTTCCGTCAGGTAACAATTTCCCTCTGCACACCCGACAACCGGCTCCTATTCCCGAAGCTGTTTCACAGATTAGTAAGCACAAAAAACCCGGCGAATGCCGGGTTGTAACCAGGGATGCCAACGACTGGAACGACCCGGTCAATGCTCGAAAGTCCTCGTCATTCAGCAACCTCGCGCAATACTTCAACCGAATGCACATCAGCCGGTGATCCAGCAATTGCACTGATTAAACGTTCGATCACCGAACAGTTCCACTGCCATCCATTGACCAAATTAACCAACCAGTACATTTTGACTCCACAACCAATAAGAACTGTGGAGAAGCCTCTATGCCGCCCATCGTGCTGGTGCTCAACGGCCCCAATCTCAACCTGCTCGGCACCCGCGAGCCTGCCACTTATGGCCATGAAACCCTGGCCGACATTGCCGCCCTGTGTGGTCGCAGCGCCGACAAGCTCGGGCTGAAGATCGAGTTTCGCCAGACCAACCACGAGGGCGAATTGCTTGACTGGATCCACGGCGCCCGCAACCGCTGCGCGGGTATTGTGATCAACCCGGCGGCCTGGACTCACACTTCGGTCGCGATCCGCGATGCCCTGGTGGCCAGTGAAGTGCCAGTGATCGAAGTGCATTTATCCAACGTGCATGCCCGTGAAGCCTTTCGTCATCACTCGTTTGTGTCACCGATCGCCCAGGCCGTGCTGGCCGGGTTTGGCAGCCATGGCTACCACCTGGCCCTGGAACATTTCAGTCTGACGCTGAAGGGACGCACGTAATGAAACCACGCATTCTCGCTGGCCTGATCGGCGCCGGCATCCAGGCCTCACGCACACCGGCACTGCATGAGCAGGAAGGCGACGCCCAAGGCTTGCGCTACCTGTATCGCCTGATCGACCTGGAGCCGCTGCACCTGGACCTCAAAGCCCTGCCGGAATTACTACGGGCCGCTGAGTTGATGCACTTCACCGGTTTGAACATTACTTACCCGTGCAAGCAGGCGATTCTGCCGTTGCTCGATGAGCTCTCCGATGAGGCCAGGGGTATTGGTGCGGTCAACACCGTGGTGTTCAAGGGCGGCAAACGCATCGGTCATAACACCGACTGCCTGGGGTTCGCCGAAGGCTTTCGGCGCAACTTGCACAACGTGCCGCGCCAACGCGTGGTGCAGATGGGCGCCGGTGGTGCGGGCGCGGCAGTGGCCCATGCACTGTTGGCAGAAGGCGTGGAATACTTGAGCATCTTCGATGTCGACCGCACTCGCGCCCAGGACCTTGTGGATAACCTTGCCCAGCAGTTCGGCACCGGTCGCGCTCAGGTCGGCAGCCACTTGGAAAACGCCATGGCCGAGGCCGATGGCCTGGTGAACACCACGCCGATGGGCATGGCCAAGCTGCCCGGTACGCCTGTGCCTGCGACGTTGTTGCGGGCTGAATTGTGGGTGGCGGAAATTGTGTACTTCCCGCTGGAAACCCAACTGCTGCGCGACGCGCGCGCCTTGGGTTGCCGTACCCTGGATGGCGGCAATATGGCGGTGTTTCAGGCGGTGAAGGCATTTGAGTTGTTCAGCGGCGAAGTGGCGGATGCAGACAGGATGCTGGCGCACTTCCAGAGCATGAATATCTAGGGATGCAGCCCCATCATGATCGTTCCCACGCTCTGCGTGGGAACGATTAGTTCTCAGGCTTGCAGGTAGCGCAACACCGACTCGCAAATCATTTCCCGATGGCGCTGCTTGATCGCCTCATCCGACAGTTCGATCTGGAAAATCTCGCTGAAGGTGTGCCGGTTGGACACCCGGTAGAAACTGAACGAGTTGATCAGCAAGTGCACATCCAGCGGCTCCAGCCCTTCGCGAAACAGCCCCAACTCAGCCCCGCGGCGCAGGGTCTCCCCCAACCCTTCCAGGATTTTGCTGTTCATCGCCTTGATGGTCTCGGTGCGTTTGACGTACTCGGCGTTGTGGATGTTTTCGATGCTGACGATGCGCACGAAATCCACGTTCTGGTCGTGGTGATCAAAGGTGAATTCCACCAGCCGGCGAATCGCCTCACGCGGCTCCAGGGCGGTGAGGTTCATACGCGTTTCGGTGTTGCGGATATCACCGTAGAGCTTCTCCAGCACCTCGACGTATAGCTGCTCCTTGCTGCCGAAGTAGTAATAGATCATGCGCTTGGAGGTGTGAATGCGCTCGGCGATGGCGTCTACGCGAGCGCCGGCCAGGCCCTGTTGAACAAACTCGACAATGGCTTCCTGGAGAATATTCTCCCGGGTCTTTTCCGGATTGTTCTTGCGACTCTTGCGCGGTGCGTCAGCTACCGCGGGGAGATCGGGACTCGAGGTCATGGTGCGCTCACGGCCATTGTTGTGCAGGCGCTGATTATGGGCCGCGGCGCTCCCCGAAGGAAGCACCTGCCTTGCGGTTATAGCCGAGCCTGGCGTACCGCCCCACTGCGCGACTTGGCCATCGCCGCCAGACGCACCGCGACGTTGGCAGCGCCGTAGCCGGCATAGCCATTCTTGCGCTGGATGATCTCGAAGAAAAACCGCCCCTCGAACGCCTCGGTGTACACATGAAACAACTCACCGCCCTGGGCGTCGCGGTCATACAGCACGTTGTAATACGCCAACTCACTGAGGAACTCATCGTCAAAATCAAAGCGCGCCGCCAGGTCGTCGTAATAGTTGAGAGGGATATCCAGCAACGGCACACCGGCTTCTTTGGCCCGGCGTACCTCGGCGAAAATATCCGCGCAATCGAAGGCAATGTGGTGCACGCCCGAACCGCGATAGCTGGAGAGCGCGTGGGAAATCGCGGTGTTGCGGTTTTCGGAGATGTTCAGCGGCAGACGGATCGAGCTGCAGCGGCTACGCAACGCACGGCTTTTCACCAGGCCGTAAGGGTCGGGCAGCACCACTTCATCGTCGGCTTCAAAATCCAGCAGGCTCTTATAAAACAATACCCAACTGTCGAGGCTGTCGGCCGGCAAGGCCATGGCCATGTGGTCGATGCGCAACAAGCCGCCGCTAGCGGGTGCGGCCGTTTGCAGGTTGAAATCGGTGTCGTACAGCCCGCCTTCGCTGGGGTCGACCAGGTAAATCAGGCTGCCATCCGGTGCACGCACGGCGGCCAATTCCAGCTCGTTGGGGCCGACCAGGCCGCGATAAGGCTGGCCCTTGTAGGCCACCGCCCGCTCCAGGGCCTTGGCACTGTCCTTGACCCGAATTGCCGTGGCGCACAGCGACGGGCCATGGGCCTCGAAAAAGTTGTGGGCGAAGGAATAGGGTTCGCAGTTGAGGATCAGATTGATATCGCCCTGGCGCAACAGGCTCACATTCTTCGAGCGATGCTGGCCGGCCTTGGCAAACCCCAGGCGTTCCAGCCAATTGCTCAGTTTGGCGCCAAGGCTTTCATCCACGGCAAATTCGAGGAATTCGATCCCGTCGTACTCGCTGGCCGCCGGGGTTTCAAACAGGATGTCCACTGGCGCAGCGGGCGCCTCTTGCGCCAGGCGCTGGCGGGTTTTTTCCTCGAGGTACAGCAACGAGCGCAAGCCATCTGCCGCATTCGCACGAGTGGGCGCGGCGCGGAAGCCATCGTTGAAAATTTCCAGGGACAAGGGCCCGGTGTAGCCACTTTTGATGATCGGCGCGAGAAAGCCCGCCAGGTCAAATTCGCCCTGGCCGGGAAAGCAACGGAAATGCCGGCTCCACTCCAGCACATCCATGGCCAGGATCGGCGCGTCGGCCATTTGCACGAAGAAAATCTTGTCGCCCGGGATCTGGGCGATGCCACTCGGGTCGCCCTTGAGCGACAAGGTGTGGAAGCTGTCGAGCAACACGCCCAGGCTTGGGTGATCGACCTGGCGCACCAGGTTCCACACCTGCTGCCAGGTGTTCACATGCTTGCCCCAGGCCAGAGCTTCATAGCCGATGCGCAGGCCGCGCTTGCCCGCGTGTTCGGCCAGCAGGCTCAGGTCATCGAGCAGAATGCGTTCGTCACCCACGCTGTCGGCCGAGGCGTTACTGCACACCAGCACCAGGTCGGTGCCTAGCTCTTGCATCAAATCGAATTTGCGTTCGGCGCGCTCCAGGTTGCGCGCCAGGCGATCACGGCGGCAGCCTTCGAAGTCGCGAAACGGCTGGAACAGGGTGATGGCGATGCCGAGGTCGGCACACATCTGCCTAACTTCCCGAGGGCTGCCGTCGTAATACAACAAGTCGTTCTCAAAGATCTCCACCCCATCAAACCCGGCGGCGGCGATGGCTTCGAGTTTTTCCGGCAGGGTGCCGCTCAAGGACACAGTGGCGATAGAACGTTGCATGGAAGACTCCCGGCAATTGTTGTTTGTGGCAAATTATTCGCCCCCAGCCTACAGGCAGCAATTAAAATGTACGAACCGGTTAGTTTTTGGTGCGATTATCGAACACTAAGCCCCTTTGGCGAATTGACGACTTTTTAACCACTGCGCACCATCGACCGGGTAATTCGCTCACGTAACAAAGACCCAGAACACACCATAAGAATTTCAAAAAACGGGTACAAACCTCATGCCTCTGCAAAATTCAGCCCTGGCCGCGCGCCCGGGCAACCCGCACGCCGGCATCGGCGACAAGATCCGCGGTGCCCTGGCCGTGGGTAAAACGCGCTGGGGCATGCTGGCCCTGGTGTTCTTTGCCACCACCTTGAACTACATCGACCGCGCCGCCCTGGGCGTGATGCAACCGATCCTCGCCAAGGAAATGAGCTGGACGGCGATGGACTACGCCAACATCAACTTCTGGTTCCAGGTCGGCTATGCCATCGGCTTTGTGCTGCAAGGCCGCCTGATTGACCGGGTTGGCGTCAAGCGCGTGTTCTTCTGCGCCGTGCTGCTGTGGAGCCTGGCCACCGGCGCCCATGGCCTGGCCACCTCGGCGGTCGGCTTTATGGTCTGCCGGTTTATCCTCGGGCTGACCGAAGCCGCCAACTACCCGGCCTGCGTCAAGACCACACGCTTGTGGTTCCCGGCGGGTGAACGGGCAGTGGCCACCGGCATCTTCAACGCCGGCACCAACGTCGGCGCGATGATGACGCCCATGCTGCTGCCGTTGATCCTGCACGTGTGGGGCTGGCAGGCAGCGTTCCTGTGCATGTCGGCACTGGGCGGTATCTGGCTGGTGCTCTGGGGCTTGAAGTACTACAACCCGGAAGACCACCCCACGGTTAAACAATCCGAATTGGACTACGTGCAACAGGAAGTCGAACCGGAACAACCCCGCGTGCCGTTCAGCCGCATCCTGCGCATGCGTGGCACCTGGGCCTTCGCCCTCGCCTACTCGCTGACCGCGCCGGTGTTCTGGTTCTACCTGTATTGGCTGCCGCCGTTCTTGAATCAGCAATACAACCTGGGCATCAACGTGACCCAGATGGGCATTCCGCTGATCATCATTTACCTCACCGCCGACTTTGGCAGCGTCGGGGGCGGGATCCTGTCGTCATTCCTGATTGGCCGTGGGATGAACTCGATCAAGGCGCGGCTGTTGTCGATGCTGCTGTTCGCCTGCTGCATCGTCGGCGTCATCATGGCGGCCGGCTCCAGCCAGCTGTGGGCCGCGGTGTTTGCCATCTCCCTGGCCATCGGCGCGCACCAGGCCTGGACCGCCAACATCTGGAGCCTGGTGATGGACTACACGCCCAAGCACATGATGAGCACGGTGTTCGGTTTCGGCGGCATGTGCGCGGCCATCGGCGGCATGTTCATGACCCAGATCGTCGGCCATATTCTCACGGTGACCAACAACAACTACACGGTGTTGTTCACCCTGATCCCGGCGATGTACTTCATCGCACTGGTGTGGATGTACTTCATGGCGCCGCGCAAGATCCCTACCGTAGACGTTTGATCTACCTGCGCCGCTGCTGCCAGGCAGCGGCCAACCCGCTCATGCAGATCACCCCGATACCCACAACCGTGGTCATATCGGGGGTATGGCTGAACACCAGCCAGCCCAACAACCCCGCAAACACGATCTGGCAATAGCCAAACGGCGCCAGCAAGGCCGGCGCCGCGAAGCGGAACGCCTGGGTGAGCATCAGGTGCGCGGTCATCCCGCAGGTGCCCAGCGCCAGCATCATCACCGCATGCCACAGCGTCGGCACTTGCCAGAAGAACGGCACCATTGCACTCATCACCAAGGTGTTGCACAGGCCGGCGAAGAAGTTGCTGGTGGTCGGGCTGTCGTATTGGCTGAGGATGCGCGTGAGCAACTGGTAGAAGCAGAAGAACAGCGCCGAACACAGCGGCAGCAACACCGCCGGGGTAAACAGCTCGCCGCCGGGGTGGATAATGATCACCACGCCGATAAACCCGCAGATCACCGCTAGCCACTGGCCTCGGGTCACGTGCTCACCGAGCAACGGCACCGACAGCGCCGTCACCAGGATCGGCGCCAGGAAGTTCACCGCTGTAGCTTCGGCCAACGGGATGTAATGCAGCGCTGTGGTGAAGAACAGGCTGGTGCCCAACAGGCATAACGCCCGCACCACCTGCATGCCCGGCCGCTTGCTGCGCAACACGCGCAGGCCCGATTGCGGCAGGAAGATCCCGGCCATCAGCAAGGTGTGGACCATGTACCGCGCCCACACCACCATCACGATCGGGTAAAACCCGGCCAGGTATTTGGACAAGGCGTCGTGGCTGGAGAACAGGAACGTCGCCAGCACAATCAGCAGGATGCCTTTGAACGGATGGTTGACGCCGGAGAGCGGGGTACTGACAGTCATTGAATTCTCTTGTGTGGCGAGCGGGACGCTGAGCGCTGAACCAAGTCGCGCTCAACCCGGTAATCTAGCAGCCGGGCCGGAGTCTGCCCCAAGAGCATAACCAAACACTGGGCGAACAGCGCACTAAATCGATGGATCCGAGTCCAACGCTGCACGCTCGCCCCGGCGTTGCACACTATTTAACCAAGGCCTTGCCGCTATGAAAAAAATCCTCTTTGCCCTGTCTGCCCTCGCCCTGCTCGCCGCCTGCGATAAAACCCCGAAAGAAGCCCCCAAGCCCGCGCCGGCTTCCGTGCAAGCGACCCTGGTGCCCGAGACTCCGCCGACCGATAAATGGGTAGGCAAGTGGGTCGGTGTCGAAGGCTTGCACCTGACCATCGCCAAGGACGACAGCATTGGCCGTGGCCACTACCTGCTGACCATGCAATACGGCCTCGACGCCGATGACGCCGGCACCTTCAAAGGTGAGGCCACCGAAGACGGCATCGCCTTCATCCGCCCCGACGGCCCGCAGTTGTTGCGCGCTGGCGACGGCGCCGCCACCGGCTTGAAATGGCTGGCAGATAAAAAAGACTGCCTGATCGTCGCCACTGGCGAAGGCTATTGCCGTTAATACCGACCATAATCAATCACGGTTTGCACACAGAGGATTGCTCCCATGCTATGGAAAAAAGGCCGACGCAGCGACAACGTGGTGGATGCCCGTAACGACAGTGGCGGCGGTGGCGGCGGCGGTATGCGCTTCGGCGGCGGCAAGGGCCTGAGCCTCACGGCCATCGTGCTGATCGTTGGCATTGGCTGGCTGACCGGCCAGGACCCGATGCAGATTCTTGGCCAATTGACCGGCCAGATGGAACAGGCGCCGTCGGTCAGCACCCAGCCGCGTCAAGCGCCGCCAGCCAACGATGAGCAAGCCGACTTTGTGCGCGCCGTGCTGGGCGATACCGAAGACACCTGGGGCCAAGTGTTCCAAGAAAATGGGCTGGCCTATAAGAACCCGAAACTGATCCTGTTCCGTGGCCGGGTGAACTCAGCCTGTGGTGGCGCCACCTCGGCCAGCGGCCCGTTCTACTGCCCGGCTGACCAGCAGGTGTACTTGGACCTGGATTTTTTCCGGGAAATGTCGCAACGCTTCCAGGCCGCCGGTGATTTCGCCCAGGCCTACGTGATCGCCCACGAAATCGGGCACCACGTACAAACGTTGCTGGGCATCTCGTCCAAGATCCAGGCGGCGCGCCAACAGGGTCGGCAGATGGAAGGCGACGGGGGCCTGCTGGTTCGCCAGGAGCTGCAAGCCGACTGCTTTGCCGGCGTGTGGGCCAACCATGCGCAAAAACGTCTGAACTGGCTGGAACCCGGCGATATCGAAGAAGCCCTGAACGCAGCCAATGCCATCGGCGATGACCGCTTGCAGCAACAAGGCCAGGGGCGCGTGGTACCAGACTCGTTCACCCACGGCACCTCGGCCCAGCGCGTGCGCTGGTTCAAGACCGGCTTCGCCCAGGGCCAGATCACTCAATGCGATACCTTCGCGGCCAAGAGTCTCTAAATGATCAAACGATGGGGGTTACTGCTGGGTGTGCTCGTGTCCTGTTGCACCTTCGCAGCCGAACACGGCGTCAAGGTGGTCAGCCCCGATCACTTTCATCTGGAGGCCGGCGACCTCAGCCTGGGCCTGAGCCAGGATTGGCGCGAACCACTGCCCAAGGTCACACGCGCGTTGATCATCGTGCATGGCCGCCTGCGCAATGCACAAACCTACCTGCAAAGCGGCATCGACGCCGCCGAGCATGCCGGGGTGGGCGGTACTACGCTGGTGATCGCGCCGCAGTTTCTCAATCAAGCCGACGTGAAGCGCAATCACCTGGGCCACGAGGTAGTGCGTTGGACGGGTAACGACTGGATGGCCGGCGAAGCGTCCACCGGCCCAGGGCAAATCAGCTCTTATGGCGCTCTGGACCAGATCATCAAGCACTTGGGCAACCGCAAACTGTTCCCGGCACTGAAAGAAATCGTGGTCGCCGGGCATTCCGGTGGCGGCCAAGTGGTGCAGCGCTTCGCCCTCACCGGCCACGACCACCCGTTGCTGAATTCCGAGGGCATCCGCCTGCGGTATGTGGTGGCTAACCCGTCGTCCTATGCGTACTTCAGCCCGCAACGCCCGGTGACGTTCGACATCGCCAATTGCCCAGGCTTCAACGACTGGAAGTACGGCATGCAAAACCTGCCGGATTACGTGGGGGGCCGAGGTGCCCAGCAGCTGGAACAAGACTACGTCTCACGCGACATCACTTACCTGTTGGGCCAGCAGGACACCGACCCCAACCACCCGGCATTGGATAAAAGCTGCGAAGCCGAAACCCAGGGTGCGTATCGACTGCTTCGTGGCCACAACTACTTTGACTACCTCAAGCAGCGGCATCCGCAGTTGGGCCACCGGCTGGTAGAAGTGCCGGGGGTGGGACATGATGGGGACAAAATGTTTACCTCGCCAGAAGGAGAAAAGGTGCTGTTCGCCCATTAGCACCTGAAGGAACCTAATCAAAATGTGGGAGCTGGCTTGCCTGCGATGACGGACTGTCAGTTGATAAAGTGTCAGCTGACCCACCGCTATCGCAGGCAAGCCAGCTCCCACATTTGATCTCTGGAGCCCGGCTTAGATCATTCGGCGCAGCGCCGCACAATCCTCGGCATGCCAATCCGTCAATTCCGGCCAAGGGTTCTCCGGCAAGTTCACCAACACCGTCTTGGCCCCCGCTGCCCGACCACAATCCAGGTCAAAGCGATAATCCCCGACCATCACCATTTCGCGGGGTGCTACATCCCAAGCCGCCGCCAGTTTCAGCAACCCACCGGGATCCGGCTTGTGCGGCGCATCATCGCGCCCCAGCACATCCTCAATGGCAAAGCAGTCCGCCAGGCCTATCGCCTCCAACGTGATATGGGCCAGCTCCCGCGCATTACGGGTCAGGATCCCCAAGCGATAACCGCGCCCGGCCAATTCGCGTACCAATTCCACCGCGCCTTGCGCCGCCACCGAACCCAGGGCCAGCTCGCGCTCGTGCTCCAGCAACCAGGCGTGCTTGGCCGCTGCAACCGGCGCCGGCAAGGCCGCCAGGTGCGTGAGGATGTCGTCTTCAGGTGGAATGTCCAGCGCCACGCGGATAGCGGCAAAATCATGCACGGCCACCGTGAGGGTGCCGTCCATGTCGAACACCCAGTGCCTAACGTCGCCGAGGCTCATGCCCAATCCTTGCGATGGCGGATCAAACCTTCCTGGGTCACCGACGCCACCAGTTGCCCGGCGCGGTTGTACACGCTGCCCCGGGAGAACCCCCTGGAGTTGCCAGCCCACGGGCTGTCCATGGCGTACAACAACCAGTCATCGGCACGCAGGTCGGCGTGGAACCACAGCGCGTGATCGAGGCTGGCGACCTGCATGTCTTTCTGCCACACGGTCTTACCATGGGGCAGCAGCGAGGTGGTCAGCAGGCCAAAGTCCGAGGCATAGGCCAGCAGGTATTTATGCAACGCCGGTGTGTCCGCCAAGGCACCGTCGGCACGAAACCACACGTACTTGACCGGGTCGGACGGCTGCGGGTTGAACGGGTCTTTTTCGGTGACCGGGCGCACTTCGATGGGCTTGGGGCACAGCAGCTTGTCGCGCATGTGCTCGGGGATCAAGTGCGCACGTTGCTGGGTCAGCTCCAGCTCCGACGGCAGGTTTTCCGGGCCCACTACCACCGGCATGGTGGTCTGGTGCTCGAAGCCTTGTTCGTCGTACTGGAACGAGGTCGTGCAGGTGAAGATCGGATTGCCCTTTTGAATCGCGGTGACACGACGCGTGCTGAAACTGCCACCATCGCGCACGCGGTCCACCGAATACACCACCGGCAACGCGGCATCGCCAGGGCGCAGGAAATAACCGTGCAGGGAATGTACATGCCGCGCTTCTTCTACGGTCTGGCTGGCCGCCGACAGTGACTGGCCGAGCACTTGGCCGCCGAACAGCTGGCGAAAGCCCAGGTCCTGGCTGCGGCCGCGAAAGAGGTTCTCCTCGATCGGCTCCAGGGTCAGCAAGTCCACCAGATCTTCCAATACTTGGCTCATTGAAACTCTCCTCAAAGCAAAACGGTATCTACCTGTAGGAGCGAGCTTGCTCGCGAAGGTCGCTAACGATTACGCAGCGCTTCTGGTTTACCGCAGCGCTCTTGCGCTCTTCGCGAGCAAGCTCGCTCCTACAGGGTTCTCTCAAGCACGACCGCCTGCTTATCCGTGCAGCGTGTCCAACCATTGGGCGCGGGTGATGCGGTACAAAACATGCGGTCGCAGCGGGTCACCGGCTGCGACTTTCGGGTGTTCAAAATCTGCCTGCGGATCGTAATGCATACCGATGGCCTGCATGACTTTTTGTGAGGGCAGATTGCTCTCGGTGGTGAAGGCCAGGATTTCGTCCAGTTGCAAGCGGTCAAAACCACAGCGCAACGCTGTCCAGGCGGCCTCACTGGCATAACCCAGGCCCCAATGTTCGCGGGCCAGGCGCCAGCCGATTTCCACCGCCGGGGTAAAGCCGGCTTCAAAGCTGACATTCGCAAGCCCGGTCAGGCCGATAAATTCGCCCGTGTCCTTGCGCTGCAAGGCCCAAAAACCAAAGCCATATTCAGCAAAATGCCCGCGAATCCGGCCGATAAGCGCGGCGCTTTCCAAGTGGCTCAATTGAGCCGGAAAGTAGCGCATCACCTGCGGGTCGGCGCACATGCGCGCAAAGTCCGGCAGGTCGCTGTCGCGCCATTGGCGCAGCACCAAGCGTGCACTTTCCAATTCCAGTATCGGCTCCATGGGTCCCCCCTGCCTTGCCATGTGCGTGAGTGTACAGCGCTGTTAAGATTCGTCGCAGGTTCCCGTCAGAAAATCCCATGCCCTTGCCATTGATCTACCACGAAGACTACAGCCCTGAGTTCCCGGCGGACCACCGGTTCCCAATGGACAAGTTTCGCCTGTTGCGTGACCACCTGGTGGACAGCGGCCTGACCGAAGACAGCCAATTGCTGCGCCCGCCGCTGTGCCCGGCAGACATTTTGGCCCTGGCCCATGAACCTGGGTATATCGAACGCTACATGAGCGGCGAACTGTCCCGCGAAGACCAACGCCGCCTCGGCCTGCCGTGGAGCGAAGCCCTGGCCCGGCGCACGGTGCGCGCGGTGGGCGGCTCGATCCTGGCCGCCGAACAAGCCCTCGAACATCGCCTGGCCTGCCATTTGGCGGGCGGCACCCACCATGCCCATTACGATTATCCGGCGGGTTTCTGCATTTTTAATGACCTGGCGGTGATCAGCCATTACCTGTTGGCCAGCGGCCGGGTCAATCGCGTGCTGATCTTCGATTGCGACGTGCACCAGGGCGACGGCACCGCACGCATCCTGCACGACACGCCGGACGCCATCACCGTGTCGCTGCACTGCGAAAAGAACTTCCCGGCACGCAAGGCCCAGAGCGACTGGGACATCCCGCTGCCCATGGGCATGGGCGATGCCGACTACCTCAAGGTGGTGGATGACGCGCTCAACTACCTGCTGCCGCTCTACCAGCCGGATCTGGTGCTGTACGACGCCGGCGTGGATGTGCACAAGGACGACGCCCTTGGTTACCTCAAGCTGACAGACGAAGGCGTCGCCGCCCGTGATGAAAGCGTGATGCGCCACTGCCTTGGCCGCGACATACCGGTGATGGGCGTGATCGGCGGCGGTTACAGCAAGGACCGCCCCGCCCTCGCCCGCCGCCACGGCATCCTGCACCACAGCGCGCAGCGGGTGTGGACGTCATCAGGCTGTCATTGAGCTGTGGGCGTTACCCACAATGCCTGTGGAACGGCCTGTGGATAACTTGAGCGTAAGCGGCTGCAAGCGAGTAGCCGCATGGCCTGTAGGAAAGTGTACGTTTTTTGATCAGGCAGCGGCGTCATGGTCGGGTAGAATGCTCGGCCTATTCACATCACCGTAGCCCTGCCCATGCCTCAGACTTCTGCCCACCACGTCTCCATTATCGGCGGCGGCCCCGCCGGGCTGATGGCCGCTGAAGTCTTGAGCCAGGCGGGCGTGCGCGTGGACCTGTACGACGGCATGCCTTCAGTGGGGCGCAAGTTCCTGCTGGCCGGCGTAGGCGGCATGAACATCACCCACTCCGAGGCGTACCCGGCGTTCCTGTCGCGCTACGCTGAACGCGCGCCGCACATGGCGCCGCTGCTGCGCAGCTTTGGCGCCGAGGCGTTGTGCGAATGGATCCATGGCCTGGGTATCCAGACCTTTGTCGGCACCTCCGGCCGCGTATTTCCTACCGATATGAAAGCCGCGCCACTGCTGCGCGCCTGGCTCAAGCGTCTGCGGGAGCAAGGTGTGGTTATCCACACCCGGCATCGTTGGACGGGTTGGAATGCCGAGGGCGATTTACTTATCCACAGCCCGGACGGCGAAAAAGTTGTCCACAGCGACGCTGTGCTGCTGGCCCTGGGCGGCGGCAGCTGGTCGCGATTGGGCTCCGACGGTGCATGGCTCAACCTGTTTGAAGGCAAAGGCCTGCCCTATGTGCGACTGCAACCGAGCAACTGCGGGTTTGAAGTGTCGGCATGGAGCGCGTTGATGGTCAGCAAATTCGCGGGCGCACCGTTGAAAAACGTCGCCATTGGCCTGGGGGATGACAAGCCTCGGCTGGGTGAATGCGTGATCACCGCCACCGGCATTGAAGGCAGTTTGATTTACGCCTTGTCGGCGCCGATTCGCGAAGCGATCAACCGCGACGGTGCGGCCACGGTGCATATCGATTTGCTGCCCAGCAAGCCGCTGGACAAGGTGCAGGCCGCATTGGCCAAGCCCCGTGGCTCGCGGTCGATGAGCAAGCACTTGCACAGTCAGTTGGGGTTGGATGGGGTGAAAGCGGCGTTGTTACGCGAGTTGACGCCCGCTGAACACTTCACCGATCCGGCGCAATTGGCGGTGGATATCAAAGCGTTGCCGCTGACATTGGTGAAAACACGGCCGATGGATGAGGCGATCAGCACGGCCGGTGGTGTGCCGTTTGAAGCGCTGGATGAGCGGTTGATGCTCAAGCCGTTGCCTGGGGTATTTTGTGCGGGGGAAATGCTGGACTGGGAGGCGCCCACTGGTGGGTATTTGCTGACGGGGTGTTTTGCCAGTGGTAGAGCGGCTGGGCGGGGGATTTTGGAATGGCTCCACCGCTGATCGTTCCCACGCTCTGCGTGGGGATGCCGCCAGGGACGCTCTGCGTCCCGCTTTAGGTTCGTGACGCAGAGCGTCACAGGATGCGTTCCCACGCGGAGCGTGGGAACGATCAATCACTTCTTCTTACGCGGCCCAGTGTTAAAAACCGGCACCTTGCGCACCGGCTTGATCGAAGGCTCGGCCGGCGCCACTTCCCCACTGTCCACCCACTTGCCCAGGTTGCGCTTGCCGCCACCGCCGGACGCTTTAGGCTTCTTCGGCTTTTTCGGTTTCTTCACCACCTGCCCGCTGGCATCGGTGTCCGGCACGCGGTGCTCCGGCTCGAAATCCGGTTCCATCTTGCGGGTGAGGGTCTGACGGGTCAGCATTTCGATCGCCGAGAGCATGTTCACCTCATCGGCACACACCAGGGAAATCGCCTCACCGGTGTTGCCCGCACGCCCGGTACGGCCGATACGGTGGATGTAGTCCTCGGCCACGATCGGCAGGTCGAAGTTGACCACCAGCGGCAGGTCTTCGATATCCAGGCCACGGGCCGCTACGTCGGTGGCCACCAGGATCTGCACGTCGCTGGTCTTGAAGCGGTCCAGTGCGCGTTGGCGGGTGGCTTGGGGTTTGTCGCCATGAATGCCGTCGGCGTTGATGCCCAGGCCCTGCAACTTGTCCACCAGGGCGTCTACGCCGTTGCGGGTCTTGGCGAACACCAGCACTTGCTTCCAACGGCCTTTGCGCATCAGGTGCACAAACAGCTCCGGCTTGCGCTTCTTGTCCACCGGCACCACCCACTGCTTGACGGTGTTGGCGGCAACGTTGCGTGGGCTGACTTCGATGCTCAGCGGGTCGTTGAGCATTTGCCCGGCGAGCAGGCGGATGTCATCGGAGAAGGTCGCGGAGAACAGCAGGGTCTGGCGCTTTTTCGGCAGCATGCGATAAATGTTGGCAAGCTCTTCGGAGAAGCCCAGGTCGAGCATACGGTCGGCTTCATCCAGCACCAGGGTTTGCAGCTGGTTGAGCTTCAACGCGTTCTGGCGGAACAGGTCGATCAGGCGGCCAGGGGTGGCGACCAAAATATCCACACCCTTGCGCAGCTTCATCATCTGCGGGTTGATACTCACGCCGCCGTACACCGCGTAAGTGGTCAGCGGCAGGTGCTGGGCGTACTCGGCAACGCTGGCGTGAACCTGCTCAGCCAGCTCGCGAGTGGGGCACAGGATCAGCGCACGCGCCGAGTTGGCGGCGACTTTCGGCCCTTCCAGGGTCAGCAGTTGCAGCAGCGGCAAAGCGAAACCTGCGGTCTTGCCGGTGCCGGTCTGGGCCGCGGCCATCAGGTCGCGACCGGCCAGCACGGCCGGAATGGCTTGGGCCTGCACCGGCGTCGGGGTCTGGTAGCCAAGCGTCTCAAGGGCGCGCAGCAAGGGTTCGATCAGGCCAAGGGTGGCGAAAGTCATGTAGTTACCGTAGGAAAAATTCAGCGCAAGGGCGTAATGCGCGGCAGTTTACCTTATTTCCGGTTTGGGCTTGCGCCATTGGGGCAGGCTGATCAGCAACACCGCGCTGATGATCACCAGCATTGCCAAGGCTTCTTCCAGGCCGATGCTCTCACCGACGAACACAATCCCCAGTAACACGGCCACGGCCGGGTTCACATAGGCGTAGCTGGTCGCCGCCGCCGGGCGTACGTGCTTGAGCAGGTACATATAAGCGTTGAAGGCGATGATCGAGCCGAACACCGTGAGGTACGCCAGGGCCAGCCAGCCTTCCAGCGGCGGCATGGCCTGCAGGTGCTCGCCGGACAGCGCGCTGACGATCAGCAGCGCCATACCGGCCACGAGCATTTCCGCGGCGCTGGCCATGGCGCCTTGGGGCAGCGGCAAGTGGCGGCTCCACACCGAGCCGAAGGCCCAGGACGCCGCCGCCATCAACAGCAACACCGCGCCCAGTGGGCTCGACTGCAAGGTACTGCCCATGTTGAGCATGGCAATGCCGATAATCCCCAGCAGCACCCCGGCCCATTCCAACCGTGTATTACGTGCGCCCCAGAAAAACCCACACAGCAAGGTAAACAGCGGCACCGTCGCCACCGCCAGCGCGGCCACGCCGGACGACACGCCCATATGTTCGGCCACACTCACGCCACCATTGCCCACGGTGAGCAACAAAATGCCGATCATCCCGGCCGCCTTCCACTGCGGCCAGGTCGGCGCCGGCACCCCGCGCCACCTCAGAAAGCCGTACATCAACGCGCCCGCCGTGCAAAACCGAATCCCCGCCAGCAACAGCGGCGGCCAGTACTCCACGCCAATGCGGATCACCAGGTAGGTGGAACCCCAGATCACATACAACGCAAAAAAGGCGGCGATCAACGGTAAGGGAAAGCGACGTGGGCCAGGCATTGGGCGGCTCTATGGCAGGTAATGGGAGACTTATTCTAGAAACGAAGGTGGATAAACTTAAGTTACAAAACCTGTTTAAAACGCCAATACACTTCTCAAACCATGGTTATCAAGGCTATAAACCGTGCTTTCGAAAGCCATGCGCAACCGGAGCCTTATCATGGACAAATACGACCGCATGCTCCTCAGCGCCCTGCTTGAAGATGGCCGTGCTTCCTACGCGCAACTGGCACGCACCGTAAACCTCTCCGCCCCCGCCGTGGCCGAACGCGTGGCCAAGCTTGAGGCCAGCGGCGTGATCACCGGCTACCAGGCCAAGGTGGATTTATCCAAAGTGGGTTTGCCGATTCAATGCGTGATCGAGTTGCGGCTGACCAACCATGGCAGCCAAAAGGTGTACGACGCCCTGGCGGAAATACCCGAACTGACCGAATGCCACCGGGTCACCGGCGACCCGTGCGTGATCATGCAAGCGGCGGTGGGCTCGATGCCCGAGCTGGAAAACCTGATTAATCGGGTAGCGAAGTTCGGCTTCAGCAAGACCTCGATTATTTTGTCCAGCGCCATAGAGCGGCGGGTGCCGTTGGGGCAGTTGGACACCAATGGCAAAAATGCTGGCTGATCGATCGTTCCCACGCTCCGCGTGGGAATACACCCCGTGACGCTTTGCGTCACGACTTTAAGGGCGGACGCAGAGCGTCCAGGGCAGCATTCCCACGCAGAGCGTGGGAACGATCAGTGACTGCCGGGCAGCTTGTCATCGTGTTGCCCACATGAAACGCCACGCTTGAACTGGAGCCCAGATCAATGCCATTTGATTCAAGTTCCAACTTGCTTCGCATAATCGCTGTATGAAGATCGCTTTCCTGCATGACTGTAATCCCTATGCATGAGTGACAGACGGGATGGTAGGTCGCAGTAAGACGCGATAGAGGAGTGAAGAGAAAAACGAGAAAGGTCCTGGGTCATAGCAGGATTTGGCCTACCGACCATTCAGCGCTCAGGTGAAAGAGACCTCACCCCCCCGTATTTCATTGGCCAGCACGACCGATCCCTTTCATTTGCGGGACGTTTCCGAGAGAATCCCACGGCCTTGTTTCCGTCGGATTCGGTAGCTAGTCTCGCCCTGTCATCGAATGTTCGGTGACCGGACGTGCAAGTCCGACGACGGTAATACGCATAGCCTTAACTCTCTACGCCTGGGTTTTATCTCAGGCGCTAAGTGTCATGGCAGCTGTACGCGGGAGATCTTCGGATCTACCGGACTCCGTCTCGGTCTTGCACACCTGCGTACTGCTGCCACCCTAATTCGTGTGCAAGCGAACGGTTGCAGCTTCTTACCTGACGGAGAAGTTTCACCATGGTCAAAAAAGTCACCCCCGATCCACCCCAGTCCAAAACCGACTTCCTCAGCGAAGACGCCCTGCTCCACCGTCGTGCCATCGACTACTACCTCAAGGCATCCGCCCCGGATGCGCCGATCTTTATCCTCAATGACAACCTGAGCTTCGAAGACGCCCTGGCCCATGCGGCGGATTTGTTGCACTGCGCGGTGGAGACGGCGAATGCGTCGGGTGAGGTGATGAAGGCGCCGCAGCGGGCGGTGATGCATTTGGTGGAGATGGCGAAGGGGGTGGTGGACCAGGCGCGGGAGTGCGCACAGCCTCGATAGGCGACGCATGACCCCTGTGGGAGCGGGCTTGCCCGCTCCCACATTGGCACTCTGTTTGCTGATCGTTCCCACGCTCTGCGTGGGAATGCCGCCCTGGACGCTCTGCGTCCGCTCTTAAAGTCGTGACGCGGAGCGTCACCAGATGCATGCCCACGCGGAGCGTGGGGACGATCAGCGCCAGGCCTTAAAACCCGCGATGTTTCTTCAGGTGCTCATTGATCTTCGCGGCCGGCACTTTTTGCAAGGTACACAGCAAGTCATGGGACAGCTCCCGCAAGCCATGAGTCTGGCGCAGTTCCTGGGCCAGGTGCGCGGTGAGGTTGGCGGCCATTTCCGCATCCGCCAGCGCCCGGTGAGCCTGGCCGGTGTGGGGCAGTTTGGCGTAGGTGTTGAGGGTGCCGAGCTTGTGGTTGGGCGCCGCCGGCATCAGGCGGCGAGCCAGCAGCAGGGAGCAGGCAAATTTCTGCAGGCGGGTGCGGCGGATCAGGCCCAGCTCAAAGTCCCAGAACTTCTGGTCGAACGCGGCGTTGTGCGCCATCAAGGGCGTGGTGCCGACGAACTCATTGACTTCGTTCATCACCCGTTCAGCCGGTGGCGCGCTGCGCAGCATGGCGTTGCTGATGCCGGTGAGCTGTTCGATAAACGCCGGTATGCGCACGCCAGCATTCATCAGGCTCTGGTAGCGGTCCACGATTTGCCCGCGCTCAAGGATGACCACGCCAATCTCCGTGGCCCGACAGTGGCTGCTGGGGGTGATGCCGGTGGTTTCAAAGTCGATGACCGCTATACGTTCCAAACCTGTTCCAACTCCGTTCTACGATCTATTTGAGCAACAACGCGCCTTCGATCGGCACATAGTGGCTGGCGGCGCGTATCAATGAGTTGGCCGTCAGCCCCGGCACGCCGTAGGCCACGGCCCGCACGCCATGCTTGTGGATAATGCGCTCGAGCAGCATGTCGAAATCACCGTCACCTGAGGCCAGCACGACTTCGTCGACATGGTCGGCGGCGTCCATGATGTCCAGCGTGATGCCCACGTCCCAGTCGCCCTTGGCCGAGCCGTCGCTGCGCTGGATGTACGGCTTGAGTTTTACCGTAAAGCCCAGGTTGCGCAGGATCTGCTGGAACTGCTGCTGCTTGCTGTCGCCGCGGTCGATGGCGTAGGCGTACGCCTCGACAATCTGCCCGCGCGCGCTGATGTCAGCCCACAGGGCGGCGTAGTTGAAGTGGCAACCATAGGCCTGGCGCACGGTGTAGTAGAGGTTTTGCACATCGGCGAACACTGCAATTTTTTTCACCGCACTTCCTCATGGACAGCCAGGCGCCAGCGCCCGGAAAGGGCGCCAGTATGCCAGCCAAGGGAGCGTTTCCGGGAAAAAATCAGACCGGAGCGCCGCAGCGCCCCGGCGTGGTGTGTCAGACGAAGGAATCGTCGTCGCCAAAGGATGAGGAATCGTCGGAATAATCGCTGTCGGCGAAGTTATCAGAGTTGCTGCCCCAGCTGTCATTGCCGGCAAACTTCTGGTCATCGTTGCCCCAGTTGCCCTGGTCACTGGCCGGTGCCGGTTGTTCGATGATTTCTTCCACCACCTGCGGCTGCTGGTTGTGATGGAACAGGCTGCTGATGCCTTCGGCCAGCAACACCCCACCGGCCACGCCGGCGGCGGTTTTCATGGCGCCACCGAGGAAGCCGCTGCCGGCTGGCGCGGCGGCCGGTGCTTGCGGCGGTTGGTAGTTCTGCTGCGGCGCTGGCTGACCAAAAGCGGGTCGCGCCGGCTCACGCCAGCCGCCACCTGTGTTGCTCGGCGCAGGCTGTGGCTCACGGGAGCCGCCGCCAAAGATGCTCGACAGGAACCCACCACCGCTGGCCGGCGCCGGTTGCGTGGCCTTGGCCCGTTGCAGCTCGTCCTGCAATTGCTGGATCTGCTGGGCCTGTTGCTTGTTTTGCGCGTCGAGGCTCTGCAGCGCATGTTCCTGCACCAGAATCGACTGGGTCATGTAATAGCCGACGGCGGGTTGGCGAGCCATATGCTCCTTGATCCGCGCTTCGGCCTGGGCGTCGCGGGGGGCTGAGTCCGTTTCGGCTTGCTGCAACCGTGAAAACAGTCCATCGATCAGGGTTTGCTCTTCGCTGTTCATGGCGACCTCGTTAGATTGCCGATAAAAAATTCCGGTCCCGCCTGTGATCAGGCTGGGGGCTTTCCAGTTATGGGGATGTTACGAGTTGTTTCAATGGTCTTTACTCAAGGTTTACGTTTGCGCCCCTTGGACCCTGATCGGTTAAAGTGTGGCCCTCTGCTTCCAGGCCTGTGATGACCCTGATGAATCCGTTAGACGTTTTGCGCGACTCCTTCCGCTTTACCCAGCGCAACCTGGGCGCCATCGTCCAGCTGTGCCTGCCATTGGTGATCCTCGAAGCCTTGTTGCAACAGGTTCTGGACCACACGCTGGGCCCGGATGCGTTTCCCGGCTACAGCGTGGTCGTGGGTTTGTTGGTGTACCCGCTGTACACCGGCGCCCTGATCCTGTTTCTCGATGCCCGCACCCGGGGCGAGTCGCCGCGCACCAAGGACGTGTGGGCCATGGCCTTGAGCCTGTGGCCGCGTTTTGCCCTGCTGACAGCCATGAGCACCTTGCTGATTCTGCTGGGGCTGTCGCTGTATTTCCTGCCGGGCTTGTGGCTGATGGTGGTGCTGGCGTTTGCCGAATACCTGCTGGTGCTGCGCGGTATGCCGGCGTTGGCGGCGATGAAGGAGAGCTTTCGCCTGACCCGCGGGCATTTCTGGCGCATCCTGGTGTGCCTGCTGTGCGTGATGACGCCGTTGTGGCTGCTCAAGGGCGCCAGCGTGGCGGCGTACCCTGAACCGGCGCCGTTGCTGGGGCTGCTGATGGACAGCGCCCACAGCTTCCTGCAACTGTTCACCAGCGTGGTGCTGTTCCGTTTATTCATGCTGATCGGTGGCGACGCCGACGTGCGGTGATATGCTCCGTGGCTCTTCTGACACGCATATAAGCCGAGCCGATGACCCGTTTATTGCGCATCACCCTGTTGAGCCTGTTGATCATCACCGGCCTGCTGGCCGCGCTGATCTACAGCCTGACCTGGCGCCCTGCCGACAAAGAGACCCTGCCCGTCAGCTGCGTGGCACCCCGTGCGCCGACACTGTTGCCGGGGCAGGCGCTCAAGGTCATGACCTGGAATGTGCAATACCTGGCCGGCAAGAACTACGTGTTCTGGTACGACACCCCGGACGGTAGCGGCCCGGACGATCGCCCCACCGTCGAAGACATGGCCTTCAGCCTCGACGAAGTGGCGCGGGTGATTCGCGACGAACAACCCGACATCCTGCTGTTGCAGGAAGTCGACGAAGGCGCCAAGCCTTCCCATTATCAGGACCAGCTTGCGCTGTTACAGGAGCGCCTGGTCGACCTCTACCCCTGCAGCGCCCAGGCGTTCGACTGGAAGGCCGACTTTGTGCCCAGCCTGCATATCTTCGGCAGTGTCGGGCGCAAGCTAGCTACGCTCAGCCGCTATCAGATCGAACACGCCGAGCGCCTGCAACTGCCGGCCGCCGAAACCAACTTCATCAGCCGGCAGTTCCAACCTAAACCTGCGTTGCTACTGACTTACCTGCCCTTGAGCGATGGCGGCCAACTGGCGGTGCTCAATACACGCCTGGACGGCGGCGCACCTGGCCGCTCGGCAGCGCAACAACAAGTGCAAGCCACGGCCAAGCTGCTGGACAAGTTCGAAGGCCGGGGCACGCCCTGGTTGATCGGCGGGGATTTCAATCTGCTGCCACTGGGCCAATACCTGCGCCTGGACGCGGCTAAGCGTGGGCAGTATGCGCCGGACAGCGAGTTGCACCTGCTGTGGGACAAGTACCCGATGATCCCACGTAACAGCGAGTCCAGCGGGATTGATCGAGAAAAATGGCTGACGCACTTCCCCAATGACCCGAGCCTGGACGGGCCGGATCGCACCTTGGATTATCTGTTCTACAGCCCGCGCATCAAGCGGGTGGAGGCGAAGGTGAGGCAGGAGGACACATTGCGCATTTCCAACCATCTCCCGGTTATCGCCCGCTTCCTGCTGCCTGCCGCGCAATAACCCACATCCTTAATCTTTTGTGGGAGCTGGCTTGCCTGCGATGCCGCCGATGCGGTCTTTCAGTGACACCGCAGCGATGCGATCGCAGGCAAGCCAGCTCCCACATTTGAACTGCATCGCGCCTACTTACGCGGCTTGATCCGGGCCGTCGCTTCGGCCACCAACGGGTCATCCGGCCAGTAATGCTTGGGGTAGCGCCCTTTCAAATCCTTCTTCACCTCGGCATAGGTACTGCGCCAAAAGTTCGCCAGGTCCTGCGTGACCTGCACCGGTCGCCGCGCCGGGGACAGCAGGTGCAGCTTCACGGCCAGGCGCCCACCGGCAATGCGCGGGGTGTCTGCCAACCCGAACAATTCCTGCAAGCGCACCGCCAGGATCGGCGGCTGTTCGCTGTAGTCCAGGCGTACCGATGACCCTGAAGGCACTTTCACATGCTGCGGCGCCAGCTCTTCCAGGCGTTGGGGCAAGGGCCATGGCAGCAGGTTGTGCAGGTAGCTGGAAATATCCAGGTTGGCGAAATGGCTGAGGCGCGAGACTTTGCCCAGGTAAGGCATCAGCCAGTGCTCCAGGCCCGCGAGCAGGGCCTTGTCACTGATGTCGGGCCACTCGCTGGTGTTGCCGGCATCCAGTTGGCGCAGCAGCATCACACGGGCTTGCCACTGACGCAGTTCCGGGGTCCAGGGCAGCAGTTCCAGGCCTTTGCGGCGCACCAGGTTGACCAGCGCCTGGCTGCGAGCGGATTCGTCGAGGCCGGTCAGGGGTTCGCGGCTGAGCACCAGTTCACCGACTTTGCGTTGGCGCTCGGCACGCAAGACGCCTTCGCGCTCGTCCCAGTCGAGTTGGTCGACGTTGCGCACTTGCTCGGCCAGCACCGTGTCGAACAGCGCCGGGTCAAAATCCGCCGCCAGGTAGATGCGCTCTTCACGCTGGCCCTGGCGGCTGCCCAGGTCGGCGATCACCAGCCAGGGTTGTTTCATCAGGCTGTCGGCTTCGGCAAACAGCGCCGCTCGGCCATTGGCCAGGCGATATTCAGCGCCACCGGCGCGACGTTGCTGGGCGACGCGGTCCGGGTAGGCCAGTGCCAGCAAGGCGCCGAGCCAGCGTGGGTGGTCGGGGTTGTCCACCGGCTGGGCCGCCTTGCCGCGCAGGTAGCCCCGGTATTGCCGGGCCAGTTGCTTGGCACGCTGAACGCCGCCCTGGGTGCCGCGCGCACGTTCTTCTCCGGACATCAGCGCCAGGCGGCTGTGCAAATCGGCACCGCCGCCGCGCAAGATGTCGCGTTCGCCCAGCAGGGCCGCCACGTCACAGGCGGTGGCGGCGAGGCCCAGGTCCTGGCCACGCAACAACAGATGGGCGATACGCGGGTGAGCCGGCAACTCCGCCATCTTCTGGCCATGGGCGGTGAGGTTTTCTTCGTTCAATGCACCGAGGCGCTGCAACAGGTCCTGAGCCTGGGCATACGCGGCCGTGGGTGGTACGTCCAGCCACACCAACTGGTTGGGCTTCACACCCCAACGGGCCAGTTGCAAGGCCAGCCCTGCCAGGTCAGCGGCGAGGATTTCCGCGCTGCCATAAGCGGCCAGACCGTCGTGCTGGTCTTCGGACCACAACCGGTAACACACCCCCGGCTCCAACCGCCCTGCCCGGCCGGCGCGCTGGGTGGCGCTGGCGCGGGAGATGCGCTGGGTGTCGAGGCGGGTCATGCCGCTGCCGGGGTCGAAACGCGGCACCCGCGCCAGCCCGGCGTCGATCACCACGCGTACGCCGTTGATGGTCAGGCTGGTCTCGGCGATGTTGGTGGCCAGCACCACTTTGCGCTTGCCGGCCGGCGCCGGGTCGATGGCGGCGCGCTGGGCGTTGAGGTCCAGCTCACCGTGCAACGGGCATAACAGTACATCAGGGCGATCACCCAAGGCCTCAGTCAGTTGCTGGTTGACCCGGCGAATCTCCGCCTGCCCCGGCAGAAATACCAGCACACTGCCGGGCTCGTCATGCAGGGCTTCGAGGATAGTTTGCACCACGCGCGGCTCGATAAACTCCCCGGCCTGGTACGGCCGGCCCCAGCGCATCTGCACCGGGAACATGCGCCCTTCGCTGCGCAGGATCGGCGCGTCATCCAGCAGGCCGGCCAAGCGCTCGCCTTCGAGGGTGGCGGACATCAGCAGGATCTTCAGCGGCTGCTCGTCGCGAAACAGCTCGCGACCGTTAAGGCTCAGGGCCAGCGCCAGGTCGGCATCAAGGCTGCGCTCGTGGAATTCGTCGAAGATCAACAAGCCCACGCCGTCCAGCGCCGGGTCGTCCTGCAGGCGGCGGGTGAGGATACCTTCGGTGACTACCTCGATGCGCGTGTTGGGGCCGACTTTGCTGTCCAGCCGAATGCGGTAGCCCACGGTCTCACCGACCTTTTCACCCAGTTCACTGGCCAGCCGCTCGGCAGCAGCACGGGCAGCCAGGCGCCGGGGTTCGAGCATCAGGATGGTTTGCCCGGCGAGCCACGGCTCATGCAACAAGGCCAACGGCACGCGGGTGGTTTTACCGGCGCCGGGGGGCGCTTCCAGCACGGCTTCATGGCGATGCGCCAAGGCGTCACGCAGGGCGGGTAAAACATCATCGATCGGCAACGAATTCATACTGGCTCCAAAGCAGAGCGGCGAGTATAACGGCGAACTGCCGAGTGCCGATGCGGGTCTTAAAAACACCCACGCTTTGGGCTGTGAATGCAGTCGAAGGTGGGAGCTGGCTTGCCTGCGATAGCGGTGTGACAGTTGCCGCTGTATTTCCTGAACCGTCGCAATCGCAGGCAAGCCAGCTCCCACATTGGTTCATCGGCGCCTGGCCGATCTGGCTTATAGTCACCCTTAAATATGTTCAGGAGACTTTTTCATGCGTATCGCTTCCCGTGTCATCGGCGGTGTCCTCGCCGTTACCCTGCTGAGCCAACTTACCGCCTGCGGGTCGATTTTCTACCCCGACCGTCGTGGCCAGATCGATGGCAAGATCGACCCGACCATCGCGGTACTCGATGCCCTCGGCCTGTTGTTTTATGTGATCCCCGGCCTGATCGCCTTCGGTGTCGACTTCGCCACGGGCGCCATTTACTTCGAACCGGGCAAGACCGCCCAGGTCGCCCCCGAGAAACTGCACGAAGCCATCGGCGCTGACGGCAAGGTCGATAACGCCAAGCTGCAAAGCATCATCCAGAAAGAAACCGGCCGCACCTTGCCGCTGGACGACCCACGCCTGATCCAGTTCAGGGGCAGCGTGCAGCAACTGGCGGCCCTGGGCCTGCAGCCTGCCGCGTAAGGACAGCTCATGACCAGCAGCCCCGAACACGCAAGGCTCTTGCGCCTAGCCACCCGCGCCTCGGTGGGCGTGGCCTGTGTGTTGATTGTGACCAAGGCCATCGCCTGGTGGCTCAGCGGCTCGGTGAGCATGCTCGCCGGGTTGACCGACTCGCTGCTCGACGGCGTGACCTCGCTGCTGAACTTGCTGGCGGTGCATTACGCCCTGCGCCCCGCCGATGACGATCATCGTTATGGGCATGGCAAGGCAGAGTCGCTGGCGGGTATGGCGCAAGCCTTGTTTATCGCCGGCAGTGCGGTACTGATTGCGCTCCAGGCCTATGAACGGCTCAAGCATCCGGAGCCGGTCGGCGCACCGTGGCTGAGTATCGGCGTGATTATCTTGTCGCTGGGGCTGACCATGGCCCTGCTGATGCTGCAACACCGCGTGGTGCGCGAGACCGGCTCCAACGCGGTGCGTGCCGACTCGCTGCATTACCGCTCAGACTTGCTGCTCAATGGCAGCATCCTGATTGCGCTGGTGTTGGCAGGCTTTGGCTTTCATCAGGTCGACGCCTGGTTCGGCCTGGGAATCGCCGCTTACATTCTGTGGAGCGCGATCCAGATCGCCCGGGAAAGCTTTGCGGTGTTGATGGATGAAGAGCTACCGCCGGATGTCAGCCAGCACATGCTGGAGCTGGCCCGTGGCGTGCCCGGCGTACTGGGTGCCCACGACTTGCGTACGCGGGTTTCCGGCAACCACTGGTTTGTGCAGTTGCACCTGGAGTTGCCGGGGGAATTGACGCTGTCGGTGGCCCACGGCATCAGCGACCAGGCCGCCGATGCCATCCACCGGGAATACCCGAAAGCCGAAGTGCTGGTGCACGCCGACCCACGGGAAGTGGTCACCGGTAACAAGGCCTAGTACTGCACCTGATACCCACGACTGCCCAGGCAGTTGCCCTGGGCCTGGCGGTAGGTTTGCACCACCGCAGGGTCCGGGGCGTAGGTGACGGTGCGCGGGTCGAAGCCACTTTGTTGCACCGCCCAGCGATAACAGTCGTAGCCGTCCTGCTGTACCTGGGCTGGCGACTGGCCGTTGGCCGGGTAAGCCACCACGTCATAACCGTTGCCTTGAGGCGTCGGCGGAGGTGATGGCACCTGCGTCGGTGGTTGTACCACCACGTATTGTTGGGTGCTTTGCTCGTAGGCGTAATAGGCGCCTGCGGCGAGGAACAACAGTGAGCCGCCTACCCACACTTCACGTGCGTAGTCCGGCAGGTAATGCACGCGGATGCCGTAGGGCGGCGTCACCACCACGTAGCGCGGGCCTTGGGGGCGATACCAGTAGCCACCGGAGAAAAAGTAGTCCTGGCCACGGTAAGGCACGCGGTAATTGCGGTCGGGAAAACGGTCGATGACATATCCAGGGCGATGTTGCGGGCCCGGGCCCCAGCCGTTGCCATGCCCGTCGGGGCGGCCTGGCCAGCGGTTATCACCGGGGCGATCGTTACCCGGACGCGAACCGGGGCCGCCGGCCTCCCAATGCCGGTTGTCATCGGGGCGTCTGGGAATATCACGGTAATAACCCTGGCGCGGCTCCTGAGTCTGGCGCACGGTATCGGGCCGGCCCTGGATCGGCAGGTTATTGGAGGGTTGCGGTTGCAGTGCTGGTCGCCCCGGCTCATGACCTTGAGGCCGACCTTGCCATTGGCCACCCTCGTGCTGGCCGCCACGATCACCCTGCGGGTTTTGTGGGCGTGGCTGATTGTGCTCAGGCCGTTGCCCCTGGCCCGGTGAGTTATCGCGTTCGTCGGCCATCGCCTGGGAGCCGACGCTGACCACCAGCAAACCAACACCTGCCATACGCCAGATGCGCTTCATGCTTTTCCTCACTGCGGATTGGGGCTTGATCATGAGACTGGAAAAGCCTCGCCCGGTTCTGAGACAGGTTATCAGTCACGAGAACTATTTTCTGAAGGCAAAACGCGCACAAAGAAAAAGGGGTGACCCGTCGGCCACCCCTTGAGAATTTCGTCCTGGCTCAACGCTTTTGACGTTGGCTCACCTCACGCCGTCTTGTGGACAGTGTGCAGCCTGGAGGCCGGCTCAACCCTGCTGGGGCGGCGGCCGCAACGGGCCTGATTGGGCGCGTTGCTGTGGACTGTTGTCCAGGCGGTGATTCTGTTGGTAATCATAGGCGTGCCGGGCGGGCAGAGGATTGCGAAGATTGCGTCAATAAACAGTGCTTGCGCAATTTTTAACCCTTCATGGATAATTAACCGCAATAGTTACGACAAAGGCCAACCCAATGAGCAAGCTTGACCGATACGACCTGAGTATTCTGGCGGAATTGCAGCGCGACGCGAGGATCTCCAACCAGGAGCTGGCCGAACGCATCGGCCTGTCGCCTTCGCCCTGCTCACGCCGGGTCAAGCAATTGGAGGACGACGGCTACATCGCCCGCCAGGTCGCCCTGCTCGACCGCAAGATGCTCGGCCTGAGCCTCACCGCATATGTATTGATCGGCATGGACCGTCACACGCCGGAACGCTTCGAGAATTTCGAGGCCGCCATCCGCACCCTGCCGCAAGTGCTGGAGTGCAGCCTCGTGACGGGGATGGATGCGGACTACCAGTTGAAGGTGGTAGTGCCGGACATGGATCACTATCAGAAATTGCTGCTGGGGCATCTGACCCGGATCGAAGGGGTGACCAGCGTGCGGTCCAGCTTTGTGCTGAACCAAGTGCTCAACAGCACCGAACTGCCCCTGACCCACCTGCGCACCTGAGAACAACGATGTTCAACGGTGGGAGCTGGCTTGCCTGCGATGGCGGCGGGCCAGTTTGCCTCACGATCACTGACAGACCGCTATCGCAGGCAAGCCAGCTCCCACCGTTTGACCGCGTACGACTCAGGTCAATGTTGCGTTTGTGACGCTGCCGTATACTGCTCGCTTGTCTTGTCGGAAGAGTCCCATGAACAACATCGACCCCGCCCTGTTTGAAGAATGGATGATGACCGGCCTGGTCACTATCCTCATCATTTTCATGGGCTTTATCGTCTGGGACCTGGCGAAAAAATCCAAGGCCGGGCGCTTTGGTTCGTTCATCCTGTTTTTCGTGTTGGGCCTTGGTGTGGCAGCGTTCATCATCAAGAGCGTGGTGATCGGCCTGATTGAATCCGGAGCCTTATAAGCGCGCCGGCACTGCCTTCCATTGGCCTTGATCCAGGCCGTCGATAGACCAGTCGCCAATGCGCACGCGCACCAGGCGCAGCGTCGGCAGGCCCACTGCTGCGGTCATGCGCCGTACCTGACGGTTGCGCCCTTCACGTATCACCAACTCCAGCCAATGCGTCGGCACGCTTTTGCGAAAGCGTACCGGCGGGTTGCGCGGCCATAACGCCGGTTCATCCAGTTGTCGAGCCTCGGCAGGCAAGGTCATGCCATCGTTCAGCTCGACACCATCGCGCAGACGTTGCAGCTGTTCTTCAGTCGGCTCACCTTCCACTTGCACCCAGTAGGTTTTCGCCAATTTGTGCTTGGGATCGGCGATGCGCGCCTGAAGCTGGCCATCGTTGGTCAACAGCAGCAAGCCTTCGCTGTCACGGTCCAGGCGCCCCGCCGGGTAAATACCGGGAATATCGATAAAATCCTTGAGCGTCGCGCGCCCGCCTTCGTCGCTGAACTGGGTCAGCACATCGAACGGTTTGTTGAACAGGATCAGCTTCGGCTCGGCCGGTGGCGCCTTGGCGACACGTCGAACAGGCTGCGAAGGTTTCACGCCTGGGCGGCGCGAATCGGGACGGGTAGGACGGGACATGGCAAAGGAACATCTAACGGTCAGGACCGACAATGCTAGTGGCCTGACCGCCAAATGACCATCCCAACCGCTTAGCGGAACGGCGGTTCGTCGAAGCTGCGCAGTTTGCGCGAGTGCAACGAGTTGAGTTCGGTGCGCAACAGGTCGACCGCCTCGATGCCGATCTTCAAATGCTGGCTGACCGCACGCTCGTAGAACGCGTTGGCCGAACCCGGCAGCTTGATCTCGCTGTGCAGCGGCTTGTCGGATACGCATAACAAGGTGCCGTAAGGCACGCGCAAACGGTAACCCTGGGCGGCGATGGTGCCGCTTTCCATGTCCACGGCCACGGCGCGAGACAGGTTGATCAGCGGCCGCTCCTGGGCCCAGCGCAGTTCCCAGTTACGGTCGTCGTAGGTCAGCACGGTACCGGTGCGCAGGCGTTTTTTCAGCTCTTCGCCTTTTTCGCCGGTGACTTTCGCCGCCGCTTGCTGAAGCGCCAGCTGCACTTCGGCCAGGGCCGGGATCGGGATGTTCGGCGGTACTACACGGTCCAGAATCCCGTCGCGGCGCATATAGGCGTGGGCCAGTACGTAGTCGCCGATGGTCTGGGATTGGCGCAAGCCGCCGCAGTGGCCGATCATCAGCCAGCAATGCGGGCGCAATACGGCCAGGTGGTCGGTGATGTTCTTGGCGTTGGACGGGCCCACGCCGATGTTCACCAGGGTCACGCCGTGGCCGTCAGTGGCCTGCAGGTGATACGCCGGCATCTGGTAGCGGTGCCAGACCACGCCGGCGGCAATGGCCGAGGCTTCGCCGTGGTCCATGCTCTTGTCGATGACCACGTTGCCCGGCAGCACCATGCGGATAAAACGCGGGTCACTGCGCAGTTGCTCCAGGCCATGCAGGATGAACTGGTCCACGTAGCGGTGGTAGTTGGTCAGCAGGATCCACGGCTGTACATGGCGCCAGTCGCTGCCGGTGTAATGCACCAGGCGGCGCAGGGAAAAGTCCACACGGGCGGCATCGAACAGGGCCAGGGGCAGCGGGTCGGTGTTTTCCCAGTCGTACAGGCCATCGGCAATGCCGTCGGTGGCGGCGGACAGGTCGGTACTGGGGAATACACGGGCCAGGGTCGCGGCGGTGACGCCGGAGCCGGCCAGTTCATCGCCCTGCTCCACCACATAGGGGTACGGGATGTTCTGCTGGCTGACGCCCACTTCCACCGTGACGGTGAAGTCGTGCATCAGCGGCACCAGTTGCTCCAGCAGGTACTTACGGAACGCGGCCGGGTGGGTCACGGTGACGCTGTAGGTCCCCGGCAGTTGCACCTTGGCATACGCCCGAGTGGTTTGGGGGACTTCACCGTGGCAGTGGTAGGTCAAGCGCAGTTCCGGGTAGCGAAACAATGCGCGCTGCTCGGCGTCGGGCTCGACGCGGTCCTTGAGGTATTGCTTGAGCGCCTGGTTGAGCGCGCCAGTGGCACGCTCATGCAGCGCCGCCAGCCGGTCCACGGCTTCTTCGGCGGTTTTAACGACAACAAAAGCTTCGGTCACGGTAAGCATCCTGTGTTCTGACTTGCAGGCCTTTATCTTGCCTGTATCCAAGCCTCACCGAAACACCAGAAGTGGAATGCGTTGATAGGTGGGAGCTGGCTTGCCTGCGATAGCGGTCTATCAGCTACATAATTGCTGGCTGCACCACCGCTATCGCCGGCAAGCCAGCTCCCACATTTGGATTGTGTTTATTCAGAGCGATTGCGGGGTTGAGCGGGCGACAATTGCTTCCACGTCGACGCCACGCGGCAAGGTGCCATATACCCGCCCCGACGATTCACCCAGCCGGCTGGCGATAAACCCATCACTCACCGCCGCATTACCCGCCTCCAGCAACAACTTGGCCTGTAACGCCAGGGCGATGTCCTCGGTCAGTTGCCGCGCCCGATACTGGATGTCCTGGGTGTCCATGAATGCCGCCTTCAACTGCTCGATATGCCGCGCCAACTGCTTGTCGCCGTGGCCATCGCCCAGCTCCACAAACAACGCCTCCAGTACCCCCGGCTCTTTGGACAGGGCACGCAATACGTCCAGGCACTGCACATTGCCGGAACCTTCCCACGTCGAATTCACCGGTGCCTCGCGGTAAAGGCGCGGCAGGATGCTGTCCTCCACATACCCGGCACCGCCCATGCATTCGGCGGCTTCGTTGATCATCGCGGGCGCGCGTTTGCAGATCCAGTACTTGCCCACGGCCGTGACCAGCCGGGCGAATTTGGCTTCATGCGCATCATCAAGATGATCCAGGGCGCGGCCCATGCGCAGGCTCAAGGCCAGGGCCGCTTCGCTTTCCAGGGCCAGGTCGGCCAGCACGTTCTGCATCAGCGGCTGCTCGCTGAGCACGCGGCCACCCACCTGCCGATGAGCGCAGTGATGGCTGGCCTGGGTCAGCGCCTGACGCATCAAGGCGCTGGAGCCGACCATGCAATCGAAGCGGGTCATGGCAACCATTTCGATGATGGTTGGAACGCCGCGGCCTTCTTCACCGACCATCCACGCCAGGGCGCCGCGAAATTCCACTTCGCTGGAGGCGTTGGAGCAGTTGCCGAGTTTGTTCTTCAAGCGCTGGATGTAGAACTCGTTGCGCGTGTCATCCGGGCGGTGCCGGGGCAGCAGGAAACAGGTCAGGCCCTTGTCGGTCTGGGCCAGGGTCAGAAAGCCATCGCACATCGGTGCCGAGCAGAACCACTTATGCCCCACCAACTCGTAGGCTTGGCCAGGGCCACTCGCGCCCACGGGGTAAGCGCGGGTGGTGTTGGCGCGCACGTCGGTGCCGCCCTGCTTCTCGGTCATGGCCATGCCGATAGTAGCGCCGGCCTTGTGGGCGATGCCGACATTGCGGGGGTCGTATTGGGTACTGAGGACTTTAGGCAGCCAGAGGTCCGCCAGCTCCGGTTGCAGGCGCAGGGCCGGGACGCAGGCGAAGGTCATGGTCAGCGGGCAGCCGCTGCCGGCTTCGGCCTGGCTGTGCAGGTAGGTCATCGCCGCACGCGCCACATGGGCGCCCGCCTGGGGATGGGCCCACGGCAACGACGGCAGGCCATGCTCGACGGCGGTGCGCATCAGCTCGTGATAAGCCGGGTGAAACTCAACCAGGTCAATGCGATGGCCATAACGGTCATGGCTGCTGAACACCGGTTTGTTCTGGTTGGCCAGGAAGCCGGCTGCCATCAACGGCCCACCCGCCAGCGCGCCGTAGGCATCAATGCGCGCTTGGGCCCAGCCGGCGCCAAAGCGGCGTGACCATTCCTGCAAAGGCAAGTCGATGCGATACAGGTTGGTGCCGTCCAGGGACGGTGGCTGGTTGGTGACGTCGTGGGTTTCGGCAAACTGATGCAGGTTCATGACGGGCCTCCTGGAAAAAAGGCCGCATGAACAGTGGCCCGGAATTCAGTTAAGCACCGTGCAAGACCTTAAAAAAGTGGCATACGCGCCGAATGTTCGGCGCTTTCACCCTCATCCGCGCACAGCACGCTACGTTCAAGTGCCGCCTGCAAAGCATCGAAACGCACCGGCTTGGCCAGCCGATCCGTCATGCCAATGCCATGGCAGCGCTCACGCTCCGGCCCATTGGGCGAAGAGCTCAGGGCGATCACCGGCAATTCACCGCAGCCAGGCAATGCGCGAATCTGACAGCACAACGAAAAGCCACCCTCTGGCACATCCAGCAGCACGGCGTCGAAGCTGTGCGCTTGCAACGCAGCGAGTGCCGCCGGGCCGCTGTCCACGGTTTTGACCCGGTAACCGAGCTTGAGCAACATGCCACGCACCGCCAGTTGGCCCACGCTGTTGTCGTCCACCAACAGCACCGTGCACTCCTGAGGCGCACGCTGTGCAGGCAGCGTTTGCGTGGCGGGCGTCACCTGCTGCGGCACGGCGCTGACGTCCACTTCCAACTGGAAGCGACTGCCTTTACGGGGCTCAGAATGATGGGTCAGGCGCCCGCCCAGCAGTTCGATCAACTGCCGGCAGATCGCCAGGCCAATGCCCAGGCCGCCGTATTCACGCGTCATCGAGCCGTCCAACTGAAAGAAACGCTGATACAGCGTGGCCTCATCGAGAAAGGCGAAGCCGATACCGGTGTCGGTGACGATAAAGCTCAGGTGCAAGGCGCCATCCCCTTGGGGCACGCCCACCACTCGCAAGCGCACCGCGCCGACGTGGGTGAATTTGAAAGCGTTATCGAGCAGGCAATCCAGGCACTGGAGCAGTTTGTCGGCGTCGCCGATCAGCCGGTCCGGCACCTCATCGGCCACATCAATGGAGAACGCCAGGCCTTTGCTCTGGGCGCTGCCGGTGAATTGCTGGCGCAAGGTATCGAGCGTGCCGCGCAGGCTGAACACTTGCGGCTGGGCCACCAGGCGACCGGCCTGCAATTCGGTGAGGGTGAGGATGCCGTTGACCATGCGCATCATGTCCCGCGCCGAGCCGGCGGCGGTTTGCTGGTACTGCGTCAGGTCATCGTCCAATGACACGGTTTGCATCAGCTCCAGCGAGCCGATCACACCGTTCATCGGCGTGCGCAATTCGTGGGTCAGGGTGGCGAGAAATTCGTCTTTGAGGCGATTACTGCGGGCCAGTTGCTGGTTGAGCGCTTCCAGCTTCTGGCTGGCATCGAGGAGAATCTGCGCCTGCTGTTCGCGCATGCCGTTGATGCGGTCGGCCAGGGCCAGGGACAACAGCGCCACTTCAATGGCTGAGCCGAGCTGGCTGGCGTACATGGTCAGGAACACGTTAGGCAGGTAACCCAGCACCATCAGGGTGTTGACCACCCCGCCGAGCAGGAAAGCCGACCAGGCGATGATGAAATAACGCGCCATGCGCTGCCCGCAATACCAGGCCTTGATGGCCGCCACGAAGATGGTCACGGTAAACACCAGCGCCAGCGCAGTGGCCAGGCGCAGGGCCACGGCGTAACTGGTCAACAACGCCAGTGCCATCACCAACCCTCCACAGGCCGCGAGCGCCAGCAGGATACGGTTGAGCCAGCGGCTGTGCTGCGCGGTGTGCAGGAAGCTGCGCGCGAACAGGCTGCCGAACAAGGCCGCCGAGCCGATCAGGAAGGGCACCGCCGCATTCGCCCACCACGGGTTGTTCGGCCAGAAGTACTCCACCGCGACGCCATTGACCGACAGCTGATACAAGCCGAACGAGGCGATATAGAGGATGTAATACAGGTAGCTGGTGTCGCGCACGCTCAGGTAGATAAACAGGTTGTAGATCAGCATGCCCAGCAACACACCGTAGATGGCGCCGAGCACGTACAAGCGCAGCGGCTGCTCCTCCATGTAGGCGGTGCCGGCCCACAATGTCAGTGGTGCCTGGATCGAGCCTTGGCTTTGCAAGCGCAGGTAGACGGTTTGTTGCTGGTCGGGCAAGAAGCTGAGCTTGAACAGGTAGTTGCTCTGGCTCACCTCACGGCTGGAAAACGGCAACGCGCTGCCGGTGCGGGTGGTGAGGCGGAAGTGACCAGTGCCGTCGTCCTGGTAAAGGTCCAGGCGATTGAGCGGCGGGTAGGCCAGTTCCAGAAACCAGGTGCGTGGTGCCCGGGGATCTTGGGCGGTGTAGTGCAGGTTGACCTTCAGCCAGAACACCGAGCGTGAATAGCCGGCATTGAGCGTGTCTTTGTCGTGGGTCTTGAATTGGGCGGCATAGGCGGGGGAACTGACATCGGCGATGGTGAGGGCATCGGTTGGGTCTTCGAGCACTTGCATGACCCGGCCCAACGGGAGGCTTCGCGTGTCCTGGTTGAACTCGACGGCGCTGGCGAGCATCGGCAGCCCGCACAATAAAAAAATCAGCAAATAGCGCATAGAGCCCCAGCGTAGCCTGGTCCGGTTGTGTCAAAAGCCCCCCATTCCTTTTGAGAAGACGTACACCGGCGATACAGTAAGTTGTTTGGATGCACTTTAGCATAGCCAGTAAAAGCCATTAGCCACCGCGGGAACTTTTTTTAGGACAGCTCTAGGGCAATGCTTTCAGCTCATCTCAGTGCAGCGCTCAGCCACGGCAAATCGCGCCGCAGCGGCAAACTCCTGCCATCGCCAGGCAGCCACGCAAAAAGCGTTTGGTGGTAAGCTCGCGCACCATGAATATCTACAGCTCTCGCCCCGTTGTCCTCTGTCTCTCCGGCCACGACCCCAGTGGTGGCGCCGGCCTGCAGGCAGATATCGAAGCCCTGCTCGCCCAGGGTTGCCACGCGGCCCCGGCCGTCACCGCGTTGACCGTGCAAAATACTGTCAATGTCAGTGATTTCCGCGTGCTTGACCGTGAGTGGGTACTGGCCCAGGCCAATGCCGTGCTCGGCGACTCTGAAGTTGCGGCAGTCAAGCTGGGCATGCTCGGCTCCACCGCGATGGTCGACACCGTGGTCGAACTGCTGCAGGCGCACCCGCATTTGCCGGTGGTCTGCGACCCGGTGCTGCGCGCCGGCGGCGGCGGTAGCCTGGGCAAGGACGAGGTCGGTTATGCAATGCGCGAGCGGCTGCTGCCCTTGTCATTGATCGCCACCCCCAACCTGCCCGAAGCGCGCATCCTCGCGGAACTGCCCGACGGCAGCGCCGACGACTGCGCCGAGAAGCTGTTGCCGTACATCAAGCACCTGCTGATCACCGGTGGCCATGGCGACGAGCACGAAGTGCACAACCGCCTGTACAGCCGCGACGGCACGCGCCAGACCTTTACCTGCCAGCGTTTGCCCGGCGGTTATCACGGCTCGGGTTGCACCTTGGCCAGTGCGCTGGCCGGGCGCATTGCCCAAGGCGAAGGTTTGGCCAGCGCCGTGCAAACGGCTCTCAACTACACGTGGCGTACCCTGCGTGATGCCGAACAACTCGGCCAGGGCCAGTTCGTGCCGCGTCGATTGCCGCTGGATTTCTGCTCGTAACTTATCGCTCGTCAGCAAGGGGTTTGCCCGATGAAACTACGCGGCCTTTACGCCATTACCGACAGCCAACTGTTGGCCGGCAAATTCCTCGCCTACGTCGAGGCGGCGCTGGACGGTGGCGTCACCCTGTTGCAGTACCGCGACAAAAGCAGCGACGAGACACGGCGCCTGCGTGAAGCCGAAAAGCTCTATGAACTGTGCTCGCGCTACAAGACTCAATTGATCATCAACGACGATGCCGAACTGGCCGCGCGACTGGGCGTCGGCGTACATCTGGGCCAGACCGACGGCCCGCTGACCTCGGCCCGGGCACTGCTCGGCGCCAAGGCGATCATCGGCGCCACCTGCCACAGCCAGATCGAACTGGCCGAACAGGCCGCCAAAGAAGGCGCCAGCTACGTCGCCTTCGGCCGCTTCTTCAATTCCACGACCAAACCCGGCGCACCCGCCGCCACCGTTGACATGCTGGCCCAGGCCCGCAAGCGCCTGCACCTGCCGATCTGCGTAATCGGCGGCGTCACCCTGGAAAACGCCGAGCCGCTGGTGGCCCACGGGGCTGACCTGCTCGCCGTGGTCCATGGCCTGTTCGGTGCCGACAGCACCCAGGAAGTCACGCGCCGCGCCCGTGCATTCAACGACCTTCTTAAATCTTCAGTTTAGAGAGCCCGATCATGTCCCGTTCCGAAACCCTGTTTGCCAACGCCCAGAAACACATCCCCGGCGGTGTGAACTCCCCCGTGCGTGCGTTCAAGAGCGTGGGCGGCACGCCGTTGTTCTTCAAGCATGCCGAAGGCGCCTACGTCACCGATGAAGACGACAAGCGCTATGTCGACTACGTCGGCTCCTGGGGCCCGATGATCCTCGGCCACAGCCATCCGGATGTGCTGGAGGCGGTGCGCCAGCAACTGCAACACGGCTTGTCCTACGGCGCCCCGACCGCGATGGAAACCGAGATGGCCGACCTGGTCTGCTCGATCGTGCCGTCGATGGAAATGGTGCGCATGGTCAGCTCCGGCACCGAAGCCACCATGAGCGCGATCCGCCTGGCCCGTGGTTTCACCGGCCGCGACAACATCATCAAGTTCGAAGGCTGCTACCACGGCCACTCCGACAGCCTGCTGGTGAAAGCCGGCTCCGGCGCGCTGACCCAGGGCGTCCCCAATTCCGCTGGCGTACCTGCGGCATTCGCCAAGCACACCCTGACCTTGCCGTTCAACGACATCGCAGCCGTCGAGCAGATGCTCAGCGAAGTCGGCCAGGACGTTGCCTGCATCATCGTCGAGCCGGTTGCCGGCAACATGAACTGCGTTCCACCGGCCCCGGGTTTTCTTGAGGGCTTGCGCGAGCAGTGCGACAAGCATGGCGTGGTGCTGATTTTTGACGAAGTGATGACCGGTTTCCGGGTCGCCCTCGGTGGCGCCCAGGCTTACTACGGCGTTACGCCAGACCTGAGCACCTTCGGCAAGATCATCGGCGGCGGCATGCCGGTAGGCTGCTTCGGCGGCAAGCGCGAGATCATGCAACACATCGCCCCGCTCGGCCCGGTATACCAGGCAGGCACCTTGTCGGGTAACCCACTGGCCATGGCCGCCGGCCTGACCACCCTGCGCCTGATCAGCCGCCCGGGCTTCCACGCCGAGCTGACCGACTACACCACGCGCCTGCTCGACGGCCTGCAACAACGCGCCGACGCCGCCGGCATCCCGTTTGTGACCACCCAGGCCGGTGGCATGTTCGGCCTGTACTTCAGCGGCGCCGACGATATCGTCACCTTCGATGACGTGATGGGCAGCGATGCCGAGCTGTTCAAGCGCTTCTTCCACCTGATGCTCGAAGGCGGCGTGTACCTGGCGCCGAGCGCCTTTGAAGCCGGCTTCACCTCGATTGCCCATGGCGAAGCCGAACTGAAATTGACCCTGGATGCTGCCGAGCGCGCCTTCGCGGCCCTGAAATAAGTGACGGCAACCTCTGACGTTGCCCCTGGCAGCGTCAGATTTGCTACTTTGCTTACAGAGAATTCCTGGTTTTTTCGAGAATTGCACTGCAATCCGGCAGATAACTTGCCCAAGCAGCAGAAAAACGAGTAAAGACTTTGTAAGCAGAGGCCTGCTTATTTCATAATGCGCGCTTATTGGACTCCCTCGAGGGTCCGCGCGCCCCGTCAGAGGTAAGTCGATTCCCATGAAACGCACCGGCCGCACCCTGGTTCTGGGCTGCCTGTTGCTCCTTCAACCGCTACTGGCACATGCCCAGGCCGGCGGCAACTCGTTGTTAATTCCAGCGATGGGTCGTTGCACCCTCAATACCCAGCCAGAGAGCCAGGCCGAAGCCCTGAGCGCGTGCCAGAAACAGGCCGAGGACGGGGATGCGCAGGCGCAATACGAGTTGGGCGAGTACTACCACGACAGCAAGAACCCGGCCGTTGACCTCAACAAAGCGTTGAGCTACTTCGAGAAAGCCTCGTTGCAGGGCCACGCCCAGGCGCAATACCAGTTGGGCAACATGTTCTTCAAAGGCGAAGGCGTGCCGGCCAACAACATTCAGGCGTACATCGTGCTGAAAATGGCCGCGGTCAATGGCGCCGAAGACGCGCTGGACACCGCCGACGAAGTCGCCGAGCACATGCAGCGCGATGAACTGGAAGTGGCGACCCAGGTGCTGGGGCAGATTTTCCGCAACTACCTGCAGGAGTTGCAGAGCGCCGATGGGCGTTCGCCTTTCTCTCCCCTGCCTTGATCACGGCGATAACAGGTAGCCCTGTCGATACGCCGTGACCCCTGCGACGTGGGCAATCGCCATACCGGCGCTTGCCATTCGGCGTATTGATCGTACATACAAAAGCCCTGCACGCTCACACGCTACCTCGGTCACACGGTCTGTAATCGGATCGATGACGTGCGCCACGATTTGTCCTGCTTCCAGGTAATCCCCCACCTGCGCGCAAAACACAATCAAGCCTCCCACCGCACTCACCACCGGCTCGACCCCCGCCAAGGGTGTTGGCGGACTCAATAACGCCGGTAGTGGAGGCGCTTGCCCCTCAACGCCTCCCTGCAAAGTCAGATAGTTGATCAACGCCTGACAATCCTGTCGCGCCAGCCCGTGGCTCACATCAGCCACGCCGCGCAACTCCACGGTCACGGCAAAACCCGGCGCCGCAAAGACCCCAGGGAAACGCGCCTGCATCCGTGCCCAGAACAAGGTGTAGCAATCGTCGAACGAATGCCCGCCCGCGTCCGGGCTCATAAAGCAGGCCCGGGCGCCCAGGTACCGCGCCAGCGGTTCCACCTGGGGCCAGGCGTCCGGTGCCAGGTACAGGTGCTGCACCGCCTCGAAATCACAATGCAGGTCCAGCACTCTGTCGGCGTCACAGGCCAGCGTTTGCAGGGCCAGGCGCAGGGAATGCAGCTGGGTCCCCGGCACCTGGCTGACAAGGGTTTGCCGCAAGGTCGCGCGGATCAGGTGCAGGTTATGCGCAGGATCATCAGTCAGAACATCCTGGACCTGATCCCCGACCTGCTGGCTGACGTCGACGAAGAAGCGATTGAAGTTCTCTCGACTGTCGTTATCGAAGCGCCCCTGCGGCACGTCCATCAGCACCTGCTCCAACCCCAGCGGATTGGCCACCGGCACCAGCACCACCTGCCAACGCAGCGCACCTTTGGCCTCCAGATCTGCCAGCCGTTGTTTGAGATGCCACAACACCAACATCCCCGGCAACTCATCGGCGTGCAGGGAAGCCTGGATGTAAACCTTGCTCGGCGCATCGGCTGGGCCGTAATGAAAACTATGAATATGCCGCGTGGTGCCTGGCACAGCCGTCAACAGTTCATGTCTGCAAGTCTGCATATCGCCTCCTATCGATTCGAATCAAGAAAGCTCAGCCAGCGTCGTTCTGCCAGACGGAACAGGCAGATCAACGCGAACGTAATGCACAAGTAGAGCGCCGCGGCCAGGCCAAAGGATTGGAAGGTGAGGAAGGTTGCAGCGTTGGCATCCCGTGCGACTTTCAGGATATCCGGCACCGTTGCCGTGAACGCCAGGGTGGTGGAATGCAACATGAAGATCACTTCATTGCTGTAGTAGGGCAACGACCGGCGCAGGGCCGAGGGCATGATCAAGTGCACGTAAAGCTTCCAACCGTCGAAACCCAACGACCGTGCAGCCTCGATTTCACCGCGCGGCATCGCCCGGATCGCGCCCGCGAGTATTTCCGTGGTGTAGGCCGCGGTATTGAGGGCAAACGCCAGAAGGGTGCAATTGAGCGCTTCGCGAAAAAAAGCATCCAGCAACGGTTGCTCGCGAACGGCGCCAATGCTGTAGATGCCGGTGTAGAAGATCAGCAACTGGATATACAGCGGTGTGCCGCGAAACACGTAGGTAAAGCTTTGCACCGGCCAACGCAGCCAGCGTCGGCTGGACGTCCTGGCAATGGACAGTGGCAACGCCAACAGCAGGCCCAGGCACGAAGAGGCGCTAGTCAGCCACAAGGTCATGGCCAGGCCGGTGATTTGTTGGCCGTCAGAATAGATAAACGGCCGCCAATACTCCTGGATAAGCTCGATCATGATGATGATTCCTGCACACCGTCACCATACCGACGCTCCAGCCAGCGCAACGCCGCGTTTGAAACACTGCTGAGCAACAGGTAAACCAGCGCCGCCAGCAGCAGAAAAGCCAGTAATTGCTGACTGCTCTTGCCCGCCATCTGCGCCACTTTCACCAAGTCTGCCAAGCCGATGATCGACACCAACGCCGTGGCCTTGAGCAAGACCATCCAGTTATTGCCCAGCCCCGGCAGGGCAAACCGCATCATTTGCGGGAATATCACATGCACAAAACTCTGCCTGAAGGTCAGGCCAAGGGCTTTGGCAGCCTGGAACTGGCCCCGGGGCACAGCCAGCAACGCGCCGCGAAAGGTTTCGGTGAAATAGGCGCCGTAGATAAACCCCAGAGTGATCACGCCGGCGCTGAAAGGGTCGACATCGATGTAGGCCCAGCCCAATTCGCTGGTCAGACGACTCAGGCCTGTCTGCAACCCGTAGAAAATCAACAGCATCAACAACAGGTCCGGAACCCCGCGAATCAAGGTGGTATACACCTGCGCGCACAGGCGCCATGCCCTGACCCTGGACAGCTTGGCGCCTGCCCCCAGCAGGCCCAGGATCAGCCCCAGCAGCAATGACAACAGTGCCAGTTGCAGGGTGACCCAGACCCCGTGCAGTAACATCGGCAAAAAACCGCCCAGGGACGCGGCGAATTGAGTGAAGGCAGGTAGCATGATTGTGTCCTCGCTGGCCGTTGAGGGCGGTTATTGGCCGCTGAACATGTTCACTCCGGGGAAGTACTGCTCTTGCAGGCGAGCGTAGGTGCCATCGGCGTGCAGGGCAGCCAGCCCCTTATCCAACAGCGCTTTCAACGTGTGGTTGCCCTTGGCGATGCCAATGCCGCTTTTGGACGGCATCAACTCGCTGTCAATCAACGGGCCCAGCACGAACCCGACGCCTTGGGGTGAACGTAAAAATCCGCTCTGTGCTTGCTGAGCATCCTGCAGCGATGCCTGCAAACGCCCTGTCAGCAGGTCCGCGTACACTTGCTCCTGATCGGCATAAGCCACCACCTTCATACCCTGCCCGGCGAGCACTTGCCGGGCATACACTTCTTGAGTACTGCCCTGCAAATAGCCGACGGCCATGCCTGTGGAAAGCTCAGTGCCAGGGCGCATCACCATGGCGGTGGGACTGGAAAACACCTCCGAGGAAAAGTCGATGACCTTTTGCCGAGCGGCAGTGATGGTCATTGAAGCAAGGATGGCGTCGATCTTGCCGGCGTTGAGGCTGGGAATCATGCCGTCAAAGTCACTCTCGACCCATTGGCAGCGAACATTCAAATGTGCACAAATTGCATTGCCAATATCTATTTCAAAACCGGTCAAAGTGCCCGTACTGTCTTTATAAGCAAAGGGCGCATAGTTGGGATCGGCAGCGAAACGGATCACTTTATAATCGCTGGCAAACAACGATGAATTAATAAGGAGTGTGGTGAATAACATCAGGAGTATTTTTTTCATTATTGTATTCCTCGTTATTGATTGAACAGTCGGACTGACTACACCTCGATAAATGGAATTTCCCGCCGCACTATCAGCGAGCCTTCGGGCGCATCGAACTCACGTGCGATGCGATGACCTGAATACACCGCCGCCGCAATGGTGCCCGGCGCCACACAGTCGCCGATCAGCGTCAGCGTTCGGATGCCTGCCGCCTGTAACTGTTCGGGTGAGTTGTTCAAGGCCTGATACAGCGCCTGCTCAGGCTCCCGGGAAGTGACCAGCAGCAAGGCTGCAGCTGGGATCAACCGCGTACGTTCGGTGTAGATGCAGCCCGCTACCACACCCTCTGGCTTAACGCTGACCAGCGTATGGGACGGTATGATCGTGACATTCAACTGCATCAGACGACGCTGAATGCGGTGCTGCTCGAGAGTGTTATGGGTCCAGGCCGCCACGTCCGCCGCAGGGGTGACGAATATCACCTCCACACCCCGCGCCACCAGGTGTTCGGCCAGCACGCTGCCCATGTAATAGTGATCGTCATCGAACAGCAGCACCGGCGAAGTGGGCAACACCCCCGCCATCAGGTCATCAGGCGTCAGCACGGGCAGGCTCTCCAGGCCCGTTAAGGGGGAGCGCAAGGCGCGTCCCAAGCCATCCCGCCGCCAATGGGAACCCGTAGCGATGAACACATGCTCGGCGGCGAAATCCAGCACATCCTGGGCCTGCAAGGGGCTTTCCCGATAGATCTCGACTGACGGCATGCGGCTCAACGCATCCAGTCGATAGTCAATCACCCGTGCCCAACTCGCCAGCCCCGGCAGCCGGGCTTCCAACGCTACACGCCCGCCTAGGGTGCGCAGGCTGTCGACCAGGGCCACTTCCATCCCTCGCGCACCTAGGATCCGTGCACACTCAAGCCCGGATGGCCCGGCGCCGACCACCAGCGCCCGGCCGGGTTGCTGCGTACGGTTGACCGACTCGGGGTGCCAGCCACGCCGCCACTCCTCGCCCATGGTCGGGTTCTGTGTACAGCGCAGGGGCGTGCTGGTGTGGTCGCCACTGACACATACATTGCAGCCGATGCATTCGCGAATTTCCTCGGCGCGCCCCTCTTCAATCTTCTTGGGCAAGAACGGATCGGCAATCGAAGGGCGGGCCGCCCCGATCAGGTCCAGTACGCCACGGCGAACCAAAGACACCATGGTGTCCGGCGAAGTGAAGCGGCCGACGCCCACCACGGGCTTGCTGGTCAGCGCCTTGAGCCCCAGCAGGAAGGCCTCCTGGTAACCCTCCCCGGCAAAGCGCGCCGTCACGCTGTCATTGGACCAATCGGCGACATTGACGTCCCACAAGTCCGGCAGGTCCGCCAGCATCGAGAAGATTTCGGCACCTTCGCCCTCGCGGCTGAGGCCGTCGGCCATTTGCTCATCCACCGCCAGGCGGACCGCTACGGCACACCGATCACCCACTGCGTCGCGAGTGTCTTCAATCAACTCGCGCAACAGGCGCACACGGTTTTTCAGCGTACCGCCGTATTCGTCGGTACGCCGGTTATTGCGTGGCGTGAGGAAATGGAACGGCACGCTCAAGTCGTGGCCGGCGTACACATAGATAATGTCGAAACCCGCCTCCCGGGCGCGCAATGCGGCGGCTCGATGCAGGGCGCGCAATTGCCGGATATCGGCATGGCTCATGGCCCGAGCCTGCACCGGGTCGTAACTGCGCACCGGGGTATTGGAAGGCGCCCAGGGAATTTCGCGACTGTAGCGGTTGGGCGCCGAGTAACCATTGAATGCCAGCTCTACCCCAGCCAACGCCCCGTGACGGTGTACCCCCTCACACATGCGCGCCAGTGCAGGAATATCGCGTTCATCCCAAAGACGCGCTTCTATATAAGGGGAGAACTCGCTCAGCGGGCTGATTTCGCATTCTTCCGTGCACACCACGCCCCAGCCGCCCTCGGCTTTCACTGCGCGCATGCGCGCCATCGCCGAGGGGTGCACGTGGCCCATGCCATTACAGTGCGGAACTTGATAAAAGCGATTGCGGGTACGCACCGGGCCTATTTGCACCGGTTCAAACAGAATGTCATAGCGAGGATCGCGCACAGGGCTACTCCCGAACAGGTCAGTTCGTTAATGAAGGCGTGTTGGAACTTGGCGCTAATGAGTGGCGTGATTAAACGCAGTCGAACGGGGGAAACTTCGAGGTTTTCTTATTATTGGTATATTCATGATGCCCTCTCTGAATAAACAAAATTTGCTATCTTTCAAACAAAATGTCTATCCATTGAGAGGCAGTTTCGGAAACGCCCTACAAATTAATTGCAGATCACTTCTCAGGCATCGGCATCGGAAACGGCATCACATTGCTCATGCCCCGAGCTTCACTGATCTTCGGCGTCCCCAAGCGCTCGACTTCATCGATGCGCACAATCGAATGCATGGGCACAAAGCTGCGCACTACCCCTTCGAACTGGGCCTTGAGCTTTTCTTCGCCCGGATCGACCACCAACTGGGTGCGCTCGCCAAAGACGAACTCTTCCACCTCCAGGAAGCCCCACAGATCACTTTGATAGATCTGCTTGGCGTACATTTCGAACACCTGGCCCTGGTTGAGGAAAATCACCTTATAGATTGGAGCTTCACGTTTGGTCATGGTGGGCGAACAACACATGGGGATATAAAAGAGGGCGCGAACTATAGCATGGCACCCGATGCACAGCGCTAGGAACCAATGGGCATGCCCCCTATAATGCGCGGTTCTTTACCACCAGTTGACGATTCCCATGGCCAAGAAGCTTTACATCGAAACCCACGGTTGCCAGATGAACGAGTACGACAGCTCGCGCATGGTCGACTTGCTGGGCGAACACCAGGCCCTGGAAGTCACTGCCCGCGCCGAAGATGCCGACGTGATCCTGCTCAATACCTGCTCGATCCGCGAGCGGGCCCAGGACCGTGTGTATTCGCAGCTGGGCCGCTGGCGCGAATTGAAACTGGCCAACCCGGACATGGTGATCGCCGTCGGCGGGTGCGTGGCCAGCCAGGAAGGCGCTGCGATCCGCGACCGCGCGCCCTATGTCGATGTGGTGTTCGGCCCGCAAACCCTGCACCGCTTGCCCGAGATGATCGACGCCGCACGCATCACCAAGCTGCCGCAGGTTGACGTGTCGTTCCCCGAAATCGAAAAATTCGATCATCTGCCCGAACCGCGCATCGATGGGCCGAGCGCCTATGTGTCGGTGATGGAAGGCTGCAGCAAGTACTGCACCTTCTGCGTGGTGCCTTACACCCGCGGCGAAGAAGTCAGCCGGCCGTTTGACGATGTGCTATCGGAAATCATCCACCTGGCTGAAAACGGCGTGCGCGAAGTGACCCTGCTGGGCCAGAACGTCAACGGCTACCGTGGCCAGACCGATGATGGCCGCCTGGCCGACCTGGCGGAATTGATCCGCGTGGTCGCCGCTGTCGATGGCATCGAGCGTATCCGCTACACCACCTCCCACCCGCTGGAGTTCTCCGACAGCCTGATCCAGGCCCACGCCGAAGTGCCAGAGCTGGTCAAACACCTGCACTTGCCGGTGCAATCGGGTTCGGACCGCATTTTGTCGGCGATGAAGCGCAACCACACCGCGCTGGAATACAAATCCAAATTGCGCAAACTGCGCGCTGCCGTGCCGGGCATCTGCATCAGTTCGGACTTTATCGTCGGCTTCCCGGGCGAAACCGAGAAAGACTTCCAGCAGACCATGAAGCTGATCGAGGACGTCGGTTTCGACTTCTCCTACTCGTTCGTCTACAGCCAGCGCCCGGGCACCCCGGCTGCCGACCTGCTGGATGAAACCCCGGAAGCGTTGAAAAAAGAGCGCTTGAACGCGCTGCAACATCGCCTCAATCAGCAGGGCTTTGAAATCAGCCGACAAATGGTCGGTTCGATCCAGCGCATTCTGGTCACCGATTATTCGAAGAAAGACCCGGGTGAATTGCAGGGGCGTACCGAGAACAACCGAATCGTCAACTTCCGCTGCGACAATCCCACGCTGATCGGCCAGTTTGCCGATGTGCACATTGATGCGGCGCAGCCACACTCGTTGCGTGGCTCGTTGATCAACTGATCTCGCTGACCGGATGAAGATCAAAATGTGGAAGCTGGCTTGCCTGCGATAGCGATGTATCAGTGCCCTATGTGCCAACTGACCCACCGCTATCGCAGGCAAGCCAGCTCCCACAGGGGTTCTTCAGGGTTATCGAGAGTGGGGCCAAGCTATTTAAGTGCTTTCGCACACCGGCGCCTGGCGTTATTCTCTCTCTCACCTCATCAGCCAAAGGGCGGCTAAAAGCAACCTTGAACGCACCCATAGCAGAACCCCATCGCTTTATCCTCGAGCCGTTTGAGGCTCGCCGTTTCGCCAACCTGTGCGGCCAGTTCGACGAGCACCTGCGCCTGATCGAACAACGCCTGAGCATCGAGATCCGCAACCGCGGCAATCAGTTCGAGCTCATTGGTGAACCTCAACACACCACGTCTGCAGAAAACCTGTTGCGCCGCCTCTACCGCGAAACCAAGGGTAGCGAGCTGTCGCCGGAGACCGTGCACCTGTACCTGCAGGAATCGGCTGTGGAAGACCTGGCCAATAACCCGGTGGCCGAAGCCAGCGTGGCCTTGCGTACCAAAAAAGGCATGATTCGCCCCCGCGGCTTGAATCAGCAGAAGTACGTCAAGGAAATCCTCGGCAACGACATCAACTTCGGCATCGGCCCGGCCGGTACCGGCAAGACCTACCTGGCGGTGGCCTGCGCTGTCGATGCCCTGGAGCGCGAGCAAGTGCGGCGCATCCTGCTGGTGCGCCCAGCGGTCGAGGCCGGCGAAAAGCTCGGTTTCCTGCCCGGCGACCTGGCCCAGAAGATCGACCCGTACCTGCGCCCACTCTACGACGCGCTGTACGAGATGCTCGGCTTTGAATACGTGGCCAAGCTGATCGAGCGCCAGGTGATCGAGATCGCACCACTGGCCTACATGCGTGGCCGCACGCTCAACAACAGCTTCATCATCCTCGACGAAAGCCAGAACACCACCGTTGAGCAGATGAAGATGTTCCTCACCCGTATCGGTTTCGGCTCCACTGCCGTGATCACGGGCGACATCACCCAGGTCGACCTGCCCAAGGGCACCAAGTCGGGCCTGGGCCAGGTGATCGAGGTGCTCAAGGACGTGCCGGGTATCAGCTTCACGCACTTCATGCCCAAGGACGTGGTACGCCACCCGCTGGTGCAGCGCATTGTCGAGGCCTATGAGCGTTTCGAACACCGCGACGACGCGCCCGCCAAGGACGCTCGCCACGATGCTTGAGCTAGACCTGCAGCTGGCCACCGACGCGCCCGCCCCCAGCGAAGCCCAGTTCCGCCAATGGTGTGAACTGGCCTTGCGCCAGCGCACCGCCGACTCGGAACTGACCATTCGTCTGGTGGACGAGGCCGAAGGCCGTGAGCTGAACCACACCTGGCGCCAGAAAGACTACGCGACCAACGTGCTGTCCTTCCCCGCCGACGTGCCCGACGAATTGCTGGATATCCCGCTGCTGGGCGACCTGGTGATCTGCGTCGCGGTGGTCGAACGCGAAGCGGCCGAACAAGGCAAGGAACTTGAGGCCCATTGGGCCCATCTAGTCATCCACGGCTGCTTGCATCTCTTGGGTTACGACCATATAGACGATGACGAAGCCGAGGAAATGGAAGCGCTGGAACGAACGTTGCTTGCAGAGCTGGGTCACCGCGACCCGTACGCAGACGACGAAAACTGATCAACACTCAACTGTCATATCAAAGGATTTAGAGTAATCGCTATGAGCGAAGACCGATCGAGCAACGGGCAGAAGTCATGGCTGGGTAAACTGACCCAGGCTTTTGCCCACGAGCCGAAGAACCGCCAGGAGCTCTTGGAGCTGCTGCGCGATGCACACCAGAACAAATTGCTGGACAGCGAAGCGCTGGCCATCGTCGAGGGCGCCATCCAGGTGGCTGACCTGCAAGTACGCGACATCATGGTCCCGCGCTCGCAGATGATCAGCATCAAGGCGACCCAGACCCCACGGGAATTCCTCCCGGCCGTGATCGACTCGGCGCATTCGCGCTACCCGGTGATCGGTGAAAGCCATGACGACGTCATGGGCGTCCTGCTGGCCAAGGACTTGCTGCCGTTGATCCTCAAGGAGAACGGCGACAGCTTCAACATCAAGGACCTGCTGCGCCCGGCCACCTTCGTGCCCGAGTCCAAGCGCCTGAATGTGCTGCTGCGCGAGTTTCGCGCCAACCACAATCACATGGCCATTGTGATTGACGAATACGGCGGCGTGGCCGGCCTGGTCACCATCGAAGACGTGCTGGAGCAGATCGTCGGCGACATCGAAGACGAGCACGACGTCGAAGAAGACAGCTACATCAAGCCGCTGCCCAGCGGTGATTTCCTGATCAAGGCGCTGACGCCGATCGAGAACTTCAACGAGTTTTTCGACAGCGAGTTCTCGGACGATGAGTTCGACACCGTAGGCGGCCTGGTGATGAGTGCGTTCGGGCATTTGCCCAAGCGTAATGAAACCACCGAGATCGGTGCGTATCGCTTCCGCATCCTCAATGCCGATAGCCGTCGTATCCATCTGATCCGTTTGACACCTATCGCCCGCTAAGGACTGACATGCGCCGTATGATCGCACCCGGCTGGCCCGGTAACTTGCTGGCCGTGGTGGCCGGCGCCATCACAACCCTGGCGCTGGCGCCGTTCGATATCTGGCCGTTGGCGCTGGTAGCGGTCGGCCTGTTCTATATCGGCCTGCGGGAGCTGACACCCCGCCAAGCCCTGGCCCGTGGCTGGTGTTTCGGCTTCGGCCTGTTTGGCGCCGGCACCAGTTGGATCTACTACAGCATCCACCACTTCGGCGGCGCTTCGGTGCTGCTGGCGGGGTTCCTGATGCTGCTGTTCACCGCCGCCATCGCCTGGTTCTTTGCCCTGCCCGCCTGGTTATGGGCACGCTGGTTGCGCCGTAACGAAGCACCACTGGCGGATGCATTGACGTTCGCCGCGTTGTGGGTCGGCCAGGAAGCCTTTCGTGGCTGGTTCCTTACCGGTTTCCCGTGGTTGTACTCCGGTTACAGTCAACTCGATGGGCCTTTGACCGGCCTCGCGCCATTGGGTGGGATGTGGCTGATTTCCTTCGCCCTCGCACTCACCGCCGCATTGCTGTGCAACCTGCCGCGTCTGCTGGCCAGCAAGCGCAATGCCTTCATCGGCGCGGGTCTGTTATTGCTGGTTGCACCTTGGGCCATTGGCCTGGCGCTCAAGCATCACGCCTGGACGTCGCCGTCTGGCGCGCCGCTGAGCGTGGCCGCGATTCAGGGCAACGTCGAGCAAAGCATGAAGTGGGACCCCGACCAGCTCAATGCACAGTTGGCGCTGTACCGCGACATGAGCCTGAGCTCCAAGCGCGTCGACCTGCTGGTCTGGCCGGAAACCGCCGTGCCGGTGCTCAAGGAGTCCGTCGAGGGCTACCTGGGCATGATGGGCAAGTTTGCCGCCGACCGGGACAGTGCGTTGATCACCGGGGTACCGATTCGCCAGGAAGTGCACCACCAGAAGCGCTATTTCAACGGCATCACCGTGGTGGGTGAAGGTGACGGCACCTACCTCAAGCAGAAACTGGTGCCGTTTGGCGAGTACGTGCCGTTGCAGGACATGTTGCGCGGGCTGATCGCCTTTTTCGACCTGCCCATGTCGGACTTCGCCCGCGGCCCTTCTGACCAGGCCATGCTGCAGGCCAAGGGTTATCAGATTGCGCCGTTCATTTGCTATGAAGTGGTGTACCCCGAATTCGCCGCCGGCCTGTCGGCCCAGAGCGACCTGCTGCTGACTATCAGCAACGACACCTGGTTCGGCCGCTCCATCGGCCCGCTACAGCACCTGCAAATGGCGCAAATGCGTGCGCTGGAGGCTGGCCGCTGGATGATCCGCGCCACCAACAACGGCGTGACCGGGCTGATCAACCCGTTTGGGCAGATCACCGCGCAGATCCCGCAGTTCGAGCGCGGCATTCTCTATGGAGAGGTGGTGCCGATGCATAACCTCACGCCGTACCTGCAATGGCGTTCGTGGCCGTTGATCATTGTGTGCCTGGCATTGTTTGGCTGGGCTCTGCTGGCTGCACGAATGTCCAAAACGCTCTGACCTGTGGGAGCTGGCTTGCCTGCGATGGCGGTGTATCAGTGCCCTGAGTGCTCACTGACCCACCGCCATCGCAGGCAAGCCAGCTCCCACATTTTGATCTCCTGTGTTGCGCCTACCGGTAAAACAACCGATACCCCACCTGCCCCACCGCTTCATTGATCAACTGCCCGCTTTGCCACACCGCCTTGACCTCCGGCATCCAGCCACCCAGCGGTCGGCCATGGTCCACACCCAAAAAGCCCACCGGCCCCGGCACCACGGTGAAGCCGGCCTTTTCAAAACTCCACACCGAACGCGGCATGTGCCAGGCCTGGGTCACCACTACCACACGCTTGATGCCTTGAGGCAAGAGTATCTCGGCGCTCATCTGGGCGTTTTCCCAGGTAGTGCGGCTTCGCTCTTCTTTCCAGCGTACGGTGACACCGAAGTCATCCTGCATCGACACGGCCATCAGCTCGGCCTCACTGGGCGGCGTGCCGTAGTGCAAGCCACCGCTGGTCAGCACTGGCAAACCGGATGCCTTGGCCAGCCGCGCGGCAAAACGCTCACGCTCCAGGCCAATACCGGTGGGCTGGTCGCTGCCCCAGGCAACGTCACCGCGCTCGCGCCCCGAGCCCAGCACCACAATCGCGTCGGCACGCTGGGCCAAGGTGGCCCAGTCTTCCCGGGCCAAAGGTGGTTCTGTCTCCAGGACACGGGCGCCCCACTGCACCATCACTGGCAGGCTGATCAACCACATCCCGCCCAGCCCGAGGGCAAAGCACAAGCCCGCCAGGCGCGGACGGCTGCGGCGAAACCACCAGGCACACGCCAGCAACAGCAGAAAAATACCGGGCGGCAACAACAGTTGTTTAATGAAATAACGAAAAGGCATCGGGCATCTCCAAAGATGCCCGCAGCCTAGATGCATCGGGGTTTTGCAACAATCCTTACCGACAACATTTTGATAACGCTAACGGATAACGCGTGGCTCACTTGCACCGCACGGACCGGAAGTTCTCTGGCCCACGGCCGGTCGCCACGTCTTTGAGCCAGATGACCTTGGCCGAATGAGCGGGCGGGGAAGCCTGCCCATGGGAGGCGCGGTCGTGATTCAACGCCAGGTAGTTCTTGATCAATTCAAGTTCCGCCTGGCTCAAGCCTCGCAACTCCAGCTCCAGAGGCCGCTCATCACGCAATCGGCCTGCGGTTCTTGCGGCATCCAATGCCCGACCCAAACGGTCGATCAATCCTTCATACAACTGCGGTTTCGTTAAAGTTCGCTGCGATTCAACCATCCCCTCACCTCATTGAAGAAATACTTGCTCCCCACTAAACAGCGTAGCCCCCGTGGCTGCGCCTGCCCGGTGCCGCGACAGACGGCCCTTGCCGCGCAATCAGGGTTTCCCTCGATAGAGTGGGGTCATGTATGCTACGGCGCTTCCTGTAACTCCACTTCCCGCAGGGTTTGGGCACGGACGCGCCGCTTCTTGGTGTCGAACAACCCGGACAGTGCACCGAAGAGGATTAGGCCACCCCTATCCAGTTCAAAAGTAGCCATGCACGAACAATATCAGCCCCGTGAAATAGAAAATGCCGCCCAAACCTTCTGGGACGAGCAAAAGTCCTTTGAAGTCAGTGAACAGCCAGGCAAGGAGACTTACTACTGCCTATCGATGTTCCCTTACCCCAGCGGCAAGCTACACATGGGGCACGTGCGCAACTACACCATCGGCGACGTGATTTCGCGCTACCAGCGCATGCTCGGCAAGAACGTGTTGCAACCTATGGGTTGGGACGCCTTCGGCATGCCGGCAGAAAACGCCGCGATGAAAAACAACGTGGCGCCCGCCAAGTGGACCTACGAAAACATCGCCTACATGAAGACCCAGCTGCGCAGCCTGGGCCTGGCGGTGGACTGGTCCCGCGAGGTCACCACCTGCAAGCCGGATTACTACCGTTGGGAACAATGGCTGTTCACTCGCCTGTTCGAAAAAGGTGTGATCTACAAAAAAAGCGGCACCGTGAACTGGGACCCGATCGACCAGACCGTACTGGCCAACGAACAGGTTATCGACGGTCGCGGCTGGCGTTCCGGCGCGCTGATCGAAAAGCGCGAAATCCCGATGTACTACTTCAAGATCACCGCCTACGCGGATGAACTGTTGTCGAGCCTCGACGATCTGCCGGGCTGGCCTGAACAGGTCAAGACCATGCAACGCAACTGGATCGGCAAATCCAAGGGCATGGAAGTGCAGTTCCCATACAACGTCGACTCCATCGGCGAAGCGGGCGCACTCAAGGTCTTCACCACCCGCCCCGACACCCTGATGGGCGCGACCTACGTCGCCGTGGCCGCCGAACACCCGCTGGCCACCCAGGCCGCACAGAACAACCCTGAGCTGCAGGCGTTCATCGCTGAATGCAAAGGCGGCAGCGTGGCCGAAGCCGACGTCGCCACCCAGGAGAAAAAAGGCCTGCCAACCGGCCTGTTCGTCGAGCACCCGCTGACCGGCGAGAAACTGCCGGTTTGGGTCGCCAACTACGTATTGATGCACTACGGCGATGGTGCCGTCATGGCCGTGCCGGCCCACGACGAGCGCGATTTCGAATTCGCTACCAAGTACAGCCTGCCGATCAAGTCGGTCGTGCGCACCAGCTCGGGCGACACCAACCCCGCTCCGTGGCAAGACGCCTACGGCGAGCACGGCACGCTGATCAACTCCGGCGAATTCGACGGCCTGGACTTCCAGGGCGCCTTCGATGCCATGGAAGTGGCCCTGATCCAGAAAAACTTCGGTGCCTCGCGCACCCAGTTCCGCCTGCGCGACTGGGGCATCAGCCGCCAGCGCTACTGGGGCTGCCCGATCCCGATCATCCACTGCCAAACCTGCGGCGACGTGCCGGTACCGGAAGACCAACTGCCGGTCGTGTTGCCAGAAGACGTGGTGCCGGATGGCGCTGGCTCGCCGTTGGCACGCATGCCTGAGTTCTACGAGTGCAGCTGCCCTAAGTGCGGCGCACCGGCCAAGCGTGAAACCGACACCATGGACACCTTCGTGGAGTCCTCGTGGTACTACGCTCGTTATGCCTCGCCGCATTATGAAGGTGGCCTGGTGGAGAAATCCGCAGCCGACCATTGGTTGCCGGTGGATCAGTACATCGGTGGCATCGAACACGCCATCCTCCACCTGCTGTATGCGCGCTTCTTCCATAAGCTGATGCGTGACGAAGGCCTGGTGAGCTCCGATGAGCCGTTCAAGAACCTGCTGACCCAGGGCATGGTGATCGCCGACACTTACTATCGTCGCGAAGCCAATGGCGCCTACACCTGGTTCAACCCGGCGGATGTCGAGCTTGAGCGTGACAGCAAGGCCAAGGTCATCAGCGCCAAATTGAAGGCCGACGGCCTGCCGGTGGAAATCGGCGGCACCGAGAAGATGGCCAAGTCCAAGAACAACGGCGTCGACCCACAGTCGATGATCGATCAGTTCGGCGCCGACACCTGCCGCCTGTTCATGATGTTCGCCTCGCCGCCTGACATGAGCGCCGAATGGTCCGACTCGGGTGTCGAAGGCTCGCACCGTTTCCTCAAGCGCGTCTGGCGCCTGGCCCACGCCCATGTCAGCCAGGGCCTGCCGGGCAAGCTGGACCTCGGCGCCTTGAACGACGAGCAGAAAGCCGTGCGCCGCAGCATCCACCTGGCTATCCGCCAGGCCAGCCAGGACGTCGGGCAGAACCACAAGTTCAACACCGCCATCGCCCAGGTGATGACGCTGATGAACGTGCTGGAAAAAGCCTCGCAGGCGACCGAACAAGATCGTGCGCTGATCCAGGAAGGCCTGGAAACAGTTACCCTGTTGCTCGCGCCGATCACGCCGCACATCAGCCATGAACTGTGGAGCCGTCTGGGCCACAGCGGTGCCGTCATCGATGCCGCCTGGCCGGTGCAGGATGACAGCGCCCTGGTACAGGACACGCTGCAACTGGTCATCCAGGTTAACGGTAAACTGCGTGGCCAGATCGACATGCCGGCCAGCGCCAGCCGTGAAGAGGTTGAAGCAGCTGCACGTATCAATGAGAACGTGCTGCGCTTTACCGAAGGCCTGACCATCCGCAAGGTGATCGTGGTGCCTGGCAAACTGGTCAATATCGTCGCCAGCTAAATCGGATCAGGCGCGGGGCTTGGGCCCCACGCCGAACTAAACCTTTAGGGCCCGAGAAGGCCCACCTGGTTTCAAGGGGAGCAACAAAATGATCAAACGCAATCTGCTGGTTATGGGCCTTGCCGTGCTGTTGAGCGCTTGCGGCTTCCAGCTGCGCGGTACCGGCACCAATGAGCTGTCGCTCAAGGAACTCGACGTCAGCGCCCGCAACGCCTACGGCGAAACCGTCACCCAGCTGCGCCAGACCCTGGAAAACAGCGGTGTGCACGTGTACAACGGCGCCACCTACAAACTGATCCTGACGGATGAGCGAGAAACCCAGCGCAATATCAGCTACGCGAGTGCTGGCCGTGCGTCCGACGTCGAGTTGAACACTGCGCTGATGTTCGAAATACAAGGCCGTGATCAGTTGCCGTTGATGGGTGACAAGATCCAGGTGCAGAAAGTGGTGAGCCACGATGGCAACAACTTGGTGGGTTCGGACTCCGAGACCATCCAGGTGCGCAAGGAAATGCGTCGTGAGCTGATCCAGCGCATGATGACTCGCCTGCAAATGCTCACTCCGGAAAAACTGGCTGAGCTGCAGCAAGTGGCCGACAACAAGGCCAAGGCTGATGCCGACGCCCTGAAAGCCGCGCAGGAATATGAAGACAACACGCCGAAACAGTCGCCTGTTGAAGTCCCTGTCGAGTAAGCCAGACGGGGCGCCCCTGGCGCCCCGTTCGCCCTGCCTATGAAACTTGCCCCCGCCCAACTCGCCAAACACCTGCAAGGTGGCCTTGCGCCTGTGTACATCGTCAGCGGCGACGACCCGCTACTGTGCCAGGAAGCGGCCGACGCTATCCGCACCGCCGCACGCCAGCAAGGTTTCGATGAACGCCAGGTGTTCAGTGCTGACGCCAGTTTCGACTGGGGCACGCTGCTGCAAGCTGGCGCGAGCATGTCGCTGTTTGCCGAAAAACGCCTGCTGGAACTGCGCCTGCCCTCGGGCAAGCCGGGCGATAAAGGCGCGGCGGCCCTGATGGAATACTGCTCGCGCCCCGCCGAAGACACCGTGCTGCTGGTCAGCCTGCCCAAGCTTGACGGCAGCGCGCAGAAAACCAAGTGGGGCAAGGCCCTGGTTGAAGGTCCACAGACTCAGTTCATCCAGATCTGGCCGGTGGACAGCAACCAGTTGCCGCAGTGGATTCGTCAGCGCCTGTCGCAATCAGGGCTGGCGGCGACACAGGATGCCGTGGAACTGATCGCCGCTCGGGTCGAGGGCAACCTGCTTGCCGCCGCCCAGGAGATCGAAAAGCTCAAGTTGATGGCTGAAGACGGGCAGATCACCGTCGAAACCGTGCAAGGCGCAGTGGCCGATAGCGCACGCTTTGATGTGTTCGGCCTGGTGGACGCCATCCTCAACGGCGAGCCCGCCCACGCCCTGCGCATGCTCGAAGGCCTGCGTGGCGAAGGAGTGGAACCGCCGGTGATTCTGTGGGCACTGGCCCGTGAGCTGCGGGTGCTGGCGAACATTGCCCTGCAATACAGCCAAGGCACACCGCTGGACAAATGCTTCAGCCAGGCCAGGCCGCCGGTGTGGGACAAACGCAAACCCCTGATGAGCAAAGCCCTGCAACGGCACTCGGCGCAACGCTGGGCGCAACTGTTACTGGAAGCGCAGCGCATCGACGCACAGATCAAAGGCCAGGCTGCCGGCTCACCGTGGATGAGCCTGAGCCGTTTGTCGCTGTTGATGGCTGGCCAGCGCCTGGCGTTGCCTGCCGAATAACCACCTCTGTACAACGGCACAAAACCCTGTGGGAGCTGGCTTGCCTGCTCCCACATTGACTCTGCCCACTGCCTATTTGCGACATTTCCCACCTATCGACGGGCTTTACAGCCGGCCCACTTCGGCAGATGATTTGCACCGCTGCATTCCACCCTCAAGCGAGAGAATCCACCATGAGCAAAAAGCCATCCAAGCATGGCCCCAACAAGGCCAAATCCATCATCGCCCAGCCCTTGTTCCGCAGCCGCCAGGAACGCGCCGGCAAAGGCAAAGGCAGCTACCGCCGCGAAGCCTTCCAGTCTAATAGCTGGGAGGCTTCTTACTTTCTGGCTGCCTGAAGGCAAGCGCCCCTCTGGCATGATAAGGTCTGTACCTGATTTGTAACCCCTGGACCTGTGCATGCCCTCTCGTCTTTCTCGTCATTGGCACCTGCGCCAATTGATCGCTGCCTCCAGCCTCATTCTGCTTGTCGCCTGCGCCGAAAAACCTACCGCTGCGGACGCTCAACCCCTGCCCAAGCTCCAGACGGCCCCGGCTATCGCGCCTGCCGTGGTGGCCCCGTTGGCGGTGGACAATCTCGATATCCAGCCGACCCAGACCTTTGCCGAATGGCAAGCTGGCTTCCGTGCGCAAGCGCTGCAGGCCGGGATCACTGCGGCCGTGTTCGATAACGCTTTTGCCGGCGTCACACCTGATATGGCGGTGATTCGCGCCGACCGCAGCCAACCGGAATTTTCCCGCCCGGTGTGGGAGTACCTCGACGGAGCACTGTCGCCGGTGCGCGTGCGCAATGGCCAGGCACTGCTGGTCAAGTACGCCGATATTCTGCAAAGCATCGAGCAACGCTATGGCGTCGACCGCCAGGCGCTGGTCTCGGTGTGGGGCATGGAGAGCAACTTCGGCGCTTTCCAGGGCAATAACTCGGTGATCCGCTCCTTGGCCACCCTCGCCTATGAAGGACGTCGTCCGGCCTTTGCGCAAGCGCAGTTGCTGGCCGCGCTGCAGATCATCCAGCATGGCGATATTCAGGCCGACCAGATGAAAGGTTCCTGGGCCGGGGCGATGGGCCAGACCCAGTTCATCCCGACCACCTACAACACCCATGCCGTGGACTTCGACGGTGACGGTCGCCGCGATATCTGGAACAGCCCGTCCGACGCCCTCGCCTCCACCGCGCATTACCTGCAAAGCTCCGGTTGGCAGAAAGGCCAGCCGTGGGGCGTTGAAGTACAGCCGCTGCCGTCGGGCTTCGACTACAGCCTGGCCGATGGCGGCGTGCGCAAGACCGTGGCGCAATGGCTGCAACTGGGCATCCAACTGCCGCCTGGCGTGAGCCTGCCGGCCAATGTCGACCAGCTGTCCGCCGCCCTGCTGCTGCCGGCCGGCTACCGTGGCCCGGCGTTCCTGGTGCTGGATAACTTCCGCGCGATCCTCAAGTACAACAATTCGTCGTCTTATGCACTGGCGGTTGGCTTGCTGTCGGAGCGGTTTGGCGGTGGCGGTGTGATTCGGGGCAGTTGGCCAAAGGATGAGCTGCCACTGAGCCGTTCGCAACGCATAGACCTGCAGACGGCGCTCAGCGCCAAAGGCTATGACGCGGGTAATGCCGACGGGATTATTGGCGCCAACACGCGCAAGGCGATTCGGGCTGCGCAGCAGGCGTTGGGCTGGCCGGCGGATGGGTATCCGACGGTGAAGTTGCTGGAATCGCTGCAGAACCGCTGAAGTGATCGCTCCCACGCTCTGCGTGGGAGCGCTGCCTTGGACGCTCCGCGTCCGCGGCTGAAGAGGGTGACGCAGAGCGTCACTGGAGGCATTCCCACGCAGAGCGTGGGAACGATCAGGCCTTGAACACTACATCCTGCTCCAACACCACACGCTGCTCCCCCGCATCCAGACGCACCAAGGCGCCCATCGGCAATGTCAGGTTCGGGTCGCAATGCCCACTGCGCCAGCCTGCCAGCACTGGAATGCACAGCGGCTCAAAGGACTGCTTCAGCAGACGTGCCAACGCCCCGCTATCCACACCAGCCACATCCCCTACCAGCACACCGGCGACCTGGGCCAGCTTGCCAGCCAGGCGCAGGTGGGTCAGCAGACGGTCAATGCGATAGAGCGGTTCGTTGACGTCTTCGATAAACAGGATGATGCCGTCAGCGTCTATTTCGTAAGGCGTGCCCATGACCGCGGCGATCATCGACAAGTTACCCCCCAGCAAGCGCCCACAGGCCACACCTGGCTCGATTGTGGTCAACGGGTAGGCCATCGGGTGCGGCAGCACACTGCCGGCGCCCCGCTGGCCACGCAGCAGGCTGAACAAGGAGGATTCGGTGGGTGGCTGTTTGCCGCCGAGCAGGTCGGCGTTGAGCATCGGGCCATGGAACGTCACAAAGCCCGCATAGCGGTTGATGGCCAGATGCAAGGCGGTGATATCGCTGTAGCCCACGAACGGCTTCGGGTTGGCGCGCAGCAGGTCGAAGTCCAGGGCGTCGAGCAAACGGGGCGTGCCGTAACCGCCACGCAGGCAAAGGATGACATCGATATCGGGGTTTGCGAAGGCGGCATGCAAATCACGCACGCGCACTTCATCGCTGCCGGCCAGGTAACCGTCGTGCTCGTACACCCCGGGGAAAATGTGCAATTGGTAGCCACGGGCACGCATCCATTGCCCGGCTTTTTCAACATCCAGCGCGGCGGGGCCGGCGGGGGCGATCAGGCCGAAGGTGCCTTCGGGGCGCAATGCAGGTACGGCGGCGGTCATCCATGGTTCTCCCTATATGACGCAGAACGAAATGTGGGAGCTGGCTTGCCTGCGATGCAAGCGCCTCGGTGTATCAGTGACACCGAGGTGATGCTATCGCAGGCAAGCCAGCTCCCACACAAGCCAGCATTTCACATTGATTCTGGGGGCGGCTTACGAAACCAGGCTCGCCTTGACCAGCTTGGCCTGCTCGTCGGCGTGGTACGAAGACCGCACCAACGGGCCCGAGGCCACGTTCTTGAAGCCCATCTTGTAACCTTCCTCGGCGAACCAGGCGAAGGTGTCCGGGTGCACGAAGCGCTGCACCGGCAAGTGGCTGCGGGACGGTTGCAGGTACTGGCCCAGGGTCAGCATGTCGATGTCGTGTTCGCGCATGCGCTTCATGACTTCGATGACTTCTTCGTCGGTTTCACCCAGGCCCAGCATCAAGCCGGACTTGGTCGGGATGTGCGGCATCATCTGCTTGAATTTCTGCAGCAGGGTCAGCGACCACTGGTAGTCCGAACCCGGGCGTGCAGCCTTGTACAGGCGCGGCACGGTTTCCAGGTTGTGGTTGAACACATCCGGCGGCTCGGCAGCGGTGATGTCCAGGGCGACGTCCATCCGGCCACGGTAGTCCGGCACCAGGGTTTCGAGCATCACGTTCGGCGACAGCTTGCGGATCTCGCGGATGCAGTCGGCAAAATGCTGGGCACCACCGTCACGCAGGTCGTCGCGGTCTACCGAGGTGATCACCACATACTTGAGCTTCAGGTCGGCGATGGCGATGGCCAGGCTTTCTGGCTCGTTGACGTCCAACGGCTTCGGACGGCCGTGGCCGACGTCGCAGAACGGGCAACGACGGGTGCAGATGTCACCCATGATCATGAACGTGGCGGTGCCGCCAGAGAAGCACTCGCCCAGGTTCGGGCAGGAGGCTTCTTCGCATACGCTGTGCAACTTGTGTTTGCGCAGCAGCGACTTGATACGGTCGACTTCCGGCGAAACCGGGATGCGCACGCGAATCCAGTCAGGTTTCTTCGGCAGTTCGGTGGTCGGGATGATCTTGACCGGGATGCGTGCAATCTTCTCGGCGCCGCGCAGCTTGACGCCGGCTTCCACCTTGGCACGCGGGGCCGGGGCTGGACGCTCAGTGATGTCCAGCGCCGGGATCATGGTTTGCACAACATCAGTAGTCATATCAATCGATTCCGCCCGTCAGGGTCGTCTGCTCTGCATAGTCGAGGTGTTTGACGAGCTGCGCGCGCAGCCGGGCACTTACCTCGGCAAATTCTATGGATGTTGCATGCTCACTCAACTGGGTCATCGCAAGCCCGGCGTAACCGCACGGGTTGATGCGCCGGAACGGCGCCAGGTCCATGTCCACATTCAAGGCCAGGCCATGAAAGGAACAACCGTGGCGAATGCGCAGCCCCAGGGAGGCGATTTTCGCGCCATCCACGTATACACCCGGTGCATCGGGCTTGGCCACGGCGGTCACGCCGTAACTGGCCAATAGCTCGATCAGGCACGTTTCCATGCGGCTGACCAGGTCGCGCACGCCAAACCCCAGCTTGCGCACGTCCAGTAGCAGGTAAGCCACTAGTTGACCGGGCCCATGGTAAGTCACTTGTCCCCCTCGGTCGACCTGCACCACCGGAATATCACCCGGCAGCAGCAAGTGCTCGGCCTTGCCGGCCTGACCCTGGGTGAAGACCGGCGGGTGTTCCACCAGCCAGATTTCATCCGGGGCCGAGGTGCCGCGCTCATTGGTAAAGCGCTGCATGGCATGCCAGACCGGCTCGTATGCCATCCGGCCGAGCTCGCGAAAGCCCAGGACTTGCGACATCACAGCACCATATGCACGAAGCCGGTGGCTCGCAGTTCGCTGTTGATGTTGTAGAGCTGGTCTTGATCGGTCGCAACGATGTGCAACTGGATCGTGGTGTACTTGCCGGTGGAGCTTTGGCGCTCGTCCACGCGGTTGTCGTTGATTGTCGCGTGCTTGCGCACGATTTCGAGAATCTTGTCCTTGCGGCCGACACCGGTATCGCTGATCACCTTGACGGGATAATCCGTCACAGGAAATTCGATCTTTGGCGCCTTTACTTCTACGTCTTTATCGGTCATGGCAGAACAGCCTCGTAAGCGCTAAGCCGTGGCGACGGGCAAAGCCCCGCGTTGGATCAACGCGGGGCTTTGCAGGTGCACACAATCAGTTGAACAAGCCGTAGAAGAATAGACGGATGCTATCCCATACGCGGCGGAAGATACCACCTTCCTCGACAGCGTCCAGCGCGATCAGGTCGGCGCTGTGCACCACCTTGTCGTCCAGCTTCACTTCGACCTTACCGATCACATCACCCTTGGCGATTGGCGCAACCAATTGCGGGTTCAGGGTCATGCTGGCGGCGAGCTTTTTCAGCTGGCCTTTAGGCATGGTCAGGGTCAGGTCGTCGGCCAGGCCGGCCTTGACTTGAGAAGTCGAGCCCTTCCACACCGGCGCGGTCGCCAGTTCAGCACCCTTCTGGTAGAAGGTCTGGGTTTCGAAGAAGCGGAAGCCGTAAGTCAGCAGTTTTTGCGTCTCGGCCGCACGGGCCTGCTCGCTGTTGGTGCCGAATACTACGGCGATCAGGCGCTGGCCATCACGTACGGCGGACGACACCATGCAGTAGCCGGCTTCGTCGGTGTGGCCGGTCTTCAGGCCATCGACGGTCTTGTCGCGCCACAGCAACAGGTTGCGGTTAGGCTGCTTGATGTTGTTCCAGAAGAATTCCTTCTGGGAGTAGATCGCGTAGTGCACCGGGTCAACGCGGATGATCGCGCGCGCCAGGATCGCCATGTCATGAGCCGACGAGTAGTGCTCCGGGTTCGGCAGGCCGGTCGGGTTCATGAAGTGGCTGTTGGTCATGCCCAACTCACCGGCGGTTTTGTTCATCATGTCGGCGAAGGCGTCTTCGCTGCCGGCGATGTGCTCGGCCAGGGCGACGCTGGCGTCGTTACCGGACTGGATGATGATGCCGTGCAGCAGGTCGCTCACGGTCACTTGCGAACCCACCTTGATGAACATCCGCGAACCACCAGTACGCCAGGCGTTTTCGCTGACGGTAACCGGGTCGTTTTCGCCGATCTGGCCGCGACGGATTTCCAGGGTCGCGATGTAGGCAGTCATCAGCTTGGTCAGGCTGGCAGGCGGCAGGCGTACATCACCGCCGTTTTCGACCAGCACGTTGCCACTGGCGGCGTCCATGAGGACCCACGACTTGGCGGCCAGTTGCGGGGAGGCCGGCACCATTTCAACCGCCCAGGCGGCCGGGGTGATGATCAGCGAGATAAGCAGGCACGTGCGTTTGGCTAAGGTGGTGATGTTCATCCGTCTCTCGAAATTGCTTATGGAAACTTGCCCTCGCGGGCAAAACTATTCAGACAGCCCGCTTCCAGACTGTCACGTGTTCGGTTGCCCGCTCACCCCTTGCCCCTGGGTTTTTATTGTTCAACGAGCCAACAACCAGGGCTCGGGCACGCAGACGCCCCCGAGCCATCAATGCGTTACTTATTCTGCGGTGACCACGCTAGGTTGCCCCAGGTTGGCCAGGCGTACGCTGTTCTGCACTTGCGCCACTTCGCTCGGCGAGCCGATCGGGCCCATGCGCACACGGTGCAACGTTTGCTGGTTACGCACGATGGAGCTGATGAAAACCGGCGCACTGACCATGCCGCTGAGCTTGGACCTTAACAGTTCTGCCGCATCCGGGTTGGCGAAAGCGCCGACCTGCAGGTATTGCCCGCCCGCCATCGAGGCGCCCGGTGCCGCGTGAGGGACGACGACGGTATCCGGAGCATGTTGCGCCGGCGGCGGCGTCCACTGCTCGATCTTGCCGGTCGAGGCCGTCACTTGCGGTTGCGGGGTAGCCGGTTCGTTGAGCATCAACGGCGCCGGCTTGCCGCGCTGGGCCCAGTACTGCGCCGGGTCGATGCCTTCGACTTTCACCCGGGCGGTGCCGGTTTCGGCGTAGCCAAGCTTCTTGGCGGCGGCGTAGGACAGGTCGATGATCCGGTCCGAATAGAACGGCCCGCGATCATTGACCCGCAGGATCACCGTGCGGTTGTTGTCCAGGTTGGTGACGCGAACATAGCTGGGCAGCGGCAGGGTCTTGTGGGCCGCGCTCATGCCATACAGGTCATACACTTCGCCGTTGGCGGTGTTCTGGCCATGGAACTTGGTGCCGTACCAGGACGCGGTGCCCGACTGCACGTAAGTCTTGGACTCCTGCAGCGGGAAGTAATTCTTGCCCAGCACGGTATAGGGGTTGGCCTTGTAGGGGCCGGTGTGCAGGGTCGGCGTGGCGTCCGGGATTTTCGACACATCCACATCCCACCACGGCGCGCCGTCTTTGTGCGCGCGGTTGATGTCCAGGCCCGGCTGGGCACGCACGACCGCGCCGCCGGCCTTCTTGGCCGGCGCACGGTTAGGCGTGGTGGAGCAACTGGCTACCAACAAGGACAACGCGGCGAACGCCACCAGCTTGAGCGGTTTTTTGAACGGCGATACCCGCATTACTTGTTGCCCCGTGCTTGAACCAGCTCATCTGACAGCTGATGCACGGCCATGGCGTACATCACACTGCGGTTATAACGCGTGATTGCGTAGAAATTCTTCAGGCCCATCCAGTATTCAGGGCCATTTGCGCCTTCCAGGCGGAATGCCGTCACCGGCATGTCGTCGCGTGGCGCATTCTGACTCGACCAGCCCAGCGCTCGCAACTCCCCGACGGTCTTGACCGGTTCGATACCTTGGGTCAGGCCCTCGTCGGCGTGCTCGCCCGCGACATCGGCGCGGATAACCACCGGCTCGCCGCCCACCCAGCCGTGGCGCTTGAAGTAGCTGGCCACGCTGCCGATGGCATCGTCGGGGTTGCTCCAGATATTGATGTGCCCGTCACCGTCGAAATCCACCGCGTAGGCCCGAAAGCTGCTCGGCATGAACTGCGGCAAGCCCATCGCCCCGGCGTAGGAGCCCTTGAGGCTCAGCGGGTCGACCTGCTCTTCGCGGGCCAGCAACAGGAATTCGCGCAGTTCCTTGCGGAAGAACTCGGCGCGGGGCGGGTAATCGAAGCCCAGGGTCGACAAGGCGTCGATCACCCGGTAGCTGCCGGTATTGCGCCCGTAAAAGGTTTCGATGCCGATGATCGAGACGATCACCTGCGCCGGCACGCCGTATTCTTGCTCGGCGCGGGCCAGTACCGCCTCGTGCTGGCGCCAGAAATCCACGCCGCGGGCGATGCGTGCATCAGTGAGGAACATCGGGCGATAGTCCTTCCACTGCTTGACGCGTTCGGCGGGCCGGGAAATGGCGTCGAGGATCGCCTGCTTTTTCTGGGCTTCGCGGAACACGCCCATCAGTTGCTCACCGGCAAAACCGTAGTCGCGGGTCAGCTCACCGACAAATTCGGCAACCTGGGGAGAGCCATCGTAGTCACCGGCCTGCGCCTCTTGCGTTGCCCCCAGCAGCCCGATCAGGCCCATCCAGGTCGCATGCCGAGTCGCCCAGCCGCGCATTACTTGCATTGACATCTTCACCTTATTCAAACCTGTGCGATCCACTTGCGATGCGTATGAATCGACATCAAAACCCCAAACGCTGACAGCAATGTCACCAGCGAAGTTCCGCCGTAGCTAATGAATGGCAACGGCACCCCAACCACCGGCAGCAGGCCACTGACCATACCGATGTTGACGAAAACGTAAACAAAAAAAGTCATGGTCAGGCTGCCGGCGAGCAATTTGCCGAACAGCGTCTGCGCCTGGGCCGTGATCACCAGGCCGCGACCAATCAACAGTAGATAGATCAGCAACAATGCGCAAATGCCCACTAGGCCGAACTCTTCGCCCATCACCGCGATGATGAAGTCGGTATGGCTCTCGGGCAAGAAGTCCAGGTGAGACTGGGTGCCCAGCAACCACCCCTTGCCAAATACCCCGCCGGAACCGATGGCCGCCTTGGATTGGATGATGTTCCAGCCGGTGCCCAGCGGGTCGCTCTCCGGGTCGAGGAACGTCAGGATCCGTTGCTTCTGGTAGTCGTGCATAAAGAAGAACCACATGGCCACCGCCACGGGCACGGCGGCGGCCAGCACGCTGAGGATCCAGCGCCAGCGCAATCCGCCCATGAACAGTACGAACGCGCCACCGGCGAGGATCAGCAACGAGGTGCCAAGGTCCGGCTGGCGCACGATCAGCACAAAGGGCACGCCAATCAGGATCAGGCTGATCGCCACGTGCTTGAGCTGCGGCGGCAAGGTGCGCTTGGACAGGTACCAGGCAATAGTGGCCGGCATCAGGATCTTCATGAATTCCGACGGCTGGAAGCGAATCACCCCCGGGATGTTGATCCAGCGTGTGGCCCCCATGGCGTTGTGGCCCATGACGTCCACCACCACCAGCAGCAACACGCCGGCGACATAGCCCAAGGGCACCCAGCGTGCCATGAAGCGCGGCTCCAACTGGGCGATCACCACCATCGACAGCAGGCCCAGGCCAAACGAGGACGCCTGCTTGATCAGCAAGTCCCAGTTCTTGCCGCTGGCCGAATACAGTACAAAAAGGCTGCCGGCCGCCAGGGTCAGCAGCAGGATCAGCAAAGGGCCATCAATGTGCATGCGTTGCAGCAACGTCGCACGGCGACGCATCACATCTTCGCTGGAGAGGATGCGGTCAAAATTACTCTTCACGGGCCGTAACCTCGGGGCTTGAAGGGGGGCCGCCATACTCGGGCTTGAGCCGGCCATCGTCGGCCAGCAGCCAGGCGTCCATCACCTGGCGTACCACTGGGGCCGCGACGCCGGAGCCGGACTCGCCGTTCTCGACCATCACTGCCACCACGATTTTCGGGTCTTCCGCCGGCGCAAAGCCGACAAACAAGGCGTGGTCGCGGTGGCGCTCCTGCACCTTGGAGCGGTCATACTTTTCGCCCTGCTTGATTGCGACCACCTGGGCCGTACCACTCTTGCCGGCAATGCGGTACTGCGCGCCGACCGCCGCCTTGCGCGCGGTGCCGCGAGCGCCGTGCATCACCTGCTGCATGCCATGGTTGACCTTGGTCCAGTCGGACGGGTCACGCAGCACGATGTCCGGAATCGGGTTGTCGTCCACCGGCTTTTCGCCTTCGATGGTCCTGGCCAGATGCGGTCGGTTCCACACGCCTTTGTTCGCCACCAGCGCCGTGGCCTGGGCCAGTTGCAGCGGAGTGGCTTGCATATAGCCCTGGCCGATACCCAGGATCAGGGTTTCGCCAGGGAACCACGCCTGGCGGCGGGTCGCACGCTTCCACTCCCGCGATGGCATCAGGCCGGGGGATTCTTCGAACATGTCCAAGGAGACTTTCTGACCGAGGCCAAACTTGCCCATGTAGGCAGATAGCCGATCAATCCCCAGCTTGTGGGCCAGGTCGTAAAAATAGGTGTCGTTGGAGCGCATGATCGCGGTGTCCAAATCGACATAGCCGTCACCGGAGCGGTTCCAGTTACGGTACTTGTGGTCGTAGTTGGGCAGCATGTAGTAGCCAGGGTCGTACACCCGGCTTGAGGCCGTGACCACACCAGCATCCAGGCCGGCAATCGCCACCGCCGGCTTGATGGTCGAGCCCGGGGGGTACAGGCCGCGCAACACACGGTTGAACAGTGGCCGGTCGATGGAGTCACGCAGCTCGGCGTAGGCCTTGAAGCTGATGCCCGTCACAAACGGGTTGGGGTCGAAGCTGGGCTGGCTGACCATCGCCAGCACTTCGCCAGTCTTCGGGTCCAGCGCCACTACGGCACCTCGCCGACCGCCCAAGGCCATCTCGGCAGCTTCCTGCAACTTGATGTCCAGGCTCAGGACAATGTCCTTGCCCGGTACCGGATCGGTGCGCTTGAGCACGCGCAATACGCGGCCACGCGCATTGGTCTCGACTTCCTCGTTACCTACCTGGCCATGCAACTCGGCCTCGTAGAAACGCTCGATGCCGGTTTTGCCGATATGATGGGTGCCGCTGTAGTTGATCGGGTCGAGGGTTTTCAGCTCTTTCTCGTTGATCCGCCCCATGTAGCCAACGGAGTGGGCAAAGTGCGGCCCTTGCGGGTAATGCCGCACCAACTGCGCCACCACTTCCACACCCGGCAGGCGGAACTGGTTCACCGCAATCCGGGCGATCTGCTCTTCGGTCAGCTCGAACAGAATAGGCACCGGCTCGAACGGCCGGCGCCCCTGCCGCATGCGCTTCTCGAAGACGGCCCGGTCTTCCGGCGTCAGTTGCAGCACCTCGACGATGACATCGAGCACCTGCTTCCAGTCGCCGGAACGCTCACGGGTCATGCTCAGGCTGAAGCTGGGCCGGTTATCGGCAACCACCACGCCATTGCGGTCGAAAATCAGCCCACGGGTAGGGGGAATCGGCTGCACATGCACCCGGTTGTTTTCCGACAGCGTGGAGTGATAGTCGTACTGGATCACCTGGAGGAAATACAGCCGCGCAATCAGCACGCACATCAGCACCACCACCAAGACAGCACCGAACACCACCCGCGCGCGTACCAGACGTGCGTCTTTCTCGTGGTCCTTGATGCGGATCGGTTGGGTCATCGGGGGCGGCGCAGGCTATTTGTGGTAAGGGTGCCCGGACAGAACTGTCCAGGCGCGATACAGCTGTTCACCGATCAGAATCCTTACCAACGGGTGCGGCAACGTCAGCGCCGACAGCGACCAGCGCTGATCGGCCCGCGCACAGACTTCCGGCGCCAGCCCTTCCGGGCCGCCGACCATGAAATTGACCGTGCGCGAATCCAGGCGCCAGCGATCCAGCTCCACCGCCAGTTGCTCGGTGCTCCAGGGCTTGCCGTGCACTTCAAGGGTGACGATGCGCTCATTGGGGCCGACCTTGGCCAGCATGGCTTCGCCTTCCTGACGGATAAAGCGCGCCACGTCGGCGTTCTTGCCCCGGGTATTGAGCGGTATTTCCACCAGCTCAAGCGACAGCTCAGCGGGCAGACGCTTGGCATATTCGTGCCAGCCTTCTTCCACCCACTTGGGCATGCGTGAACCGACAGCGATCAGACGCAGGCGCACAGCCGTTCCTTATTCCTGGTCTTTGTTGAGCTTGTCGAAGTGCGCGTGGCCCACTTCCGGGCTGTGGTGCTTGCCATCGGCAGCACGGCTCTGCTCGGCGCCTTTCCACAGACGCTCCAGGTCGTAGAACTGGCGAGCGTTGGAGGTCATCATGTGAACGATCACATCGTCCATGTCCAGCAGCACCCAGTCGCTGTCGCCCTTGCCTTCTTCACCCAGTGGCTTGACGCCCTGGGCTTTGACGGCTTCGCGAACCTTGTCCAGCATCGCGCCGATCTGGCGGTTGGAGGTACCGGTGGCGATGATCATGAAGTCGGTGATGCTCTGCTTATCGCGCACGTCCAGCACCTGGATGTCCTGGGCTTTAACGTCTTCCAGGGCAGCCACGGCGACTTTCACCAGCTCTTCGCCAGCCAGTTCCGGGCCAACATGGGCTTCAACCGGCAGCGGCGCGCTTTTGAAGGTGCCTTTGCGCTTAACTTTGCTTACGTCTTTGTTCGTCATATAAAACTCGTTTTGCTCGTATGTTCGGGCGCTTGCTGCACGGTTCGTGCGTTCAAGCGCGCCTTTTCAGTTCGACGCACGGTAAAGCCCGTGCGCATCGATGTAGGCCAGGACCGCGTCAGGCACCAGGAAACGTACCGACTTCCCGCTGGCCAGCAGTTGACGGATCTGGGTGGCGGACACCGCAAGCGGGGTCTGCCAGACGAATGCAATATTCCCGTTCGGCCCGGTCAGGGCCAAGGGGTCACTTACCGACCGCGCGGCCAGCAGGTTGCGCAAGGCATCCGGCGGTTCGCTGTCGGCATCCGGGCGTTGCAAAACCAGGATGTGGCAATGCTGGAGGAGTTCCTCCCAGCGGTGCCAAGAGGGCAGGCCGCAAAATGCGTCCCAGCCCAAAAGCAGAAACAGTGGGTCATCTGCGGCCAATTCGGCGCGCATCAGCTCCAGGGTGTCGATAGTGTAGGACGGTTTATCGCGCTTGAGTTCGCGATCGTCCACCACCAGCGGCGATATACCTTCTACGGCAACACGCACCATTTCCAGGCGTTGTTCTGCGGCCACCTGCGGCGTGTCGCGATGGGGCGGCCGAAAATTGGGCAGCAGGCGCAGCTCATCCAGCGCAAGGGCATCCGCAACTTCCAGGGCACTGCGCAAATGGCCGATGTGCACGGGGTCGAAAGTACCGCCGAGCAGCCCGATGCGTTTAGTCATCAAGTGCGCACATGACCGTCGCCAAACACCACGTACTTCTCGCTGGTCAGCCCTTCGAGGCCCACCGGGCCGCGTGCGTGGAGCTTGTCGGTGGAAATACCGATCTCCGCCCCCAGGCCGTACTCGAAGCCGTCGGCAAAACGCGTCGAGGCGTTGACCATCACCGAAGCGGAATCCACTTCGTTGAGGAAACGCCGGGCATCGCTGAAATGCTCGGAAACGATGGCGTCGGTGTGCTTGGAGCCATAGGTATTGATGTGTTCGATGGCCTGGTCCAGGTCGTCGACGATGCGGATCGACAGGATCGGGGCCGTGTACTCGGTGTACCAATCCTGCTCGGTCGCCTCGATGACGTCCGCGCCCAGCAGCGCACGGGTGCGCTCGCAACCGCGCAGTTCTACCGACTTGTCACGGTAGATGGCGGCCAGCGGCGGCAGCACGCGCTCGGCAATGCCGACGTGCACCAGCAGGGTTTCCATAGTGTTGCACGGCGCGTAGCGGTGAGTCTTGGCGTTGTCGGCAATGCGGATCGCCTTGTCGAGGTCGGCGGCGATGTCGATGAACACATGGCAGACGCCGTCCAGGTGCTTGATAACTGGCACCTTGGCATCGCGGCTGACGCGCTCGATCAGGCTCTTGCCACCACGAGGCACAATCACGTCGACGAATTCCGGCATGGTAATCAGCGCGCCCACGGCGGCACGGTCGGTGGTTTCCACCACTTGCACCACTTCGGCTGGCAACTCGGCCACGGCCAAGCCCTGCTGGATGCAGGCGGCGATGGCGCGGTTGGAGTTGATCGCCTCGGAACCGCCACGCAGGATGGTAGCGTTGCCTGACTTGAGGCACAGGCTCGCGGCGTCGATGGTCACGTTCGGGCGCGACTCATAGATAATGCCGATCACGCCCAGGGGCACGCGCATCTTGCCCACCTGGATGCCGGACGGCAGGTAACGCATGTCGCGAATTTCACCGATGGGGTCAGGCAGCTTGGCCACCTGACGCAGGCCTTCGATCATGTCGTCAATACGTGCCGGGGTCAGCGCCAGGCGGTCCAAAAGGGCTGGCTCCAGGCCATTGGCGCGCCCATTGGCCAGGTCCAGTTCGTTGGCGGCGGTCAGCTCGGAGCGCGAAGCATCCAGAGCATCCGCAGCCGCCAGCAGCGCACGGTTCTTCTGCGCGGTGCTCGCACGGGCGATCAACCGCGAGGCCTGCCGGGCAGCGCGACCCAGGCGGGTCATGTAGTCAAGAACGGACTCAGTCATGGTCAGGGAGTCTTGGCAAAGAGGAAAGCGGCAGATTATAGCTGTGACGCCGCCCGACTGACAGCGGTGAGGGGCGGATGGTCGAAATGAACTGTAAAAACCCCAGGTTCAGGCGTAATTAAGCTGAGAGTTGTTATGATTCGGTCACATTTAGCCGTATCAACCCTTGACCGCCATGCCCGATTTTTCGCCCCAACTTCCCGCCAGCCCCCTGCCCGATAGCTTCTTCGACCGCGATGCCCAACTGCTTGCGCGCGAATTACTCGGAAAAGTCATTCGTCATCGTGTGGGCGATCTCTGGCTTTCGGCGCGAATTATTGAAACCGAAGCCTATTACGTGGCCGAAAAAGGCAGCCACGCCTCACTCGGCTACACAGAAAAGCGTAAGGCTTTGTTTCTGGATGGTGGCCATATCTACATGTACTACGCCCGTGGCGGTGATTCGTTGAACTTCAGCGCTCACGGCCCGGGCAATGCCGTGCTGATCAAATCGGCCTATCCCTGGGTAGACGACATTTCCGGCGCGGCGAGCCTGGCGCAGATGCTGTTGAACAACCCCAACCCCGATGGCAGCCCACGCCCCTCGCAAAAACTCTGTGCGGGCCAGACGCTGCTGTGCAAGGCCCTGGGCCTGAAAGTGCCGATGTGGGACGCCAAGCGCTTCGATCAGGAACTGCTGTATGTCGAAGACGTGGGCCAGGTGCCCGCGCAGATTATCCAGACCACGCGCCTGGGCATCCCCAGTGGGCGCGATGAACACTTGATGTACCGCTTCGTCGATGCTGGCTATGCGCCTTATTGCACGCGGAACCCGCTGCGTCGGGGCCAGGTCGAAGGCCGAGATTATTTTTTGATTTGATGATATCCGCAACACAGCGGATCCAATGTGGGAGCGGGCTTGCTCGCGAATGCGGCGTGTCAGTGAAGGAATCTGTTTCTGACACACCGCATTCGCGAGCAAGCCCGCTCCCACAATTGAATCTTCAGCGTTTTTTGAATATGTATGCATGGAGTGGATTGTATGGGCCAATGGCTCGATAGCATCACCGGCTGGTTGACCCTCAACCCACAATGGCTGGCAGCCGCGGTGTTTATCGTCGCGTGTGTGGAGTGCCTGGCGATTGCCGGGTTGATCGTGCCGGGCACGGTATTGCTGTTTGCAATCGCCGCGTTGGCTGGCAGCGGTGCGCTGCCTTTGAGTGAAACCCTACTGCTGGGCTTCCTCGGCGGTTTATTGGGCGACGGCGTTTCCTATTACCTGGGCCGCCATTTCCATCAGAACATCCGGCGCCTGCCCGGCCTGCGCCAGCATCCTGAGTGGATGAACGGTGCAGAAACCTACTTCCACAAGTACGGAATCGCCAGCCTGTTGGTCGGGCGTTTCATCGGCCCATTGCGTCCCATGCTGCCCATGGTCGCCGGCATGTGCGACATGCCCTTCCCGCGCTTTGCCGCTGTGAGCATCATTGCCGCAGCGGGTTGGACCGTGGCCTATCTGCTGCCGGGCTGGGCTGCCGGCGCCGCGTTCCGCCTGCCGTTGCCGGAAGGCTTCTGGCCGGAAGCGGCGATTATCGCGGCGTGCCTGGCGGTGCTGCTGGGGCTGAGTTTGAACAGCAGTTGGCGCGGGCATCGGCGCGCCACCTTGTGGATCGGTTGCGCCAGCCTGGTGTTGTTAATCGCGTTGTTTATCGGCTATCCCCACCTCAATGACTTCGACCAGGGCCTGAGCGCCCTGGTGCAAGAGCATCGCAGCCCGTGGCTGGACGAAGTGATGGTACGGGTCACCCAACTGGGTGAGTTCAAGAAGATGTTCTTCGCCAGCGCGGTGTTCACTGGCCTGTTGCTGTTGGCACGGCAGTGGCGCCACGCGGTGTTTGTCGGCGCCACCCTCGCTGGCGCGGCAGTGATCAACACCGGCACCAAGCTGTTTTTCGCCCGGGGCCGCCCGGAAATCCTCACCGACCCGCTGACCAGCTTCAGCATGCCCAGCGGCCATGCCTCCGGTGCCTTTGCCTTCTTCCTGGCGCTCGCGGTATTGGCCGGTCGCGGTCAACCCACGCGGCTGCGCCTGACCTGGATGCTGCTGGGCTGCATTCCGGCGGCGTTCATTGCCTTGTCACGGGTGTACCTGGGCGCCCACTGGCCGACGGACATCCTGGCCGGCACGTTGCTGGCGATGACCGTGTGTGCGTTCAGCCTGACGGCCATCCAGTACCGCAGCCCATTGCCAGCCATGTCGCAAAAAGCCTGGTGGCTGGTGCTGCCCGCCGTGGTGGCCGTGCTCGGTTTTATCGCCTTTACCGGCACGCCCCACGCCCTGCTCAGGTACGCCTACTGACCCTTGGCCGGGCCGATCCAGTCCACGGAGGCGCTGCGCCGTTCAACGCAACGTTCGCGGCGCTCCAGTAACATCTCATCAGCCACTTCGGCGGCGCGCTCGGCAATGTACTCCGCGCCCCGCGTGGCTTGCTGCTGGAGTAATTGCGTGGTCACGCTGACAAAATAAGCGTCCCACGCCACTTGTTCCGAGGGTGTCAGCCGAATCATGGTTCTCTCCGATCATTGTTGTGTGATCGGAAAATAGTGCAGGCGACACCGTGGAGACGACCGAGCAAAGTCTGAAAGCGCTGTCAGGCAAATCCGAACCTCAGGTGAACAGCTCGCCCTGCAGTTCATCGAGCAACATCTGGATCGCATCCAGCCGTTGCTGTGGGTCGTCCAGTTGCAGCAAGTCGATCTTGTCGGCTTCGGTAAACGGCAACAGATAGGCCAATTGATTGCCCAGGGCTTGCTGGCCTTCGGCGTGGCCGCCCATGTCCAGCGAGGCCACCATCGGGTGCTCGGCCAGGGCCTCAAGCAACGCCAGCAAGTCGGCGTCCTCTTCGCCCAGCGGCGCGTCCGGCAACTCTTGCAACCATTGCACTTGGGCCACCAGCAATTGGTCTTTCTGCACGTCGGCCTCACGCACGCGGAATCGACGGCCACCTTCGACGCGAATGCCCAGCAGGCCGTTATCCTGCTGCTTGAAGTCACGAATCAGCGCTTCACAACCGACAAGCGCATAGCCGTCAGGGGCCGCGCCCACCTCTGAGCCATCCAGGATGCACACCACACCAAAGCCTTCGCCCTTTTTCATGCAACGGCCGATCATGTCCAGGTAGCGCGCCTCAAATATCTGCAAGTCGAGGATGCAGCCCGGGAACAGCACAGTGTTGAGGGGGAATAGCGCCAGACTCATAACGGTTTCCTTAAACCTGGGTTAAACAATGACCGACACCGCCAACGGTAGGAACACCGCCGTGGCCACGCCCATCAAACTCATGGCCAGCGCCGCGAAGGCGCCGCATTCTTCGCTTTCCTGCAGGGCCACCGAAGTGCCGACGGCGTGGGCGGTCATGCCCAAAGCCATGCCGCGCGCTTCGGGGCTGCGCACTCCCAGCCGTGACAAGAGCGCTGGGCCGATCATCGCGCCGACCACCCCAGTGATCAACACAAACACCGCCGCCAAGGCCGCCACGCCGCCGATCTGCTCGGCCACCAGCATGGCAATCGGCGAGGTCACCGACTTGGGCGCCATGGTCATCAGCACCCGGTGCTCAGCCCCGAACCACCACCCCAACGCCACACAAAAACCAGTGGCCAATACCCCGCCTACCACCAGCGTAGTAAAAATCGGCCAGAACAATTGGCGAATCCGTCGCAGGTTCAGATAAAGCGGCACCGCCAGGGCCACGGTCGCAGGCCCCAGCAGGATGCCCATGATCTCGGTGCTCTCGCGGTATTCGGCGTAGCTCAGCCCGCAGGTGAGCAGCACGCCGATCACCAGCAACATCGACACCAGCACCGGCTGCAGGAAGATCCAGCGGGTTTTCTCGAACCCCGCCAACACCAGCTGATAGGCGCCCAGGGTGATACCGATACCGAACAACGGGTGATGAATGACCGCCGTCCAGGCGCCCTGCCAGTCGAGGATCATTGGTCCTTCTCCTTGCGCTTGACCATCTGCTGCATCAGCACGCCGACAAAGCCCATGGCAACCACTAGCGACAGCACCAACGCCCCGACGATGGCCCAAAAATCCGCCACAATGTCCTTGGCGTACACCATTACCCCCACGGCCGGCGGCACCAGCAGCAGCGGCAGGTAACGCAACAGGCTGCCGGCCGCCAGGCTCAGGGGCTCGCCGACTTCACCGCGCCAGACCAGAAAGCCCAGCATCAGCAACAAGCCGATGATTGGCCCAGGCAGCACCGGCACCAGCAAATGATTGATAGCGGTGCCGATCAGTTGAAACAGCACCAGCCAGGTCAGGCCACGTAACAGCATCCCGCTCTCTCCCCCTCAAATCCCGCGCGCATTATAAGCACGCCCGCCCTATGCTCCGGCATTCGCCAAAAGCATGTTGGGTTGACCGGGCTGATTGCCCGTGATGATCTACAGTGGTTCTCTGCAACAAAAAAAAACGCCCCTTATCAACGGGCACATAAGTGATGAACCAAGGAGAGACGCAATGCCCTATGTACCCGTAGCGCAGCTCAAAGATTACGTCGGCAAGGAACTGGGACGTTCCGAATGGCTCACCATCGACCAGGCACGTATCAACCTCTTCGCGGAAGCCACCGGCGATCATCAGTTCATCCACGTCGACCCGATCAAGGCGGCGCAAACCCCGTTCGGCAGCACCATTGCCCATGGGTTCCTGTCGCTGTCGCTGATGCCCAAGTTGATGGAAGACATCCTGATCATGCCCGAAGGCTTGAAAATGGCCGTCAACTACGGCCTGGACAGCGTGCGCTTTATCCAGCCGGTGAAGGTGAACTCCAAGGTGCGCCTGAACGTCACCCTCACTGACGTCACCGAGAAAAAGCCGGGCCAATGGCTGTTCAAGGCGACGGCCACCCTGGAAATCGAAGGCCAGGAGAAGCCGGCCTACATTGCCGAGTCGCTGTCACTCTGCTTCGTATAATCACCACACCTGCTCTGTAGGAGCGAGCTTGCTGAATAAATGCGGTGCCTGTGAGTTTTTCGCGGGCAAGCCCGCTCCTACAGGTGGTAGATCCTGCGCATAGACCACTAGGTTCGGCACCCCGGCTACGGCATACTCGGCGCTCAATTATCCGGATCCCGCTATGCGCCCACTCGCTCCCCTTGCCCTTGCCCTGTTGCTCACCGCTTGCGGAGACGGCGAATCGCTGTTGCCGCCCGATGCGCGCCTGCCCGATGGCGGCCGCTACCGTGGCGACGTGGTCAACGGTTTGCTGCAAGGCCAAGGCCGTGTGGACTACCCCAATGGCAGTTGGTACGCCGGCCAGTTCGACAAAGGCCAGTGGCACGGCCAGGGCGAATGGCATGGCAGCAATGGCGAAGTCTATAAAGGCGAATTCAAGCAGGGCCTGTTTGATGGCCAGGGCAGCCTGACCACGTCGGGCAGCAGCTACGTGGGCGGCTTCAAGAATGGTCGACGCAACGGCGAAGGCACCCTCAAAGAGGGGCAGATGACCTATCGCGGCGAATTCCAAGACGACCAGTATTCAGGCCTCGGCCGCCTGGAACTGGCCGACGGCAGCCAGTATCAGGGCCAGTTCGCCCACGGCAAGCCCAATGGCGAAGGCCAGCGCAATGACGACAGCGGCAACCAGTTCAGCGGCCGCTTTGTCGATGGCCAACTGGAAGGCAATGGCACCTTTAATAGCGCCGAGGGCGATATCTATGTCGGCCAATTCAAGCAGAACCAGCTCAACGGTAAAGGCCGCTACGAGAACGCCGACGGCGACGTATGGATCGGCCAGTTCAAGGAGGGCGCGCTGACCGGCAAAGGCGAACTGATCGGGGTTGATGGCAGCCACTACGTCGGCCAGTTCAGTGACTGGCGCTTTACCGGCGAAGGGCGTCTGAACCTCACCGATGGCAGTTTCTATATCGGTGGCTTTGACAGTGACAACTATCAAGGCCGTGGCACCCTGGTCCTCACCGACGGCACCGTGCAGTCCGGCACCTGGGTCAATGGCCTGCGCGTACGCGACGCCGAGGGCAAGCTGCTGCCCGACCCACTGGAGACCGGCATACTGGCCCAAGGCCGCTTGCTTAATGACGCCCTGGCGACCGTGCCCGCGTCCACCCCGGCGGTGGAACTGTACACCCTGGTGCTGGCCGGTGACGGCAAACAAAGCGTGTTCCTGCGCGAAGCCGATTACGTCAGCAACCTGCTCGCCACCCGCTTCGGCGCGCGCGGGCAAGTGCGCCTGGTCAACCACCGCGACCATATCGCCGACCGCCCCCTGGCCACCCGCGAAAGCCTGCGCCGCTCGGTACAAACCCTGGCCGAACGGACCGGGCCGGAAGACCTGGTGTTCATTTACCTGACCAGCCATGGCACCCATGAGCATGAGCTGGTGCTCGACCAACCGCGCATGGAACTGGCCGACCTGCCCGCCGACGAGCTGGCCGCCGTGCTCGCACCGCTGAAAAACCGCGACAAGGTCATCGTGATCTCCGCATGTTATTCCGGCGGCTTCATACCGGCGCTCAAAGATGAGCGCACCCTGATCATGACCGCCTCCCGCGCGGACCGCGTGTCGTTCGGCTGCTCGGAAGAAGCAGACTTCACCTACTTCGGTGATGCGCTTTTCGCACAGGCTTTCAACCAAACGGATGATTTGCAACACGCCTTCAAACTGGCACAACTGCACGTGGCCGAACGCGAACAGGCGGACAATTTCGAAGCCTCCGAACCGCAGATCTGGGCGCCTAAGGGCGTGATCGCCCATTGGCAATTATTACGTAAACAGCAGGCACGAAAGGCGCTCGAAAGCGTCTCAATGAATAGCAAGGAAGCCAAAGGCAACTAAGCTGTAACGTGTAACAAGGGGGAAACACCATGTACCTGACACCGCAGCATATCTTGCTGGCCGGGGCCTCCGGCCTCACTGGCGAACACCTGCTCGACCGCCTGCTCAACGAACCTACCGTGACCCGCGTGCTGGCACCCAGCCGCAAACCATTGGCTGAACATCCACGCCTGGAAAACCCGGTAGGCGACCCGGCGGTGTTCCTGCCGCAACTGAGCGGCCGCGTGGATATTGCCTTCTGCTGCCTGGGCACCACGATTAAAAAGGCCGGCTCGGAAGCGGCGTTCCGTGCGGTCGACCTGGACATGGTAGTGGCCTTCGCCAAACGCGCACGGGAACTGGGCGCGCGGCATCTGATCGTGATCAGTGCGATTGGCGCCGACCCGAAATCCTCGGTGTTCTACAACCGGGTCAAAGGGGAAATGGAACTGGCGCTCCGAGCGCAAGACTGGCCGCAGTTGACCATCGTACGTCCCTCGCTCCTGCTGGGTGAGCGACTGGAACCGCGCCTGGCCGAACAGTTGGCCGGCCCGCTGTCACGGCTTATCCCGGGCAAGTACCACGGTATTGAAGTCTGCGAACTGGCCCGCGCCATGTGGCGCCTGGCGCTGGAAGAACAGGATGGCGTGCGGGTGGTGGAGTCGGACGAGTTGCGCAAACTCGGCAAGTGATGATGCAGGGCTGTTACTGATCGTTCCCACACTCTGCGTGGGAACGCCGGTTATGACGCTCTGCGTCATGCTTGGGACGCGGAGCGTCCCCGACTGCATTCCCACGCGGAGTGAACGATCCACCCAGTTAGCCCTTATCTTACAGCCCGCCCGTGGCGTTGAAGCCAACCCCCAGCACCGTCAGCACCGACAGTGGCAACAACAAGGTATCGAGCAACGCACTGGCCGGCAGGTCGAGATGGGGAGAGCTCGGGGCCTCGGCACCAAAGCGATCCTTGGCGCAACAACCGCCATTGATCGCATACAGGTCCAGGCGCGTGCCGGCATACACCACCGGCGCGCCCGCCTGCGCGGCATCCAGCGTGCGCGCGGTGGCACAGCCGGTGAGTTGCAGCGCCATCAACAGCAGCAGTGCTTTATTCATCGCCGCCCAGATGGTGCTCGCCCCAACGCGGCAACATGTCCTGGGGAACGTTCAACAGGTTGAGAATGCGCGCCACCACAAAGTCCACCAGGTCATCGATGGTCTGTGGCTGGTGATAGAAGCCTGGCGACGCGGGCAGGATGGTCACGCCCATGTTCGACAACTTGAGCATGTGCTCCAGGTGAATGCTCGAATACGGCGCTTCGCGCGGCACCAGGATCAATTGGCGGCGCTCCTTTAAGGTCACGTCCGCCGCCCGTTCGATCAGGTTGTTGCAGGCGCCCGTGGCAATCGCCGACAAGGTGCCGGTGGAACAAGGCACCACCACCATCGCCGCTGGCGCACCGGAGCCTGAGGCTACCGGCGACATCCAGTCTTCTTTGCCGTAGACCTTGATCTGCCCCGCCGCTGCGCCGGTGTACTCGGTGAGGAATGCCTGCATCATCTGCACCTTGGAAGGCAGCGCGACATCGGTCTCAGTCGCCAGCACCAATTGCGCCGCCTTGGAGATCAGAAAATGCACCTCACGGTCTTCACGTACCAGGCAATCGAGCAGGCGCAGGCCATAGGGCGCACCGGATGCGCCGGTCATCGCCAGGGTAATGCGTTCCGGCCCGCTCATTTCAGTGCCTCGGCCAGCTTGCCGTGCAGGCCGCCGAAGCCGCCGTTGCTCATGACCACCACGTGGGTGCCGGCCTGGGCCAAGGACTTCACATGCTCAATGATGCCTTCCAACGAATCGCAGACTGTGGAGGGCACGGTGCATAGCGCAGCAATCGCGGGCAAATCCCAGCCAAGGTTGGCCGGTGCATACCACACCACCTGGTCGGCATCGTTGACGCTTTCGGGCAGGCCATCACGGTGCGCACCCAGCTTCATGGAGTTGGAGCGCGGCTCGACGATGGCAATGATCTGCGCATCGCCGACGCGCTTGCGCAGGCCATCCAGGGTGGTGGCAATTGCGGTCGGGTGGTGGGCAAAGTCGTCGTAGATGGTAATTCCATTTACTTCAGCGACTTTCTCCATGCGCCGCTTCACACTCTTGAACGCGCTCAAGGCGGCAATGCCCATGGCTGGTACCACGCCAACATGCCGAGCGGCAGCCAGGCTCACCAAAGCGTTGGCCACGTTGTGTTGGCCGGTCATGCCCCAATCGACGATGCCTTGGGGTTGGCCTTCGAACAGCACTTCAAACCGCGAACCGTCTTCGCTGAGCAACCTCGCCTGCCACTGCCCGCCCGCGCCGGTGGTTTGCACCGGGGTCCAGCAGCCCATGTCGATCACACGCTGCAACGCAGGCTCGGTGGTGGGATGAATGACCAGGCCTTCGCTGGGAATGGTGCGCACCAAGTGATGGAACTGGCGCTCAATCGCCGGCAGATCGGGGAAGATATCCGCGTGATCGAACTCAAGGTTATTCAGGATCGCTGTGCGCGGGCGGTAATGGACGAACTTGGAGCGCTTGTCGAAAAAGGCGCTGTCGTACTCGTCGGCCTCGATCACAAAAAACGGTGTCTCACCCAGGCGCGCTGATACCGAGAAGTTCTGCGGCACGCCGCCAATCAGGAACCCCGGGCTCATGCCCGCATGCTCCAGCACCCAGGCGAGCATGCTGCTGGTGGTGGTCTTGCCATGAGTGCCTGCCACTGCCAGGACCCAACGGCCTTGCAGCACATGGTCGGCCAGCCACTGGGGGCCGGAGACGTAAGGCAAGCCTTTGTTCAGTACGTATTCCACCGCCGGATTGCCGCGCGACATGGCGTTGCCGATCACGACCAGGTCCGGCACCGGGTCGAATTGCGCGGGGTCGTAACCTTGGGTCAGCTCAATCCCTTGCGCCTGTAACTGCGTGCTCATGGGGGGATAAACATTGGCATCGGAGCCAGTTACATGATGGCCCAGCTCCTTGGCCAGAACCGCCATCGAACCCATGAACGTACCGCAGATACCCAGAATATGAATGTGCATAGTCGACCTCGTAAACATCGAGGCAGGTTAGCGTAGGGTGGGAAAGTTCGCACGCTTTAGCTGAGCGCGAAACGCCCGCCGGTAGGATCCGGCGGGCAAAAAGGCTGCCTTAAACGGAGGCCTCGGTTTTTTTGGCTTCGGCGTCTTTCAGGGTAATGATCCGGTCAGCCGCCTTTTCCAAGGCGCGATAACGGCGCTCTATCACGCCTAAGCGGCCCCCCGTGCCTGGGCCGGTTTCTGGTTCGAGGTGAGGTTTGAAAATAATGCCGTTATCCTCGGCCACTTGCTTCATATGGGTTTCCGAAATGCTCAGTAACTGCTCAAGGTTATCCAAGCGTGCCCCCCGCTCCTTGGGCCAGGCGTCGCCCATGGCAAGCCGGTCTTCAGTATTTCCCGACGCCAGCGTGATGATGACATTGGCAAATTCCAGCACCACTTTTTCTACCCGGTCCAGATGGCGCGTGGCCGAAGGCGTTGGCGTATCCGATGTGGTTGGCGCGGCTACTTGCGGTGTAGACGCGGGATCGGGCTTTGCAGTACCAGGCAAATGCGGCGGCGGCAATGGCGACGGTACATACTGGCCCTTGATCGCCTCTCCCGCGGCCACGGACCCGGCGTATGCGCCCACATTGATCGGCGCGCTGACGATGCCATTGACGCCCGCGTTGATGAACGCGTCCTTGATTGTCTTGCCGGTTGAAGGTGAGGTGGAAATAACCCCTGCCTTGACCAGCCTGTCGGCATCCAAAAGCCGCTGGGTGACATCGGCCACACTGATCTTGGGCGGTTCCACCGGCTTTACGGAGACAACCCCGCCACTGGTGGGCGTTTGAGGCCCCCTGGTCACTACGCCCTTGAGTTTATCTAAGGCCGACTGGCTTGAACTGGCTGCGGTCGAGCTGGTACCAGGGTTATTTCCACCCAGTGCGTTCTGCAGCCTGGTGGCAGTGGGATTGACCGGGGCGGGCGGCACCCTGGTCGATGGACCGGGGGACACGGACGCAGGCGACGGCACCTTGATCGATGGCGTGGGAGACACGGGCGCCGTGGGCCGGGTTGCGCCTCCAAATGGGAACCGCCGTCCGAAGAAGGAGATTCCACGCTTGTTGCGTACCTTCGGCGCTTGGTCGGCCTCCTGAGCAGAAGGCGGCGTGTCATGGTCAGGCTGAGGGGGGTCCATCGGTTCGCCCCAGCCCGTTATCGAGTGTTGCGGTGGGGAGGTGGGCGTAACATCAAGTTGAACAGGGAGTTGTGGCACAGGAGTCGTTATTGGACTTGTAATATTCATGTGTTGTCACCCTAGAAGTTTCAAACAGCGGTGTTTAAGGGCAATTGATGCTCTGCCCTTATTCCATCAGTGCTTAAAACAACGTGCCACGTTCCGGGACGACGTGAACGGGTAGAGCGATAAAAAACCTTAAATGACGTGGGACAAAAACGAGTCGTCCGCAATAACGGAGTTATTCCGACAACTGTCGCGCGCCCTAATGCATGGCGCCCCGTGAAATACCATGTTTGCGTAACTTGCGATACAGCGTATTGCGACTGACGCCCAACTGTTCCGCCACATGGCTCATATGCCAGCGCTGCTGCGCCAACGCATCGAGTAATGCCTGGCGCTCGGCGCTTTCCAGTGGCAAAGCGTACGGCGCATCCGCCCTTGCCCCTTGCGGCCGCGCCTGGCGAATCAGCGCCGGCAAGTCTTCAAGACCGACTCGCCCGCCCTCACAGAGTGCCACCACCGTGCGCAACACAGTACGCATCTGCCGCAGGTTGCCGGGCCAGTGGAATGCCAACAAGGCCTGGCGCGTCGACTCGTCGAGCATCACCTGCTCGGTGCCTGCTTCCTGCGCCAAGAGGAAATCCAACAGTTGCGACTTGTCACTGCGCTCGCGCAACGGCGGGAGGGCGACTTCCAAGCCGTTCAAGCGGTAATACAGGTCTTCACGAAAGCTGCCATCGGCCACCCGTTCCAGCAAATTGCGGTGCGTGGCGCTGATGATGCGCACGTTCACGGCTTGGGGTTCGCCGCCGATAGGCACCACCAGGCGATCCTCCAGCACCCTTAACAGGCGGGTTTGTAACGCCAGGGGCATGTCGCCGATTTCGTCGAGAAACAGCGTGCCACCATCGGCCTGTTGCAGCTTGCCGCGCATGCCTTCTTTAAGGGCGCCGGTGAAACTGCCGGCGCGATAGCCAAACAGTTCGCTCTCGATCAGGTTTTCTGGAATCGCCGCACAGTTCAGCGCGATAAAGGCCTTGTCGCCCCGCTGGCTGCCCTGATGCACGGCCTTGGCGAAGGCTTCTTTACCGCAGCCGGTTTCGCCGTTGATCAGCAAGGGCACATCGCGCTCGAACACTCGCGAGGCCTTGCGCAGCTCATTTTGCAACGCCGGGTCGCCCAGGCAGATACCCAATGGGCGTGACGCCTGTGGCTTGATGATAGGGGCCGGCGCACTGCGCGGCTGGCCTCGCAGCGCTGCGAATAAAGGCCGACCATCGCGGGTGCGCAGCGGCCAACTGGCCGTGGCATTTGCGCTGGCCCGCCCCAGCAACTGATCCAGGGAGCAGTCGAAAAACGCTTCCACCGGCTGGCCCACCAAGCCGCCGCGCAACTGCCCCAACAGGTTCAGGGCGCTCTGGTTGACCGCACAAATGCGCCCTTCGCCATCAAACGCCAGCAAGCCTTCGCTGAATAACCCGACCGACTCGGCCTGCAGGTGAAAACGCAACAGCCAGTGGTGTTCGAAGTGGCGCAGGAAGTAGCAACTTTCGATCATCTTGGCCGACAGGTTCACCAGCGCCATGGTGTGGAACTGGCTTTGGCGCGACACGGCTTCGCGGGCCGAGGACACATCCAGCACCGCCAGCAATTCACCATGAGGATCGAACACCGGGCTGGCCGAACAGGTCAGCCCGGTATGACGGCCGCGAAAATGCTCGTCACGGTGGATCGTCAACGACTGCCGCTCTACCAGGCAGGTGCCTATGCCGTTAGTGCCTTCGCAGGCTTCGCTCCAGTCAGCGCCCAACCATAAGCCGGCGCGCTCGAAAATCTTGCGCTCCGACGGCGCGGTGACACAGTTGAGGATCACCCCGCGCGCATCGGTGAGCAGCACCGCATGGCCGGCGCCGGAAAGTTGCTGGTGCAGGCTATTCATCTCGCTGCCGGCGATGTGCAGCACTTGGCGCAGGCGTTCGCGACTTTCCAGCAGGCGCCCGTGTTCAAGCACGGTAGGCGCGATGGTCAGCGCCGGGTCGAGGTGGTAGTCCTCCACGCAGCGCAGCCAGGAGCGGGCGATGGACGGGTCGCTGCCCGGCCCCTGGGAAAGCTCTTGGCCACGGGTGACGGTCAGGACTTGCTGGGCATGGCGGCTGAAATGATCGTTATGCATGTTCTTATTATTCTCCCTGCGTGAGAACGCCCAGCATCCCCCAGCCATTGGGCCTTTGCAATCCCGGCCCGACCCACCGGTCACAGGCTGTACCGCTTATGGCACAAACTGTCACCACGCCTGTACCACACCTGTCACGGCACCGCCTTGCGACAAAGCCCAACCCATTGATTTTGCTGGCCCGCACAGCAGTGGCCCAACCTTTGCTCTACGCTTTATAACGCGCTTGCCGCGCTGTACTCCAATAAACATAAAAGCAGGAGATGCTCACCATGCGTTATGCACACCCCGGTACTGAAGGCGCCATCGTTTCGTTCAAGGCCAAATACGGCAACTACATCGGCGGCGAATTCGTGGCGCCAGTCGATGGCAACTATTTCTCCAACACCTCGCCGGTCAACGGCAAGCCGATAGCCGACTTCCCGCGTTCCACCGCCAAAGACATCGACAAGGCGCTGGACGCCGCCCACGCCGCTGCGGACGCCTGGGGCAAAACCTCGGCCCAGGACCGTTCGCTGGTGCTGCTGAAAATCGCCGACCGCATCGAGCAAAACCTCGAACTGCTGGCCATCACCGAAACCTGGGACAACGGCAAGGCCGTGCGTGAAACCCTTAACGCCGACATCCCCCTGGCTGCCGACCACTTCCGCTACTTCGCCGGCTGCATCCGCGCCCAGGAAGGCAGCAGCGCCGAAATCAATGAACTCACCGCCGCCTACCACTTCCACGAGCCGCTGGGCGTGGTCGGCCAGATCATCCCGTGGAACTTCCCGCTGCTGATGGCCGCCTGGAAACTCGCCCCAGCCCTGGCCGCCGGTAACTGCGTGGTGCTCAAGCCCGCCGAGCAAACGCCGCTGGGCATCAGCGTGCTGATGGAGCTGATCGGCGACCTGCTGCCACCGGGCGTGCTGAACGTGGTGCACGGTTTCGGCAAGGAAGCCGGCGAAGCCCTTGCCACCAGCAAGCGCATCGCCAAGATCGCCTTCACCGGCTCAACGCCTGTGGGCTCGCACATCATGCATGCGGCGGCCGAGAACATCATTCCGTCTACGGTGGAGTTGGGCGGCAAGTCGCCGAACATCTTCTTCGCCGACATCATGAAAGCGGAACCTGCATTTATCGAAAAAGCCGCCGAAGGCCTGGTGCTGGCGTTCTTCAACCAGGGCGAAGTGTGCACCTGCCCTTCCCGTGCTCTGGTGGAAGAGTCGATCTACGACGACTTCATGAAAGTGGTGATGAAAAAGGTCGAGTCGATCAAGCGTGGCGACCCGCTGGATACCGACACCATGGTCGGCGCCCAAGCGTCCGAGCAGCAGTTCGACAAGATCCTGTCTTACCTGGAAATCGCCAAGGGCGAAGGCGCGCAATTGCTCACGGGCGGCAAGGTGGAGAAGCTCACCGGCGACCTGGCCACCGGTTATTACATCCAGCCGACCCTGCTCAAGGGCACCAACGACATGCGCGTATTCCAGGAAGAAATCTTCGGCCCGGTGGTGAGCATCACCACTTTCAAGGATGAAGCCGAAGCCCTGGCGATTGCCAACGACACCGAGTTCGGCCTGGGCGCTGGCCTGTGGACCCGCGATATCAACCGCGCCTACCGCATGGGCCGGGCGATCAAGGCTGGCCGCGTGTGGACCAACTGCTACCACCTGTACCCGGCGCATGCCGCGTTTGGCGGTTACAAGAAGTCTGGCGTGGGCCGTGAAACCCACAAGATGATGCTGGATCACTACCAGCAGACCAAGAACTTGCTGGTGAGCTACGACATTAATCCGTTGGGCTTTTTCTAACTCAGCCTTATAGCAAGCAACCAGTTCCCAACTTGAAATGCAATCAAGTGTGGGAGCTGGCTTGCCTGCGATAACGATGTATCAGCCAAATAAGGGGTAGCAGACAGGCCGCTATCGCAGGCAAGCCAGCTCCCACATTTGATATCACACGCAATTGCTACCTCGTTCGGCACACAGACGCCGAGTCAAAAACAATAAGAATGGAAGGTACTTCCCATGCCTAGCGAACCCACTGGTTCTTCTGTCGACTTCGAAAAAGTCGGCACCGATTATTTTCAACAACGCGAACTGAAAAAAGGCGCCGCCGGCTGGGTACTACTGGTTGGCCTTGGCGTCGCTTATGTTATTTCCGGCGATTACGCCGGCTGGAACTTCGGCCTGGCCCAGGGCGGCTGGGGTGGCATGTTCCTCGCCACCTTGCTGATGGCCACCATGTACCTGTGCATGTGCTTTTCCCTGGCCGAGTTGTCGTCCATGATCCCCACTGCTGGCGGTGGCTACGGTTTTGCCCGCAGCGCTTTTGGCCCTTGGGGCGGGTTCCTCACCGGCACTGCCATCCTTATCGAATACGCCATCGCGCCCGCCGCCATCGCGGTGTTTATCGGCGCCTATTGCGAGTCGTTGTTCGGCATTGGCGGCTGGATGATCTACCTGGCGTTCTACATCATCTTTATCGGCATCCACATCTTTGGTGTGGGCGAAGCCTTGAAGCTGATGTTCGTGATCACCGCCGTCGCCGCGATTGCCCTGGGCGTGTTCCTGGTGTCGATGGTGCCGCACTTCAACGTCGCCAACCTGCTGGATATACCCGTGACCGAGGCCAAGGGCGCCAGCAGCTTCCTGCCGTTCGGCTACGTCGGCGTGTGGGCCGCGATCCCTTATGCCATCTGGTTTTTCCTGGCGGTGGAAGGCGTGCCGCTGGCCGCTGAAGAAACCAAGAACCCCAAGCGCGACCTGCCGCGCGGGCTGATCGGCGCGATTGTGGTGCTGACCAGTTTTGCCCTGTTGATCCTGGTGATCGCGCCGGGCGGTGCGGGCACTTATGCGCTGATCAAATCCGGCAACCCGCTGGTTGAAGCCTTGGCGTTGTCTTACGGCGGTTCCACCTGGATGGGGAGCTTCGTCAACCTGGTCGGCCTGGCCGGTTTGATCGCGAGCTTTTTCTCGATCATCTACGCCTATTCGCGGCAGATCTTTGCCTTGTCCCGTGCCGGTTACCTGCCGCGCAAATTGTCCGAGACCAACAAGAGCAAGGCGCCAGTATTGGCACTGGTAATCCCCGGGATTATCGGCTTTGGCCTGTCGCTGACCGGCCAGGGTGACTTGCTGATCCTGGTGGCGGTGTTTGGCGCCACGATTTCCTACGTGTTGATGATGGCCGCCCACATCACCCTGCGCATCCGTCGCCCTAAAATGGAGCGGCCATACCGCACACCCGGTGGCATCTTCACCTCAGGCGTGGCACTGGTGCTGGCTTGCGTGGCCGTGGTGGCGGGCTTTCTGGTGGACCCGCGCGTGGTGATTGGCGCGGCGATCATCTATGGAGTATTAATTGCTTACTTTGCTTTCTACAGCCGGCATCACTTGGTAGCAGGCACGCCGGAAGAGGAATTCGCGGCGATCCAGGCCGCAGAGGCCGCCCTGCACTAACTGCCGAAAACCTCGACGCGGCGCCTTGCCCACAGCAGGCGCGCGTCATCAAGGAGACACTGTATGGCAAGCTTTTCCCACGCGGTGGGTGCTCAAACCTACCGCTTCGACAGCCTCAAGGACGTGATGGCCAAGGCCAGCCCGGCACGCTCCGGGGACTTCCTCGCCGGTGTCGCCGCGCAGAATGACGGCGAACGTGTGGCGGCGCAGATGGCGCTGGCAAATATCCCGCTCAAGCACTTCCTGCAGGAAGCATTGATTCCTTATGAAAGCGATGAAGTCACCCGGCTGATCATCGACACCCACGATAAACAGGCGTTTGCAGCGGTCAGCCACCTCACTGTCGGCGGCCTGCGCGACTGGCTGCTCAGCGATGCGGCCGATGAACAGGCCCTACGCGCATTGGCGCCAGGGCTGACACCGGAAATGGCCGCGGCTGTGTCCAAGATCATGCGCGTGCAAGACCTGGTCCTGGTGGCGCAGAAGATCCGCGTAGTCACCCAGTTTCGCGGCACCCTGGGCCTGCGCGGGCGCTTGTCCACGCGCTTGCAGCCCAACCACCCCACCGACGAACCGGCCGGCATCGCCGCGAGCATTCTCGACGGCCTGCTGTACGGCAACGGCGACGCCATGATCGGCATCAACCCGGCCACCGACAGCATCGCCTCGATCTGCGCCATGCTGGAGATGCTGGACGCGATCATCCAGCGCTACGACATCCCCACCCAGGCCTGCGTGCTGACCCATGTCACCACCTCCATCGAAGCGATCAACCGCGGCGTACCGTTGGACCTGGTGTTTCAGTCGATTGCCGGTACCGAAGCGGCCAATGCCAGTTTCGGGATCAACCTGAACGTGCTGCAGGAAGGTTATGACGCGGGCTTGAGCCTCAAGCGCGGCACCCTGGGCCAGAATCTGATGTACTTCGAAACCGGCCAGGGCAGCGCTTTGTCGGCCAATGCGCACTTTGGCGTCGATCAGCAAACCTGTGAAACCCGTGCCTATGCCGTGGCCCGGCACTTCAAGCCGTTTCTGGTGAACACCGTGGTCGGCTTTATCGGCCCGGAGTACCTGTACAACGGCAAGCAGATTATCCGCGCCGGCCTTGAAGACCACTTCTGCGGCAAACTGCTCGGCGTGCCCATGGGTTGCGACATCTGCTACACCAACCACGCCGAAGCCGACCAGGACGACATGGACACCCTGCTGACCCTGCTCGGCGTGGCCGGCATCAACTTCATCATGGGCATCCCCGGCTCCGACGACATCATGCTCAACTACCAGACCACCTCGTTTCACGACGCCCTGTACGCCCGGCAAACATTGGGTTTAAAACCGGCGCCGGAGTTCGAGCAGTGGCTGGCGAAAATGGGCATCTTCACGCAGGCTGATGGCAAGGTGCATTTTGGCAATAGCTTGCCACCGGCCTTTCGTCACGCCTTGGCGCAATTGGGATGAAGGAGCCGACCGTGCAACCAGAATTGCCTGACAACCCGTGGCTGGAACTGCGCCGCCTCACCCCGGCGCGTATTGCCCTGGGCCGCACCGGCACCAGCCTTCCCACCAGCGCCCAACTGGACTTCCAGTTTGCCCACGCCCAGGCGCGGGACGCGGTGCATTTGCCGTTCGATCACACCGGCCTCAGCCGCCAATTGGCCGAACGTGGCCGAGACAGCCTGTTGCTGCACAGCGCCGCCACAGACCGGCACATGTACCTGCAACGCCCGGACCTGGGGCGACGCTTGAGCGATGAGTCGGCGCAAACATTGCGCGACTACGCTTCGGCCCAGCCCGGCGGGGTGGACTTGGCCATCGTAGTAGCCGATGGCCTGTCGGCACTGGCCGTGCATAAACATACAGCACCGTTTCTGGCGCGCCTGGAAGAACAGACCCACGCCGAAGGCTGGTCCTTGTCACCGGTGATCCTGGTGGAGCAAGGCCGCGTGGCGGTAGCCGATGAAATCGGGCAGCTACTGGGCGCCAAGATGGTGGTGATCCTGATCGGCGAACGACCGGGGCTCAGCTCGCCGGACAGCCTGGGCCTGTATTTCACCTACAACCCCAAGGTCGGCCTCACCGATGCCTATCGCAACTGCATCTCCAACGTGCGGCTGGAAGGCCTGAGTTATGGCATGGCGGCCCATCGCCTGCTGTACTTGATGCGCGAGGCGTGTCGCCGGCAGTTGTCGGGGGTTAATCTCAAGGATGAGGCACAGGTTCAGACCCTCGAATCGGACGACCCGGACCTGATGAAGGGCAATTTCCTGCTCAGCCCGCCCGATGACCGATAGCGGCAAGATTGCGCTTTTTGGCGTCATTAGGCAGCATCGAGTCACGGCCGCTCGTGTGGTCATACCCCATTTGGAAGTTGAGGCCTGGCATGCGGATTACTCAAGCGACCCTGGAACACCTGGACCTGTTGACCCCGTTGTTCGTCAAATACCGCGAGTTCTACGGGGCCCTGCCGTTCCCGGACTCGTCACGGGCCTTTTTGGAAAAGCGCCTGCGGCGCAAGGAGTCGGTGATCTACCTGGCCCTGGCCGACGATGATGACAAGCGGCTGCTGGGGTTTTGCCAGCTCTATCCGAGCTTTTCCTCACTGTCTCTCAAGCGGGTATGGATCCTCAACGACATCTATGTGGCCGAGGATGCGCGCCGGCAACTGGTGGCCGACAACCTGATGCGCACGGCCAAGAAAATGGCCAAGGACACCCACGCGGTACGGTTGCGGGTATCGACCAGCAGCGATAACGACGTGGCGCAGAAGACCTATGAGTCGATTGGGTTTCGCGAAGACACCGAATTCAAAAACTACGTGTTGCCGATCAACGAAGACTGAAAACCGGTAAGCCAAACACCGCAATATCCTTGTGGGAGCTGGCTTGCCTGCGATGGCGGAGTGTCAGCGAGCACTTCTCATACTGACCCACCGCTATCGCAGACAAGCCAGCTCCCACATTGGGTCCGGCGACTGGCTTGAAGCCCAGCCCCTTCACAATTTCGCGACACTCCCCGCTACAAAAGCCACACGCTTTTCACCTCTCAATCCGTATAATGCCGACCTTTCAGGGTTGTAAGAACCGCGACAATTACTTGTAGCCTTATTGCCTGAGCTTCCGCACAAGCCCGCTGAGCCGGGCCATTCACACAGGTGCCATCCATGGATTTCAACCCGCTTGACCTTATCCTGCATCTCGACGTTTACCTCGATATGCTGGTAACCAACTACGGTCCGTGGATCTACGCCATTCTGTTCCTGGTGATTTTTTGCGAAACCGGCCTGGTGGTCATGCCCTTCCTGCCGGGCGACTCCTTGCTGTTCATTGCCGGTGCCGTAGCGGCCGGCGGCGGTATGGACCCAGTCCTGCTGGCCGGCCTGCTGATGCTGGCGGCCATCCTCGGCGACAGCACCAACTATGTGATCGGACGAACGGCGGGCGAGCGCTTGTTCAGCAACCCGAACTCCAAGATCTTCCGCCGCGACTACCTGCAAAAGACCCACGACTTCTACGACAAGCACGGCGGCAAGACCGTGACGCTGGCGCGCTTCCTGCCGATCCTGCGTACCTTCGCGCCGTTCGTCGCGGGCGTGGCCAAGATGCCGTATCCACGCTTCTTCGGCTTCAGCGTACTGGGCACCATCCTGTGGGTCGGCGGCCTGGTGACCTTGGGTTACTTCTTCGGCAACGTGCCTTTTATCAAGAAGAACCTGTCGCTGCTGGTGGTGTTCATCATTCTGCTGTCCCTGGTGCCGATGATTATTGGCGTAGTGCGCAGCCGCTTTGGCCGCACGTCCTCCGAAGCCAACCCGCACTGATTGCCCGTGTGGTCCTTCAGCGCCTGGCGTCGCCGGCGCCTGCTGGCCAAGCACCCGATTGCCGATGACATCTGGCAACGGGTGCGCCACCACCTGACCTTCCTCGACGGCATCACGCCGGAGCAAGATCAGTGGCTACGCGAAGCCTGCGTGGTGTTCCTCAGCGAAAAACACCTCACCGCCCTGCCTGGCGTCGAACTGCACCAGGAACAACGCCTGCTGCTCGCCGCCCAGGCGCAACTGCCGCTGATGAACCTGGGCGACCTCGACTGGTACCAAGGCTTTCATGAGATCGTGCTGTACCCCGACGACTTCCTCAGCCCACAACGCCATCGCGATGCCAGCGGCGTCGAACACGAGTGGGACGGCGAACACAGCGGCGAAGCTTGGCAACAGGGCCCGGTGATCCTCGCCTGGCCCGGCGTGCTCGCCAGCGGCCAATGGGAAGGCTACAACCTGGTCATCCACGAACTAGCGCACAAGCTGGACATGCTCAACGGCGACGCCAACGGCCTGCCGCCGCTGCACCACGACATGCGCGTGCAGGACTGGGCCAGCGTCATGCAAGGCGCCTTCGATGACCTCAATCGCCAGCTGGACGCCAACCCGGACGCCGAAACCGAGATAGACCCCTACGCTGCGGAAAACCCGGCGGAGTTCTTTGCCGTCACGAGTGAATATTTCTTCAGCGCCCCGGATTTACTGGTCAACAGTTATCCACAGGTGTACGCCCAACTCAGCCGCTTTTATCGCCAGGATCCCCTGGCCCGCCTGACTCAACTGCAAGCCAGCGACCTGCGCTACGCGCCACAGGGCGAATGACCGTACGACGCTTGGCGCATGGCATCGGCGTCAGAATATGCCTATAATCGCCGCCACTTTTAGGCCAATCCGGCCATGTCATATGGCCAACTAACGGGGGCAACGCCCAATGAGCTACAGCAAGATTCCGGCTGGCAAAGACCTGCCGAACGACATCTACGTCGCCATCGAAATTCCGGCCAACCACGCGCCGATCAAATACGAAATCGACAAAGACAGCGACTGCCTGTTCGTTGACCGTTTCATGGCCACCCCGATGTTCTACCCGGCCAACTACGGTTTTATCCCTAACACCCTGGCTGACGACGGTGACCCCCTCGACGTGCTGGTCGTGACCCCTTACCCGGTCACCCCAGGCTCGGTTATCCGCGCACGCCCAGTCGGCATCCTGAACATGACCGACGACGGCGGCGGCGATGCCAAAGTCATCGCAGTGCCACACGACAAGCTGTCCCAGCTGTACGTGGACGTGAAGGAATACACCGACCTGCCGCCACTGTTGCTGGAACAGATCAAGCACTTCTTCGAGAACTACAAAGACCTCGAAAAAGGCAAGTGGGTGAAGATCGACGGTTGGGGCAACGCAGACGCCGCCCGCGCCGAGATCATGAAGTCGGTTGCCGCCTACAAAGGCTGATACCCGCGCCTCATTGCCACGGTAATTAAAAAGCCCCGTTAATTCGGGGCTTTTTTATGGGCCGAATTAAACATCAAGTTCAATGTTTATTTGCAGCGTTTAACTAAGTTGCACACCTGAAAGATCCGGCCATAACTAAGCCAAATCCTACAACCGCAAATCAACGCATGGTTTATTTGATTAGACTTTCCGGCCAGTAAACTCTGCGTTTATGAATACATCAGGTGATCGTTTAAAAGCGCTACTACGGGAAGTTCATCTTTCCGCCTCCGACTTCGCCAAGAACCGCGGCGTCACGCCTCAGCACGTGAACAACTGGTTCAAACGCGGGGTCCCCATGGGCCGACTCAACGAGATCGCAGAGTTGCTGTGCGTCTCAAGTCGCTGGTTAAGCGACGGCAAAGGCCCCAAACACCCGCCCGCCAACTACCTGTTGGAAGGCCCCACCGCAAGGATTGCAACCGCCCGCGAAGACACAGGCAAATACCTCACAGGCCCCGCCTGCCGCCCGGAAAAAACCGACGTGGAGATCCCCCTCCACCCCACCTTCACCTCAACCGAACGCATCCGCGTCTCCCTGCACAGCCTGGAAACACTCAACGTAAACCCCGACCGCGCGATAGGCGCCTACATGGTCGACAACAGCATGATCGACATCATCCAACAAGGCGCCACCCTCGCCATCGACCGAGGCCGTACCCAAATCATCGACGGTGAAATCTACGCCGTCGAACACGACGGCATGCTGCGCATCAAATACCTCTACAACCGCCCTGGCGGCGGCCTGCGCCTGCGCAGCCACAACGCCAGCGAACACCCGGACGAATACCTCAACCACGAGGAACGCTTCGAGCAAAGCTTCAAGATCGTCGGCTGGGTATTCTGGTGGTCCACCCTCAACAACCGCCGCCCACCGGTGCCACTGGATGAACACCTGCTGGGCTGGGAAGGCTCTAAATCGGAACCGGAGGTGGGCAACTGAAGTGAATGTGAGTATCATGCGCCGCACATTTGGCAGGGGTCGCTTCTAGCTGACTCCCTGCTGGCGAAGCGGAGGAGTTCCCGCGGATGCCCTACTATTCAGCCCGACGCAATGTGGGCTGAGCGATTTGAAGGCTGGTGAGGTTTGTCAAAAACAAGCTGAGGCAGTCCCCGAGAAGCCGGCCACAAGCCGGCTTTTTAATGCCCCCCCTTAAACATCAATCACGTAGCCTTAAAGATCCACTCTGCCCCCCCTGAACATGTCTCTGGTGCAATAGGCAGCCATTCAAAGGCCAGTGGGCTCCAGCAATATCAAAATGACTCGACGCAATCTAGGGGTATTACCCCTTCTTCATTGCTTCACCCAAATAGTCAGCGACCTGATCGATATCCAACATGTCGCCAACAGCGACGCGAGGATGAAACATGTCGCAAAAATACAAAAATAACGACACGTTATGCACGCAGGCTTACACTAGCGACATGACAAGGGCGCTTATAAAAGCGGCCTTACCTTTAACTGGACGTCCTAGTGAGCGTGCGCCCATGACTAACCCCCAACGGCCTTGGCAGGCGGATAGACCCTATAACCAGCTTCCACCCTTGCCGCCAAAGGCAGAACTGGAAACCCGAGCAGTCCTCAAACGCTGCATCGAAGCTCGAGCAGCCTTGGCCGAATTGAAACAAGCAGCCGAGCTGATTCCTAACCAGACGATGCTGATCAATACGATCCCGCTGCTGGAAGCCAAGGACAGCTCCGAGATCGAAAGTATTGTCACTACTACAGATTTACTCTTTCAGCATGCCCAGGATTGCGCCAATCATGCAGATCCCGCGACCAAAGAAGCGCTCCGGTACCGCAAGGCTCTACATAACGGTTTCCAGTCTCTGGCTGAACGTCCACTCTCTACCGGCACAGCAGTAGAGATCTGTCGAACGCTCAAGGGTGTAGACATGGACATCCGTCGAGTGCCAGGCGTCCAGCTAGCCAATGATCGGACCGGAGAAATCATCTATACCCCACCAGAGGGCGAAGATCGCTTACGCGACTTGCTCACCAACTGGGAACGTTTTCTACACAACGAGACAGACCTCGACCCGCTGGTTCGCATGGCTGTCGGACACTATCAGTTCGAGGCTATTCATCCATTCACAGACGGCAATGGTCGTACCGGGCGCGTGCTAAACACCCTGTATCTGATCCAGGAAGGTCTGTTGAATCTACCGATTCTCTACCTTAGTCATTTCATCATTGCGCATAGAGCCGATTACTATCGACTACTGCTTGATGTCACACGCGAACAGGCCTGGGAGCCCTGGCTGCTGTACATGCTTACTGCCGTGGAAGAAACCGCTCGTTGGACCAGTGCAAAAATTGCCGCCATTCGCAGCCTGTCCGAGCACACCAGCCAATTTGTTCGCGAACGTTTGCCGAAAACCTACTCACGCGAATTGGTGGACGTGATTTTTGAGCAGCCCTATTGCCGTATTAGCAACGTCGTCGACAAGCAGATCGCTCAGCGCCAGGCTGCTTCTCGCTACCTCAAAGAGCTGGTCTCCATTGATGTTCTGCAAGAGGTTCAGGTCGGAAAGGAAAAACTGTTCATTCATCCAAAGCTGATGCAGTTGCTGATTCGCGACAGCAACGAATTCAAGCCCTATTTCTGAGCCGAAATTAAGGAAATCGTGAATAAGTCGCCTGGACGATCAAAACCGAACAGGCGACGTCATATCACCTAGGCTGCAAACACTCCACAGCCCTATCCGCCACCATCTTCGCCATCTCCACCAAATGCATCACCGCCCTCTGTGGCGCAGCCACTGACTCGCCGATCACCTGCGACGTAGCCAGCGCACAATGCAGCAGCTCAGCCACCTGCACCCAGGCATCCTCGAAGCTCAGTTCTTCATTGACCGTAAATGGGTTGGTTGCGCCTGACGACGGCGAATCCGAAACAACGTTATCCATAGCAAAACTCCAATCGATAATTTGAAGCTGCCAATTACGCGACTAAACGAAAGGTGGCAGCTGTACGCAGGTTAGTCGACCGGTCGATTGGAACCCGGCGCACCCGAAGGTGCCCTGCGCACAGCCACCATAAGATGCAGGCGATGAGGTGCCTGACTCATGAGTTGCATATGCGCCAATCGAATCCGGGCGACTAAACCCGATCACTGAATTAGCAGTGACGGTCAGCAGCCTAGTCACCCAATTCCACTGGCGCAAGCGGTTGGGATTCTCTCGGAAACGTCCTGCAAAGGAAAGGGATCGGACCTGCTGGCTACTCAAAATCAGGCAATTCATTCCTGTTCTGCACAGCAAGCCGGAGGCCTGAAATCGGGCGCCAATCATTGTCCACTTTAAGTTGACAGTAAGACTCCTCCCACCCGATTTATCCCTCGTCACCCACCCATTAATCTGTGCCCATGTTGAACGCAACGCCCAACCAACCTAAACAAAAAAGGATTAACCATGAGCACTGCAACCTACAACCGCTTGAACAAAGACGACGCCATTGTTCTGCTGGTCGACCACCAGACCGGCCTGATCTCCCTGGTGCAGGACTTCTCCCCCAACGAGTTCAAGAACAACGTGCTGGCCCTGGCTGACCTGGCCAAGTTCTTTAACTTGCCGACCATCCTCACCACCAGTTTCGAGCAAGGCCCTAACGGCCCGCTGGTGCCGGAGTTGAAGGAGATGTTCCCGGACGCGCCGTATATCGCTCGCCCTGGTCAGATCAACGCCTGGGACAACGAGGATTTCGTCAAGGCAATCAAGGCCACCGGGCGTAAGCAGATCATCATTGCCGGTGTGGTGACGGATGTGTGTGTGGCGTTCCCGACCTTGTCGGCGCTGGCAGAAGGTTTTGAGGTGTTTGTGGTGACGGATGCATCGGGCACGTTCAATACCACCGTGCAGCAAGCGGCGTGGAGCCGGATGACGCAGGCCGGTGCGCAGTTGATGAACTGGTTCTCGGTGGCGTGTGAGTTGCACCGCGACTGGCGCAACGATATCGAAGGGCTGGGGAATTTGTTGTCCCAGCGGATTCCTAACTACCGCAATTTGATGAACAGCTACTCGGCCCTGTCTGCTCGCCAGAGCTAAGACTGCCATGCTCCGTATTGAGCCTGCCTGAAAAGGCAGGCTTTTTTATGGGTGTAGATTGAGACGCGTGTGGGTGACGCGGAGCGTCACTGGATGCATTACCACGCGGAGCGTGGGAACGAACCCGTCAGACGTCCCTAATCCAGGATCAAGTGCGGCAGAAACCGGCTTGAGTCCTTGGTGATCAAGCTATTGTCCTCTCGCACCCCAATCCCCGCCGCCTGGTCGCCAATGACCCAGGAGCCGATCAGCGTGTAGCTGTCCCCAAATTTTGGCAGCGGTGCGAACTCTTGAAGGATGAAGGGCGCATCCGTGTAGGGACCGTCTTCTTTTACGATCAGGCCTTCGGCGGTTTGCAGTTCGATGTTGGCGCCTTCACGGGAGAAGAACGGTTTGCGCACCCAGCCTTTTGGCACGGCTTTGCCTGGGTCGGTGTCCAGGTGGGACGCGAGCAGGTTGGGGTGGCCTTTGTTGAATTCCCACAGCAGCGGCAGGATGCCTTTGTTGGAAATAATGGATTTCCACGCGGGCTCGAAGAACTGTGTGTCGCTCTGGGCAATCGCGGCACCAAAGGGTTCGTGGAAGATGAACTCCCAGGCGTGCAGTTTGAACAGGTGGGGAATCCAGCGATCTTCAAGGTCGACGAAGCGGCCTTCGCTGTTCAGGCCGATGTCTTCGATGTCGATGTGGCGCGATTCGATGCCGACCTTTTCAGCGACCAGGCGCAGGTAGTCGGTGGTGCCTTTGTCTTCGATCGAGTCTTTCATCGAGGCGAAGTAGAACGGCTGGTTGACCTGCAGTTGCGCGAAGGCCTGGTGCAGTTTGGTGTCGATGCTATTGAACTGGTCGGCGTGCTTGGGCAGCAGGCCGCGTTCGATGCATTGTTCCAGCCAGCCCCACTGAAACGCGGCGGCTTCGTAGAGGCTGGTGGGGGTGTCGTAGTTGAGCTCCAGCAACTTGGCGGGCCCGCTGCCGTTGTAGGAGAAGTCCATGCGCCCGTAAAGGTGCGGGTGGCCTTCGAGCCATGAGGTTCGGATCATGTCGTAGAAAGGCGCGGGGATGCTCAGGCGTTCAAGCAGTTCTTCGCTGTGGACCACGCGGGCGACGAGGTCCATGCACATGTCATGGAGCTCGGTGGTCGGGTCTTCGAGGTCGCGCTCGATTTGCTTGAGCGTGAACTGGTAGTACGCGCTTTCGTCCCAGTAGGGTTCGCCGTCGATGGTATGGAACAGGAAGCCGAGGCTCTCGGCGGTGTGTTTCCAGTCATGACGCTCTGCGCATTGGATCTTCTTCATGGCCGGTTTCCTTAGCTGCTCGACCCGCCGCCCCAGCCGCTGCGTGCGCTGGCTTTGCTGCCGAAGCCGCCGCGGGAGGTGGCCGATGAAACCGAGCTCGACTTAGGTGAAGAGCGCAGCGTGCTGGTGTAATTGCTGCTGCCGTAGCGGGCTTGGTTGGAACGGCCAAAGGTCGCGCCATTGGACACGCGTTGGTTGAGCGTCGAGTTACCGTAGTTGCCGCGATCATCGCGGTAGCGGTACACCGGCTCGGAACGGTAGCTGTTGCGGTTGTTGCTCAGCATGTTGCCGATCAGCAAGCCGGTCAGCAGGCTGCTGGTGGAGAAGCCTGAGCCGCCGCTGGCCTGAGCGTTGGCCGCTTGCGCATTGGCAGCGTCGACTTGGGATTGGGTCACCTGGCCTTCGGCGGTCAGTTCGAAACCGCCCAAGCGCGGGATGAATTTGCCGGTGGAGTCTTGCTGGCACCAGTCAGCGACAAAGTCGGCGTCGCAATCGGCCTGGCTGTCATACACCGGCGCAATGCGGCGATGCTCGGCCATGGCCGTCATGTAGGCGTCCGAGCAGACGTCTACCGGAAGTTTTTCATCGGCGCATTGCTGTACCGATTGGAAGTTGTACTTCTTTTGCAGGTCGTAGGTTTTTTCCGTTGGGCCACAGCCGGATATCGCCATGGCGACCGACGCTGCCAGCGACAGCTGGACGTACTTGCTTCGTTTCATCGGGAGCTCCGTGGGCAATCAGTTCGAGGTGGGCGTCATGCACGCGGCATTCAGCATGCCGACGCTGATGGCCACCGCGGCCACGTAGATACCGGCCGCCAGTTCGCCCTTCTTGATGCGCTCGGACGTGCCTTTGAGCACCAGGCTGGTCAGCAGGAACGCCAGCAGTTGGACGACGGCGGCGATCACGGCCCAGACGATGAAGTCGAGAACGTTGATCGAGTAGGCAATCACATTGCTGGCCGGAATGGCGAAACCGACGATGGCACCGCCCAGGGCGACCGCTGCGGAGGTGTTGCCCGCACGGATCAGTTCGAACTCCTTGTGCGGGGTGATGCGGGTGTAGATGAACTGGAACAGCGCGAACAGTACCGCAGCCCCCAGGATGTAGAGGACAAAGCCGAGCACCGCAGCTTTGTTGAGGGAGATGGAGAGTGCTTCTAGCATGGACGGCTTCCTTTTTTTAGAGCGTAGTCAGGTCGGTGGTGTACAGCGAAATGCCCAGGGATGTGCTCAGGCTGATGGTGCCTTCGGCATCTTCTTCGACGGAGAACAGCAGGAACTCTCGGCGGTCGGTCAAGCCGGTGTCGCGGGCGTATAGCATCGAACGGTGCTCGACGCTGTAGGTGGCTTCTGGGCTGATGACCTGTTCGCTCATCGCCACCAATTCGGTCTGGCCATCTTCGCTGCCCCACTCCCGGAAGAACTCGACGCCGTCGTGGGTGTAGGTCGGCAGACCGATCAGGCTTTGTGGGCCCGCGAGCCTGCTCAGTTCCGCTTTACTGCTGATGGTGACGTAACTCAGGTAGTTGAACAGAATCACTGACTCGACCTGGCCCGCTATCTGGCCGGTGGTGTGCACCTGCAACCAATAATCTTCGTCGTTCATGTAATAGCGCGACAGCCAGGTGGACTGGCCGAGGTCGATGGTGCCGTTGCTCCAGATTTCCTGGGAGCCGGGGATCACCACGTTGGTTTTTTCATCGAGCAGCAATTTCAGAGTCGTGTCAAACATCACGCCCTTGCCCGGCGCCAGGCCCAAAGGGCCGGTGGCGGGCAGGCTTGGGCTGGCGGTTCGGCTCGAGTCGGTAGTGGCTTTTGGGGCCTCAAGCCCCATCAACTGTTTAAGCCATCCCATGAAAGATTTCCTTAAGGCGAGTGGAAGCGATGTAGAAGAGTTCGCCGCCTTTGACCGCTGTGGCACTGGGCGGGTTGATCGACGGCTGCTGAACACCTTTGGCGCGATAGCCAATGAGGGTGGCGTTGTGGCGCTCCTTCATCTGCGTGTACAGCTCGCCGAACGTTGCCTCAAAGGCGTCGGGCAATTTCATCAGGTACTGGGTGGCGCCCTGCCCCACGCACAGCAACTCATTGATGACCACCGACGAGCCCGGATCCTGAGAGGCGCGCACCAGCATTTCGATCGCCATGCTGGACGTGCATTCCAGGCGCGGGGCGTAGGAGCTGGCCAGTGCAGCGATTTCACTTTCGTTGAAGTGGGCGACCACATGCCCGACGGGGCTCAGTTGATTCACCGCCAGCACGGTGGCCAGCGTCAGGTCATCAGACGCGGTCCGCACCAGCACACGCTCGGCACCGGGCACACCGGCACGCAGCAACAGTGCGGTGGAAGACAGGCTTTCGCCGCGGATGAACGCTGCTTTGCCCGGTATCGGATTTTCTTCAAGGCTGCAATCGCAGATCACGATCAGGTTGTCGTTCGAGGTTTCGTCTTGCAGCAACAACTCAATCACCCGCTCGCTGGACGCGCCCTCCCAGCCGATCAGCACGGTATGGCCGACCTTGCCGGTGAAATCACCTTTGCCCTTCATGCCTTTTCTCCATGCATCGATAACACTGCTGGTGGTTTTGCCGATGGCTGCCGTGAGCAGCGCAATGCCCCCGAGCATGACCCAGGCCGCCACGAAAATTCGCCCAGCAGACGTCTGCGGTGCGAGGTCGCCATAGCCGACGGTGAGTGTGGTGGTGAGATAGAAGTAGATAAACGTGGCGGCAGCGGTGAGGTGTTGTTCGCCCAGCAACACCAGGCCCAGGTAAGCGGTGCTCAGGTGGACACCCAAGGCAACGATCAGGCCAGCCCAACCGAAGCGATGAAAGAGGGACGAGGCGTACATGCGTAGCAGTAGGAAAATCGACATTTAGCCCCTGGCTCCCTGGGTACTTGAATCCTGACGACAGCATCGCCTCGACGTCTGGATGCTCAAGTGCGTTCACCCGGCATTAAACCCGCTGCGCGGCGTGGATAGAAGTACCTTGGCTGCAATAAATCCGGCGAGCGCACCAAACAGATGCCCTTCGAAGGAAACGCCCTGCCGCGGAAGGAAGCCCACGACCAGTCCGCCATACAGCAAAGCCACAACAGCAGCTGTTAGCAGGTTGCCCCAGCTTCTGTGAAACCAGGCGCGAGACAGCAGATAGGCCCATAGCCCGAACACCCAGCCGCTGGCGCCGACGTGTACGCCTGAAAAACCGAACAGCCAGACCAACAAGCCGCCCAGCAGAATGACGATGGCACTGACGGCGATGAACCGGTTGACCCCTTCGATGATGACCAGAGAACCCAGGATCACAAAGGCAATCAGGTTGGCGCTCAGGTGGGCGAAGGAGGCGTGCAAAAACGGTGATGTGAGGATGCCGAACAGACCCTGCATCGTTCTCGGGATTAGCCCGAATGCCATGAGGCTGTAACCGGTCACCACATTGAGCAGTTGCAGCGCGACCATGAAGAGGGCCAGGCCTGCGATTGTCTTGAAACCCTTCAAGGCGTTCATCCTGACCTCAACATACAAAAGAAGAGCACTGCGACTGTGGCGAGGGAGCTTGCTCCCGCTGGGGCGCGAAGCGGCCCCAAAAACAGGACTGCTGCGCAGCCCAGCGGGAGCAAGCTCCCTCCCCACAGAGTTGCAGGCTTAACTGACCTACGTTGATTACTCAGCCGACTTTTGCTTCAGACGCTCCAGAATCGCATTGGCACTGCCTTCGTTCGGCGTGATGCCGGCATCGCGCAGTTTGCGTTCCAGGTCTGTCCCCGTCGACGCTTCAGCCAGCTCATCCTGGGCTTGCAGCTCAGCGGCGCGTTGTTGCTGTTTGGCCTGCAAGCGATTGAGCGTACCGACGGCGGTTTCCAGCTTGCCGTTGGCACCGCCGCTGGCAATGGAGGCACTGACCTGGGCCTTTTGCACGCTGTCGCGAGCCTTGGCCATGTCCACTTGCTGGCGCAGGCTTTTGATGCGGCTTTCGGCCTTGGTGATGTCTTTGCGCATGCTCTCAGCGTACCCACCGAACTCGGTGGTCTGCTTTTGCTCAACGTCCCGCTCGTTGGTCAGGGTCGAAATGGCTTCGGCCACTTCCAGGGCGAGGTCTTCACGGTTGGCCTGGATAGCGGCCATCGCCTTGGATTCCAGGTCTTTGATCTTGGCGTCGTACTCGCCAACACGATCAGCCGCCAGTTTGTGCTTGGCCATGATGCTCACCAGCTCACGCTTGGCGTTGGCCAAGGCGCTGTCTGCATCGCGAATTTCCTGGTCAAGGATGCGCAGGGCCTGTTGGTCGACGATCGATTCGCCGACTTCGCTGGCACCGCCACGCAACGCGGTGAACAATTTGCTCCAGATGGACTGAGTCATTGGGTTTTCCCGAATAATTAAATGAAGAAACGTTCGAAGGCTTCGCTGGCGCGCTGCACGTTATCAACCAGGGTTTTCACCTCGGTCACGATGTTGGTCAGGCTGGAGTCGGAGCTGAGCGCACCGAACATGTTGTAAACCACCTGCCCGTTCGGCATGGACTCGATACCGATCGACGACAACGGGAACATCTCCCGGCTGCGCAGCACGGCATCATTGAAGGCCGGCACGTCGTTGATGGACTCGGCGTCGACCAGGACGGTATCCACGATGATTTGCTCGCCCACCACCGCGATGTAAATCGGCAAGCCACCAAAGTCGTTCATCTCCAGCTTGATACTGGACTCGGAACCTTGGACGAGAGAAAGCGTAATGTCATTGGACGTCACGTCATCCAGCGCCTGAAGAGCACTGAAGAGGCGATCGATATTCCAGTTAGTACCTGCGCTCATGAAATTCTCCGACATGAATGAGCCAGCCAGGATCGGTTGGCGTAGCTGTTTCTCCATTTGCTTGAGCAGGCTTCGGTTTTCGGGAAGCACCCAAGTCTCGTGTTTCACATAACCGGCCGCCGCCAGCCCCGCACGCATCTGCTTCATGTAAAAGCTCGACGGCTTTTTTGCGGACGGCTTCAAGCGCTCTCCCTTGAGGCTTGTTGAATCGGTATCGGGCCCAGTTGATGGGCTCGATGGAGAGCTGCTGTTCATGGTACTGACCTCGCTGTGAAAAACTCACGCGTGAGAAAATTTACAGGCAATCCGCAAGGTACTCAATAGCTCACGCGTGAGATTTTTCCTTACATTTTTCAGCCACCGAAAAGACCCAGCCTACCCCGCCAACTCTCGCTCGATTTGCTCGATTTGCTCGATGCTAGGCAAGCTCGATTGCAGTTCGGCTGGCAAAGACTCCATCAGTTGATATTGCGCCACACCAATAGGCCGTTGTTATCGCGCAGTGCGTATTCAGCCACCACTTCATTTTTACCCTTGCACAACAAGAGGCCGATAGTCGGGCCATCCTGTGGGTGCTTTATCTCGGCATCCACCGCCGCAAGATAGAAGCTCAATTTGCCCAGATGCTCGGGCTTGAACTTGCCTGCCTTGAGTTCGATCACCACATAGCAACGCAGCTTCAGGTGATAGAACAACAGGTCGATGAAGAACTCATCGCCGCCTACATTCAGCAGCACTTGCCGGCCAACGAAGGCAAAACCTGCGCCCAACTCCAAAAAGAAGTCAGTGACATGCTTGATCAGGGCGTTTTCGATTTCGCGCTCTTGTGCATTCTGGCCCAGACTGAGGAAATCAAAGCGGTACGGGTCTTTGAGGGATTCGCGCGCCAGGTCGGATTGCGCTTTGGGCAGATGGCTTTCGAAGTTGCTGACGGCCTTGCCACTGCGCTCAAGCAGGCGATTTTCAATGTGCATCACCAGTGTGTTGCGCGACCAGTTATGTTTTAAGGCCTGGATGATGTACCAACGACGAGTTTCGGGGCCGGGAAGCTTATCGAGCAGCACCACGTTGTGGCCCCAAGGCAATTGTGCAGCAGCCTGTTGCACAAATTCCGAATCCGGCCACGCCTCGGCAAAAGCACGCATGTACTTCAGATTGCGCGGCGAAAAACCCTTGATGTCAGGAAAGGCCGCCCGCAGATCTTGCGCAAGGCCGTAGCCCTCAGGAGGCGCGATCAACCCGATAGAAGTTTCGCTCATGCCTTTTTTACTCTGGTGTTTTCGGCAGGCTAGCCAGCCGACAGTACCGTCACAAGCATTCGAGACAGTTCAGGAAGGGTCCTGCGTACCTCACAGAAAGGTCCTGCTGGCACTTGACTCTCCCCTATACGGCACCCCCTACCCTGAATGCCCTTTTCTCAGAACTTATCACCATGAGTCAGCGCATTCTGGTCATTCTCGGCCACCCGTTCGCCGATAGCTTTTGTTCCGCCCTCGCGCACACTTATATCCACGCTGCTAAAACGGCCGGTCACGAAGTCCGCGTCCTGCGCCTGGGTGATCTCAGGTTCGACCCCATCCTTCATCATGCTTACACCCAGGTTCAAGCGCTGGAACCTGACTTGCTCAGCGCCCAAGCCGACATCCTTTGGGCCGAGCATCTGGCCTGGGTTTTCCCTGTCTGGTGGGGCGGTATCCCGGCACTGATGAAGGGCTTTATCGACCGCGTTTTCCTCCCCGGCTTTGCCTTCAAGTACCGCGCAGGCAAGGCATTCCCAGACAAGCTGCTAAAGGGCCGAACCGCGCACTTGTTAGTGACCCTCGACACGCCGCCGTGGTATTACCGCTGGGTTTATCGCATGCCGGCCATCCACCAAATGCGGCGCACCATGCTGGCGCTGTGCGGCATCGCGACGAGCAAGACGCTGCTGTTGGGGCCGGTGCTGGGCTCTTCGCTGACGCAGCGGGCCAAGTGGCTGAAACAGGCCGGCGCACTATTTGAAAAAGGGAGTTTTCATGTACATCGGCAAAGCCGCGCAGTTGTCCGGCACGACCATCAAGGCGATTCGTCACTATGAGGCAATCGGGCTGATGCCAGCGCCTGCGCGTCGGGGCGGTTATCGCGTTTATACCGAGCAGAGTGTCGAGCGGCTGATGTTTATAAAGTGCGCGCAACAGCTGGGGTTCAAGCTCAAGGAATTACAGGAGATTTTGCAGGGGTACGAGGGTGATGCGCTTCCCTGGGACAAGGCTGACCAAGCCATCGCCAATAAGAAGCAAGCGTTAGCCATGCAAATTGTGGCATTGCAGAATATGCATCAGGGTTTATTGGTCTTCGAGGCCCAATTGAAAGCGGCGCAGGGGGAGTGCTGGGTCGCCACGAAGGCAAGCTGAGACTCGGTGAGCCGAATAAGGTCGCTAATCGGCTCATGGGGTGAGCCGAATAAACCCATCAATCGGCTCACATCACCGTGTGTGCGCCACTCATTTGCCCCAATCCCCCATGTCTGCTAGTGTCGCGCCGGTTTACCGTCTACCGGAATTGCCGCCATGGCCCGCAAAAAAGTTGCACTCGATTTCGAACAATCCCTCGCCGACCTGCAAGCCCTGGTCGAGCGTCTGGAGAACGGCGAGTTGTCGCTGGAAGACTCGTTGACAGCGTTTGAGCAAGGCATCGGCCTGACCCGCGACTGTCAGAGCGCGTTGGCGCAGGCGGAGCAGAAGGTCCAGGTGTTGCTGGAGCGTGACGGGGAGTTGGCCGAAGAGCCTTTCGATGTGGAACAGCCGGAATGATCAGCGCATACCAAGCCAGTAGCCAAGCCCGGGTGAATGCCGCGCTGGAGCCCCTGTTTGTTGCGCCAAGCCCGGAAATGACGCGCCTCTATGAAGCCATGCGCTACAGCGTGATGAATGGCGGCAAGCGGGTGCGCCCGTTGCTGGCCTATGCCGCCTGCGAAGCTCTCGGGGCGCCGGCAGCCGAGGCGAATGGTGCGGCCTGTGCGGTCGAGTTGATCCACGCCTATTCCCTGGTGCATGACGACTTGCCGGCAATGGACGACGATGATTTGCGTCGCGGCCAGCCCACCACCCACAAAGCCTTCGATGAGGCCTATGCAATTCTGGCCGGAGATGGCTTGCAGAGCCTGGCGTTCAGCGCATTGCTGGACCCGACGCTAAGCAGCGTCAACGCCGAGATCCGCTTGCGCATGGTCACCGCCCTGGCCCATGCAGCGGGCCCGGCTGGAATGGTCGGCGGGCAGGCCATCGACATGGGCTCGGTCAGCCTCAAGCTCGATCAAAAAGCCCTCGAACACATGCATCGCCACAAGACCGGTGCGCTGATTGAGGCCGCCGTGCAACTGGGCGCCCTGGCCAGTGGCCGTGCCGACGCCGAGCAATTAGCGGCGCTGCAGACCTATTCTCGCGCTGTCGGCCTGGCCTTCCAGGTACAGGACGATATCCTCGACGTGGAAAGCGACACCGCCACCCTCGGTAAACGCCAGGGCGCCGATATCGCACGTGACAAGCCGACTTATCCTGCCTTGCTGGGGCTGCAAGCCGCCAACGCCTATGCCATCGAGCTGCGTGACCAGGCTCTGGATGCCCTGCGACCTTTCGACGCGGCGGCCGAGCCACTGCGTGACCTGGCGCGGTATATCGTCGAACGTCGCCACTGACAGCCGCGGCCATTTGCGCCGCATATCGGCCAAGTTCGGCCCTCTGCGTGGGCAGTTTGCACGGCTTGAGGTAAACTGCCGCCTCTTCTATACCTATAACGATTCGCCTGATGCCCACGACGTTTCAAGAGATTCCCCGCAAACGCCCGTCTACGCCCCTGCTCGACCGTGCTGCCACGCCGGACGGCCTGCGTCGACTGGGTGAAGCCGAGCTGGAAACCCTGGCCGATGAGCTGCGCCTGGAATTGCTCTACACGGTCGGCCAGACCGGTGGGCATTTTGGTGCCGGGCTGGGCGTGATCGAGCTGACCATCGCCTTGCATTACGTGTTCGACACCCCGGACGACCGGCTGGTGTGGGACGTGGGCCACCAGGCGTATCCGCATAAAATCCTCACCGGCCGTCGCGAGCGCATGGCCAGCCTGCGCCAGAAGGACGGCCTGGCCGCCTTCCCACGCCGTGCCGAGAGCGAGTACGACACCTTTGGCGTCGGCCACTCCAGCACGTCCATCAGTGCAGCACTGGGCATGGCGATTGCCGCCCGCCTGCAAGGCAGTGAGCGCAAGGCGATTGCGGTGATTGGTGATGGCGCGCTGACCGCCGGCATGGCCTTCGAAGCGCTGAACCATGCGCCGGAAGTGGACGCCAACATGTTGGTGATCCTAAACGACAACGACATGTCGATTTCGCGCAACGTGGGTGGCCTGTCCAATTATCTGGCGAAGATCCTCTCCAGCCGTACCTACGCCAGCATGCGCGAAGGCAGCAAGAAAGTGCTGTCGCGTCTGCCTGGCGCATGGGAAATTGCGCGCCGCACCGAAGAATATGCCAAGGGCATGCTGGTACCCGGCACCCTGTTCGAAGAGCTGGGCTGGAACTACATCGGCCCTATCGACGGCCACGACCTGCCGACCCTGATCGCGACGTTGCGCAACATGCGCGACCTCAAGGGCCCGCAGTTCCTGCATATCGTCACCAAGAAAGGCAAAGGTTTCGCTCCGGCGGAAGTCGACCCGATTGGTTACCACGCGATCACTAAGCTCGAACCCCTGGACGCTCCCGCCGCCGCGCCGAAAAAGGCCAGCGGGCCGAAGTATTCCGGGGTGTTTGGCGAATGGCTATGCGACATGGCCGCCGCCGACCCGCGTCTGGTGGGTGTTACCCCGGCGATGAAGGAAGGCTCCGACCTGGTGGCGTTCAGCGAGCGTTTCCCGCTGCGTTACTTCGACGTGGCGATTGCCGAGCAACACGCCGTGACCTTCGCGGCCGGCATGGCCTGCGAAGGCGCCAAGCCGGTGGTGGCGATCTACTCCACCTTCCTGCAACGCGGTTATGACCAACTGGTTCACGATGTGGCGGTGCAGAACCTCGACGTGCTGTTCGCCATCGACCGTGCCGGCCTGGTGGGCGAGGACGGCCCGACCCATGCGGGCAGCTTCGACCTGTCGTACCTGCGCTGCATCCCCGGCATGCTGGTGATGACCCCGAGCGACGAGAACGAACTGCGCAAGATGCTCAGCACCGGCCACCTGTACAACGGCCCGGCCGCTGTGCGGTACCCGCGCGGCACCGGCCCGAACGCCGTGATCGAAAAAGACCTGGAGCCGATCGAAATCGGTAAAGGCATCGTGCGTCGCCAAGGCAGCAAAACTGCGTTCCTGGTGTTTGGCGTACAACTGGCCGAAGCCTTGAAAGTCGCCGAGAAGATCGACGCCACCGTGGTCGACATGCGGTTCGTCAAGCCACTGGATGAAGCGTTGGTACGCGAAATTGCCGCCAGCCATGAGCTGCTGGTGACCGTCGAAGAGAACGCCATCATGGGCGGCGCCGGTGCGGCGGTCAGTGAGTTCCTGGCGCGGGAGAACATCCTCAAGTCGGTGCTGCACCTGGGCTTGCCAGATGTATACGTCGAACACGCCAAGCCGGCGCAGATGCTGGCTGAATGCGGGCTGGATGAGGCGGGTATCGAGGCGTCCGTGCGCGAGCGCCTGGCGCTACTGAATCTGTAATCAGCCCCAACTGTGGGAGCTGGCTTGCCTGCGATGACGGCGGCACATTCGCTAACAATGTGTCAGATACACCGCTATCGCAGGCAAGCCAGCTCCCACAGTGGTTTTGCATGACCTTCGAATGCTATGGACAGCCCATGAAACGCCTGTGCCTTGCCCTGCTGCTGCTACCCTGCGCTGACCTGCTCGCCGACACCCGCGACCAGGCCCTGAAGCTCTCCGACGTGGTCATCAGCGCCAACCGCCAAGTCCAGGCGCGTAATGACAGCAGCGCCGCCAACACCGTCTTCACCCGCGCCGACATCGACCGCCTGCAACCCACCAGCGTCACCGACCTGCTCAGCCGCGTGCCGGGCGTGCAAGTTGCGCCAACCGGTGGGCGTGGCAGTTTGCCGGGGATTTTCATTCGCGGCACCAAGTCGGCGCAGAGCCTGGTGCTGGTGGACGGCCAACGCATCGCCAACACCACCTCCGGCGACAGCGGCTTGCAATACCTCAACGTCGATCAGATTGAACGGGTGGAAGTGCTGCGCGGTTCACGTTCGGTGATTTACGGCAGCGATGCGATTGGCGGGGTGATTCAGGTGTTCACCCGGCGCAATGCCGAGCAAGGCTTGCAGCCGCGCCTGAAACTTGGCTTTGGCAGCAACCAGACCTGGGAGCGCAGCTTGGGCCTGTCGGGCGGCGATGAACACACGCGGTTCAACCTGGGCGCGAGCCTGGATGAAACCGCCGGCATCAACGCGAGCCACGCGTCGTTCCCCAGTGACGGCGACCATGATGCCTACCGCAACCAGTCCATCAGCCTGAACCTCAGCCACTCGTTCAATGATGAGCTGGAGGTGGGCTTCAATCTGCTGGATAACCGTGGCAAGTCGCAGTACGACAACAGTTATGGCCGCTACGACGGCGCCACCGGGCAGAGCCTCGGCCAGAAACCCTACACCGACTACACCGTGAGCAGCGCCAGCGGCTATGTCGATGCCAAGCTCAATGACAGCTGGCAGTCGCGCCTGGAGCTGGGCCACAGTGAAAACCGCGACACCAAGCGCGATACCCTCAGCGATGATTACAGCGCATTCAACACCTACCGCGACTCGGTCAATTGGCAGAACGACCTGATCCTGGATGAGCAAAACAGCCTGATCGTCGGTGGCGACTGGTATGAAGACCGTTTCCACGGTTCCACCACCTTTACCGAGAACAGCCGCTGGAACCGGGCGGCCTTCGTGCAGCACCGCTTCCAAAGCCAATGGTTTTCCACCGAGCTGGGCCTGCGCCGTGACCAGAACCAGCAGTTCGGCGGCCAGAACAGTTGGAGCGGCACCCTGACCTTGCCGGTCAACCCCGACAATGACTTGCTCTTGAGCTACAGCGAAGGCTTTCGTGCGCCAACCTTCAACGACCTCTATTACCCCGACACGCAGTACAGCAACCCCAACCTGCAGCCCGAGACATCAAAGAGCTACGAGCTGCAATGGCGCAGCCAACTGACCGACAGCACACGCCTGGAAGCCTCGCTGTATCGCACCGACCTGAGCGACGCGATCATCCTTGACGCCGGCAAGCCGCAAAACGTGGCGTCGGCGCGGATCAACGGCTTTGAAGCGGCGCTCAAGCAAGAACTGTTTGGCTGGCAGGGCAACCTGGGCCTGTCGCTTATCGACCCGCGTGACCGTGACAGCGGCCACACCCTGGCACGTCGCGCACGGCGAACGGTGAACCTGGATCTGGACCGGCAATTTGATCAACTCGGTCTCGGCGCCAGCTGGCAAGCGATCAGCAGCAGCTACGACGATGAAGCCAACCGCAACCGTCTGGGCGGTTATGCCTTGTTGGGGCTGCGCAGTAGTTGGGCGTTGAACCGGGAGGTGTCGTTGTCGCTGAAGGTGGATAACGCGCTGGACAAGTCTTATGCACGGGCGAAGTACAGCTACCTCGGGGAAAACCAGAATTATCGTGAAGAAGGTCGGGTGTGGATGTTCGGGGTGACGTGGACACCTGAGCTCTAAGTAGCCTGATCCGGCGTCATCGCAGGCAAGCCAGCTCCCACAATTGAAATGCATTCCCCTGTGGGAGCTGGCTTGCCTGCGATAGCGTTGTCACAGGTTCGGCGCAATCACCTGGCACAACCGCCCCACCGCCTCCAACATCTGCCCGCTGGGCCGTTCCAGGCCCTTGTCCGGCACTAACCGCACCCGAGCAGCCATCGCCGGCCATGCCGTCCAGGCCTCCCTCTGAGCCTGATCCCCCACCAGGATCACCTCGGGGTCTCGCGCCAGCACCGATTCGATATTCACCTGCGGCGCCGGCAACTTCAGGTCATCGAACACATTGCGCGCCCCGCACACGCTGAGGGCATCGCTGATGATCTGCCCACCGCCCACGGTGTACAGCGGCTGGTTCCACACTTGGTAGAACACTCGCAGCGGCTCGGCCCGCTGGTAGCGCTGGCGCAACTCGGCCAAGCGCTGGCGCAATTGTGCCGCGCGCTGGTGCCCGGCCTCGGCGCGGCCCAATTGCTCGGCAATGGCCTGCACCTGCGCGGTCAGTTGTTCAAGGCTGTGGGGTTCGGCGACGTACACCGGGATATTCAATCGTTGGAGCTGCTCGCGCTGGGCCGGGCCGACGCTGCCAGGCCAGAGCAGGATCAGGTCGGGCTTGAGGCTGAGCAGGCGCTCCATGTCCAACTGGCCGTAGTGCCCGACCGAGGTCACCTTCGCCAACGCCGCCGGGCGGTCACCACCATCAAGCATGCCGACCAGCGAGTCCTCGGCACCCAGCTCAAGCACGATTTCAGACAGTGACGGCGCCAGGCTGACAACCCGCTCGACCGGCCAGCCCTGGGCACTGAATACCAGCAGCAGCGCCAGCCAATAGCGCTTCATCCCAACTGACGCGGTATGCGATAGAGATAGAACAACACCAGCGTCGACAGCGCCAACAGAAACAGCGGCACTGCCTCCAGGCCGACGAACACCGCCAGCGCGCCAATCCAGGCCGGTAACGCTGCAACCAGCAACGCCGTGCGTCGACGCGCCGCCAGGGTGATCCAGGCTGCCGGCTCTTGAGCAGTATCAAGGGCTTTGGAGGTGGCGATCAGCGCGTGTTTGTAGGCGTGAAAATAACGCAGGCTGAGAAACATCGAGGCCACGCCGGCGATGAAGAATGGCATGGCCAAGACGGGCAACAAGGATTCAGCCCGGCCAAACAGCAGGTTGATCACGAACAACGGCAGCAATGCCAGGGCCAGGTACTGCCACCAGTTGAAGGACAGTCGCCGTTTCACCTGGCCACGGGTCACGCGCGGTCGACCTCGCCCTGGTGCTCGTTGCCCATCATGTGGTCGAGCTTGCTGGCTTTGGTGGCCAGGTAGAGTTTGTTGTGCGGGTTGTGCCCGGTGTGTAGCGGCACGCGCTCGGCCACGGTGATGCCCATCTCGGTCAAGGCTTTGACCTTGCGGGGGTTGTTGGTCATCAGGCGCAGGGATTTGACCCCCAGGTGCTCGAGCATCGGCAGGCAGATGGCGTAGTCGCGCTGGTCGGCAGCAAAGCCCAGGCGCTCGTTGGCCTCGACGGTGTCGGCGCCGCCGTCTTGCAGTTCGTAGGCGCGGATCTTGTTCAACAGGCCAATGCCGCGGCCTTCCTGACGCAAGTACAGCAACACGCCACGGCCTTCACGGGCGATGGCTTGCAGTGCAGCCTCCAGTTGCGAGCCGCAGTCACAGCGCTGGCTGAACAGCGCATCGCCGGTCAGGCACTCGGAATGCACACGCCCCAGCACCGGCGCGCCATCCGTGATGTCGCCGAGGCTGAGCACAACGTGCTCGCGCCCGGTGGCTTCTTCAAGAAAGCCGTTCATGGTGAACGTGGCAAAAGGGGTAGGCAGCTTGGAAGCGGCGACGAAAACGACGGGCACCGTGTGCTCCTGATTTCAGATTTCACAGAGGCGGGCATTGTAACAGCACGTTCCTACAGACGCTTAAGCTGAATTATCGCTGATAAAGATCAATAGGTTCGATTGGCCTTTGAGTCAGTTCTATGGGCGTCAGAACGGATACGGCTGTTTCCAGCGTTCGAAAATCGCTTTCAGCTCACCGGTCTGGATCAGGATGCCCAAACGCTGGTCATACATGGCCATCAGTGCCCTGCCGCGCGCGGTGTCGGCAAAGCCTACGTAGAGCGGCAGTTCAGCAATATGGGTGAGTTTGAACAGCGCCGGGTCTTGCGCCTGGCTGAGCACGTATTTGGCTTCGGTGAGGGCGTCGATATAAAAATCAGCACGGCCGTGTTGCAGCATTGGCAGAATGCCGCTGCGCCGCTCGATCTGGTTGAAGCGGCGCACGGTGGGCAGGTATTCCTCGTATTTATAGCCGCGCACCCAGGCCAGGCGATAGTTGCCCAAGGTCGCCAGGGTCGGTGTCGGCGCAGTGGCCAACCCGAGGGCGTAGACATGATCGGCGTCGAAGTTCCTGCGGGGGTACAACACACCGCTGGCCTCATCGCGATAGGTGCCGACACAACCATCCACCTCACCACGCTGGGCCAGACCGACCGAGCGGGTATAGGGTACGCTGCGGATGTGCACGGTGATGCCAGCCGGTTCAAAGACTTGGCGCAACAGGTCCCAGGCCAGGCCGCTGCCATCTTTGTTGGTGTAGTCGTTCCACTCCTCACTGGCCAGCACGATTTTGCCGGGCATGGGAGTGTCCGCCTGGGCCAGGGAAGCGAAGGTACACAGCACGATCAGCAGCCAGCGGCATGCAGCCATAGTCACGGCCTCTTACTCGGGATAATCGTATAAAGGGTAGCGCAGACCGCCGGCTTAGGGCGCCTGGCGAAAATGCTGGTAGCCGCGCACAGCCGGGGTGATGTCCTGGCCGTGGACGTCGAGCAGCGTTACGCCCTGCCCCGCTTCGACCCGGCCGACCACATGCACCGGCCAGCCATCCGCCTGCAACGGCGCTAACTCGGACGGTGGCAAGGTGAACGCCAGCACATAGTCGTCGCCCCCACTCAACGCCGCCACGTGAGCCTGGTCTTCACCAACAAACGCCAGCAAGGCCTCGGACAACGGCAACCGGTGGCGCTCAACCACCAGGCGCACCGCTGATGCCTTGGCGATATGCCCACAGTCGGCCAACAGCCCATCGGAGATATCCATGGCCGCTGTCGCCTTGCCCCGCAGCGCAAGCCCCAGGGCTAACTGCGGTTGCGGCGACCAGTAATGCGCCAGCAGCGGCTCGGCGATTGCTGCGTCAGCCGTGCGTTGCCCCAATACCAGCGGCAACGCGCCAGCGGCATTGCCTAACTCGCCGCCGACACACAGCAGGTCGCCCGGCTGTGCACCGCTGCGCGTCAAGGCCTGGCCAGCCGGCACGCGGCCGAACACGGTCAGGGTCAGGCTCAGCGGCCCACGGGTGGTATCGCCGCCCACCAGGCCCACGCCGCAGTTTTGCGCCATGGCATTCAAACCTTGGGCATAGCGTTGCAGCCAATCGGCTTCGACGCTCGGCGTGGTCAGGGCAAGGGTAAAGGCGAGGGGGTGGGCGCCCATGGCGGCCAGGTCGCTCACCGCCACGGCCAGCGAGCGCTGGCCGAGCAGGAACGGGTCACAGGGGTCGGCAAAATGCACGCCAGCCACCAGCGTATCGGTGGAGACTGCCAGTTGCTCCCCGGCGGGAAGCGCCAGCAAGGCGCAGTCGTCGCCGATCCCCAGGGCAATGCCTTCGCCACCTTGCGCACAGGGCGCGGCGGCGAAGTATGTGCGGATCAGCTCAAACTCACCCATTGAGGAATCAAGCGCAGATTAGCGCTTGTGTTCCTTCACTTCGGCTTCACGCAGGCGCGGGGCCAGCTTGTCGAGCACGCCGTTGACGAACTTGTGGCCGTCGGTCGAACCGTAGACTTTCGCCAGCTCGATGCCTTCGTTGATCACGACGCGGTACGGCACGTCAACGCGCTTGAGCAACTCCCAGGTAGACAGGCGCATCACGCACAGCTCAACCGGGTCGAGCTCTTCGATGGTCAGGTCCAGGCATGGCGCCAGGGCTGTGTCGATCTCGGTCAGGTTGGCGTGCACGCCGTGCAGGATGTCGTGGAAGTAGCTCTGGTCGGCGAAGGTGAAATCGTTATCGACGCGAAACTGTGCCTCGATTTCGTTCAGCGAAGCGCCCGCCAGGTGACGCTGGTACAGCGCCTGGGTCGCGAGTTGACGCGCCTTGCGGCGCTTCTCGCTCTTGGACGGTTTGCCGGCATCGGCAGGACGCGGGTCCTGAGGGTTGAACTGATCGCTTTCGTCGGAAATCACTTGGCCTCCAACTGCGACAGCAGGCTGACCATTTCCAGAGCGGACAAGGCAGCTTCAGCGCCTTTGTTACCGGCTTTGGTGCCGGAACGCTCGATGGCTTGCTCGATGGAATCAACGGTCAGTACGCCGAAAGCGACTGGCACGCCGAATTCCATGGACACCTGGGCCAGGCCCTTGGTGCATTCGCCGGCCACGTATTCGAAGTGCGGGGTGCCGCCACGAATGACCGCGCCCAGGGCGATGATCGCCGCGTATTCACCCTGCTGAGCAACTTTTTGCGCAACCAGTGGAATTTCGAAGGCGCCAGGCGCGCGGATAAGGGTGATATCGCTCTCGCTCACACCGTGGCGAACCAGGGCGTCAACCGCACCGCTTACCAGGCTCTCAACCACGAAGCTGTTGAAGCGGCCAACCACCAGGGCATAGCGGCCTTTGGGGGCGATGAAGGTACCTTCGATGGTCTTCAGGGTCATTCGACAAATCTCTTAAAGAGCCGGGACGCGAAAAGTGCGTCCCTCAGTGATGATTTAACCGCGAACAAGGGGCAAAAATCGCCGGCCTTTATTCGGAGGGCACGTATTCTACAACTTCCAGGTCGAATCCGGATATCGCATTAAATTTCATCGGTGCGCTCATCAGGCGCATTTTGCGCACACCCAGGTCGCGCAGGATCTGCGAACCGGCACCGACGATGCTGTAGGTGGTCGGTTTTTTCACCGGCACGGCGTCAGCGGTTTCGCGGATATGCGCCAGCAATACATCACCGTCCAGCGGGTGGCCGAGCAACAGCACCACACCGCTGCCAGCCTCGGAAACCGCAGCCATGGCGGCGCGCAGGCTCCAGCGACCGGGCTGCTTGACCATCAACAGGTCACGCAGTGGGTCCATGTTATGTACGCGTACCAGGGTCGGTTCTTCGGCGCAAATGTTGCCCAGGGTCAGGGCCATGTGCACGTCGCCTTCCACTGAATCACGGTAGGTCACCAAATTGAATTGGCCCAGTTCGCTGTCCAGGGGCTGCTCGGCAATCCGCTGAACGGTACGTTCGTGGATCATGCGGTAGTGAATCAGGTCGGCGATGGTGCCGATCTTGAGGTTGTGCTCGGCGGCAAAGGCTTCGAGTTCAGTACGACGGGCCATGGTGCCATCGTCGTTCATCACTTCGCAGATCACCCCGCTTGGCTCGAAACCGGCCATGCGCGCCAGGTCGCAGGCGGCTTCGGTGTGGCCGGCACGGGCCAGGGTACCGCCAGGTTGGGCCATCAGCGGGAAGATGTGGCCGGGGCTGACGATGTCTTCGGCCTTGGCGTCTTTCGCGGCGGCGGCTTGCACGGTGCGGGCGCGGTCAGCGGCGGAAATGCCGGTGGTGACGCCCGTGGTGGCTTCAATGGATACGGTGAACTTGGTGCCGAAACCCGAGCCATTGCGCGGTGCCATCAACGGCAGCTTGAGCAATTCGCAGCGTTCGCGGCTCATGGGCATGCAGATCAGCCCACGGGCGTGCTTGGCCATGAAGTTGATGTGCTCGGGCTTGCACGCTTCGGCGGCCATGATGATATCGCCTTCGTTCTCGCGATCTTCGTCATCCATGAGGATGACCATCTTGCCTTGGCGGATGTCTTCAACCAGTTCTTCGATGCTATTGAGCGCCACGCGGCACCCCCTTGGTCAGGATTTCAGGTAGCCGTTAGCGGCCAGAAAACTTTCGGTGATGTTGCCTGATGCAGGCTCTGCGGCCTTTTCGCCCAGCAACAGGCGCTCCAGGTAACGGGCAAGCAAGTCCACTTCCAGGTTCACCCGGCGACCCGGCTGGTACGAGGCCATGATGGTTTCGCTGAGGGTGTGGGGAATGATGGTCAGTTCAAATTCGGCGCCATTCACGGCGTTCACGGTCAGGCTGGTGCCGTCGACGGTGATCGAGCCTTTGTGGGCGATGTACTTGGCCAGCTCTTTGGGCGCGCGGATGCGGAATTCCACCGCGCGGGCGTTTTCGCTGCGGGCCACCACTTCGCCGACGCCGTCGACGTGGCCGCTGACCAGGTGACCGCCCAGGCGCGTGGTCGGCGTCAGGGCTTTTTCCAGGTTGACCGGGCTGCCGGCCGCAAGATCGTTCATCGCGGTGCAGTCCAGGGTTTCCCGGCTGACATCGGCAGCAAAGCCGTTGCCCGGCAGCTCGATGACGGTCAGGCACACGCCGCTGACGGCGATGCTGTCGCCCAGCTTGACGTCGCCGAGGTCCAGCTTGCCGGTTTCAACCAGCAGGCGGACATCCCCGCCTTTGGGGGTCATTGCACGGATGCTGCCGATGGATTCGATAATGCCGGTGAACATTTCGTTCTCCTGAAAACGAGGGGGCTGACGCTCAAGCGCAGGCCGGGAATTATACGCTCACTGCTGGGACGGGGATGGCAGTGACTCGCCAGTCGTCGCCCACAGCGCGCATTTCGGTGATCTTGAGTTGGGGAGCATCGGCCAACTTATCAAGCGGCCAGTCCAGCAACGGGCGGGCAGCGGAGCCGAGGAACTTGCCGGCGATGAATATCACGTATTCATCCACCAGGCCTTGTTGGGCAAACGCGCCGGCCAGGCTTGGGCCGGCTTCCACCAACACATCGTTGACGCCACGGGCAGCCAGGGCGACCAATGCCGAGCGCAGGTCAACCTGGCCTTCCACGCCCGGTACTACCAGGCACTCGGGGCCACGGGGGAACTGGTTCTCTGGGGTGACGCAGGTGATGACCAATGCCGGGCCGGCCTTGAAGAACGGTGCGTTGAGCGGCACCCGCAGGCGGCCATCGATCAGCACGCGCAACGGCGGGCGCGACATGGCCAGGGCGGTGGTTGCGTCGTCCAGGCCCAGTTCGGCGGCGCGTACGGTCAAGCGGGCACCGTCGGCCAGTACCGTGTCGGCACCGGTCAACACCACACTGGCCTCGGCACGCAAGCGTTGCACCGCAGCACGGGCGGCGGGGCCGGTGATCCATTGGCTTTCGCCGCTGGCCATCGCCGTGCGGCCGTCCAGGCTCATCGCCAGCTTGACCCGCACAAACGGCAGACCGTGCTCCATGCGCTTGAGGAAGCCGGGGTTAAGCGCCCGCGCTTCGGTTTCCAGCACACCGCTACGCACCTCGATACCGGCCTGGGCCAGGCGTTGCATGCCTCGGCCAGCCACTTCGGGGTTCGGGTCCTGCATGCCGGCCACCACCCGCGCGACGCCGGCGGTCACCAGCGCATCGGCACAGGGCGGCGTACGGCCATGATGGCTGCACGGTTCAAGGGTCACGTACACCGTCGCGCCACGGGCCTTGTCGCCAGCGGCGCGCAGGGCGTTGGGCTCGGCATGGGGCTCGCCGGTGCGCTCATGCCAGCCTTCGCCGACAATCTGCCCGTCACGCACGATCACGCAGCCAACCCGCGGGTTGGGGTGGGTGGTGTACAGGCCCTTGCGCGCCAATTCGAGGGCACGGGCCATGTAGTGGGCGTCGAGCACAGCCTGTTCAGATGTCATTGTTTGGAGGGCTCACGGGCCAGGCGGTCGATCTCTTCGCGGAATTCATTGAGGTCCTGGAAGCGTCGATACACCGAAGCGAAACGGATATAGGCGACTTCGTCGAGCTTTTGCAGCTCGCCCATCACCAGCTCACCGACCACCAGGCTCTTGACCTCGCGCTCGCCGGTCGCCCGCAGCTTGTGCTTGATATGCACCAGCGCCGCTTCCAGGCGCTCGACACTCACCGGGCGCTTTTCCAGGGCGCGCTGCATACCGGCGCGCAGTTTTTCTTCGTCGAAAGGCTGGCGGCTGCCGTCGGACTTGATCAGACGCGGCAACACCAGTTCGGCGGTTTCGAAGGTGGTGAAACGTTCACCACAGGCCAGGCATTCGCGCCGGCGACGCACTTGGTCGCCCTCGGCGACCAGACGCGAGTCGATGACCTTGGTGTCGTTGGCACCGCAGAAGGGACAGTGCATGGTTGGCAGGCAACAAAAAATGGGAGGGCCATGGTAGCGCATCCCTGTGGCAAGACAAGCCATAGCCTTTACGGTATATAGGCAGGCTTATATGTTTCATATTTTTAAGCCACGGATTTTGTCCTTTCTGGAGCCGTACATGCAGTTACGACCACTCGTTCTACTCAGCCTGTTCAGTTTTCTGGTCGCCTGCAGCAGCGAAGCCCCCAAGCCGGCCGCGCCTCAACCAACACCGGCGCAAGAGAAAAAAGTCCCGGGCATTGAAGACCTCGGCCCCCTGCCCGCCTATCAGCGCGAAATCAGCGGCAGCCTGACCAACGTGCCCGCCGGTGCCGAAGTCGAGATGGCGCTCTTGGTGATCGACGACCGTTCGCGCCCGCAGCAACTGCTCGCCAGCAGCGTACTGAGCGGCAACGGCAAGCCCTTGGCCTTCCGCCTGCGCTTCAACCCTGAAGCCTTCCCGGCCGGTGCCCGCGTGGAATTGCGCGGCCGCGCCAGCCAGTCCGGCCAGCTGATCCTGCATCTGCCTGCCGTGCGCGTCACCCAGGCGATCACCCAGAGCACCGGCCCCCTGCAACTCGTCAAGGCGCCATGACGCCACCGCTGGGCCTGCAACACGCCTTGAGCGCGTTGATTGGCGATGCGCAATTGGTGCCCTGCCCGTTGCCGGGTACCGCGTTGTCGTTGTGGTTGCTGGACGCCGACAACATGGACCGTGCCTTCAGCCAGGAAGAAACCCGGCGTATCCTGCATGAGCCGCCCTACTGGAGTTTTTGCTGGGCCAGCGGCATGGCGTTGGCGCGTTACCTGGCAGCGCATCCTGAGTGGGTCGCCGGCAAACGCGTGCTGGATTTCGGCGCAGGTTCGGGCGTAGCCGGGATCGCCGCCGTCAAGGCTGGCGCCCTGGAGGTGGTGGCCTGCGACCTGGACCCACTGGCCTTGGCCGCTTGCCGTGCGAATGCCGAACTCAACCAGGTGGCGCTGAGTTATTCGGCAGACTTTTTTGCCGAAGCCGACCGCTTCGACCTGATTCTGGTGGCCGACGTGCTCTATGACCGCGCCAACCTGCCGTTGCTGGATCAGTTCCTCACCCGTGGCCGCGAAGCGCTGGTGGCGGATTCGCGGGTACGGGATTTCCAGCATCCGGATTACCAGCGGCTGGAGATCCTCGAGGCCTTGACCCTGCCAGACCTGGCCGAGCCGTGGGAGTTTCGCAAGGTGAGCCTGTACCATTCGCGGCGTGCTTGAGGCCATCGCGGGCAAGCCGGCTCCCACAGGGGAATGCATTTCAAGGTGGGAGCTACCACGATGCTTTCAGCCAACCTCGCCAGCCCTTATAGTTGCCCCCATTCCCGCTTTATTCGAGACGCCCCATGAGTGAGCCCACGCCGTACATCTTCGACGTCACCACCGCCAACTTCGATCAGGCCGTTATCCAGAACTCCTTCGAAAAGCCCGTATTGGTCGATTTCTGGGCCGAGTGGTGCGCACCCTGCAAAGCACTGATGCCAATGCTGGCGAAGATTGCCGAGAGTTATCAGGGTGAGTTGCTGCTGGCCAAGATCGACTGCGAAGCCGAACAGGACATCGTGGCGCGTTTTGGCATTCAAAGCCTGCCGACGGTGGTGCTGTTCAAGGATGGCCAACCGGTGGACGGCTTTGCCGGTGCACAGCCGGAGTCGGCCGTGCGGGCGATGCTGGAGCCCCATGTGCAAATGCCACCGCCGGCTGCGGCGGACCCGTTGGAGCAGGCTCAGGCGCTGTTCAGCGAAGGGCGCATCAGCGAGGCCGAAGCGTTGCTGGTGCAATTGTTGGGCGAGGACAATACCAACGCCGCCGCCCTGATCCTGTATGCACGCTGCCTGGCCGAGCGCGGTGAGCTGGGTGAAGCCCAGGCCGTGCTCGACGCGGTCAAGAGCGACGACCACAAGGCTGCCCTGGCCGGGGCCAAGGCGCAAATCACCTTCCTGCGCCAGGCGGCGGATTTGCCGGACGCTGCCGAGCTGAAAAGCCGCCTGGCGCAAAACCCGCAGGATGACGAAGCGGCCTATCAGTTGGCGATCCAGCAACTGGCGCGCCAGCAATACGACGCGGCGCTGGAAGGTTTGCTCAAGTTGTTTATCCGCAATCGCAGCTACAGCGAAGGCCTGCCCCACAAGACCTTGCTGCAAGTGTTCGAATTGCTGGGCAATGATCACCCGCTGGTCACGGTGTACCGCCGCAAGTTGTTTGCCGCGTTGTATTAATCACCGATCCAACTGTACAGCGGCGTATCTCCGCCGCTGCTCACCTTTACCTTGGCGCTGTGGCGCAGGCGCACCAGCAGGCGCTTGCCCGCCCCGGCATCGCCAGCCAAGCCTTCGAGTTGATCGAGCAATTCCAGACCATTGAGTTGTCCGGCCTTGCGCAGCAAATCCTGGGCGTTCTGCCACAGGTCCTCGTTCTGTTTGACCGGAGCCGCAGTGGGCGCGCTGGGCGTTGGCGTGGCCTGCAGTTGGGCACCCAATCGCGCCCAATCGCCGTCGTCCAGCTCCAGGGTCAAGTCCACCGGCAGGTCGCCGATGGTTCCACGAATTCGCAACATCGTCCTTACTCCTGCATTTTTCTGACGGGCATGCTCCCATGCAGCTTGCGCAACACCAAGCGGGCGGTCAAACTCTCGGATCAATTGTTATAAGATCACATAACAAAACTTTCATCCTGGAGCCCTCTCATGCGCCGTTTGCTGCTTGCTTTGCCGTTTGCCCTGCTGCCACTGGCTGTCGCTCATGCCCATGAAGACCATGACCATGACCACGAGCACGGCAGCCTCGGCGCCCATGAACATGGCGTCGGGCGCCTGAATGCCGTACTGGACGGCCAGGCCCTGGAGCTGGAACTGGACAGCCCGGCCATGAACCTGGTGGGTTTCGAACATGTAGCGACCAGCGCCGCCGACAAAGCCAAGGTCGCCGCCGTGCGCAAGCAACTGGAAAATCCATCGGCACTGTTCAACCTGCCCAAGGCCGCAGGTTGCGTGGTCAGCAGCCAGGAACTCAACAGCCCGTTGTTCGGTGACAAACCAGAAGCCGAGCATGACGACGATGACCACGCCACCGACGGCAAAGGCGCCGCCGCCCACAAGCATGATCACGACCACAGTGAAATCCACGCCCATTACCAGTTCACCTGCGCCACGCCGACGGCCCTGGGCAACCTGGACTTGAGCCAAGTGTTCAAGACCTTCCCCGCCACCCAGAAAATTCAGGTACAACTGATCGGCCCGAGCGGTCAGCAAGGTGTTGACGCGACGGCCACCGCCGCCACCCTGAAGTTCTGACTTGAAAGCACAGTCCCTGTGGGAGCTGGCTTGCCTGCGATACAGGCGATGCGGTGCAGCAGGCACACCGTAGCGATGCCATCGCAGGCAAGCCAGCTCCCACAGTGGATCGGCGCCATTTTCGACTACCAGGCGACACTGACTTCCCATGACTCAAGCGTTAATCGAACTGTCCGACCTGGGCTTCAACTGGCCCGGGCACCCGCGGTTGCTGGACATCCCCGCGTTCCGCCTGGAACCCGGGGAAACCCTGTTCCTCAAGGGCCCGAGCGGCAGTGGCAAGACCACTTTGCTCGGGCTGTTGGGAGGCGTGCAGAAACCCAGCCAAGGCAGCATCCGCCTGCTCGGCCAGGAGTTGACCGAACTCTCGGCCGGCGCTCGTGACCGTTTCCGTGTGGACCACACTGGTTATATCTTCCAGCAGTTCAACTTGCTGCCGTTTCTGTCGGTACGCGAAAACGTCGAGCTGCCTTGCCACTTTTCCAAGCTGCGCGCGCAACGGGCCAAACAGCGCCACGGCAGTGTCGACCAGGCCGCCGCGGCCTTGCTAGCGCACCTGGGTTTGAAGGACCCGAGCCTGCTGGAACGCCGCGCCGATTCGCTGTCCATTGGCCAGCAACAACGGGTGGCCGCTGCCCGAGCGCTGATCGGCCAGCCAGAACTGGTGATTGCCGACGAACCCACCTCGGCCCTGGACTACGACGCCCGCGAAGCCTTCCTGCAGTTGCTGTTCGCTGAATGCCGCGAAGCGGGCGCCAGCCTGTTGTTTGTCAGCCATGACCAGAGCCTGGCGCCGCTGTTCGACCGCAACCTGTCGCTGGCCGAACTCAATCGCGCCGCCATGCCCGCAGAGGTTTGAGATGTATCTGTTCCGTCTAGCCATGGCCAGTCTGGCTAACCGCCGCTTCACCGCGATCCTCACTGCGTTTGCCATCGCGCTTTCCGTCTGCTTGCTGCTCGCGGTGGAGCGTGTGCGCGTCGAGGCGCGCAACAGTTTCGCCAGCACCATCAGCGGTACCGACCTGATCGTCGGTGCCCGCTCCGGCTCGGTCAACCTGCTGCTGTACTCGGTGTTCCGCATCGGCAACGCTACCAACAACATCCGTTGGGACAGCTACGAGCACTTCGCCGCCAGCCCTCAAGTGAAATGGGCGATTCCCATTTCCCTCGGCGACTCCCATCGCGGCTACCGGGTAATGGGCACCAACGAATCCTATTTCGAGCACTACCAGTACGGGCGTAAGCAAAATCTCGCGCTGGCCAGCGGCCGCGCCTTCGCCACCGACCCATTCGAAGTGGTGCTCGGCGCCGAAGTGGCCGACGCCCTGCATTACAAACTCGGTGACAAGCTGGTGCTGGCCCACGGCGTGGCGGTGGTCAGCCTGGTCAAGCATGACGACAAGCCGTTTACGGTGGTGGGCATTCTCAAGCGTACCGGCACGCCGGTGGACCGCACGTTGCATATCAGCCTCGGCGGCATGGAAGCGATCCATATCGACTGGCACAACGGCGTGCCGGCCCAGGGCAAAGGCCGCATCAGTGCCGACCAGGCGCGCAATATGGACCTGACGCCGCAGGCCATTACCGCGTTCATGCTCGGCCTGAACAACAAGATTTCCACCTTTGCCTTGCAACGGGAAATCAATGAATTCCGTGGCGAGCCAATGCTGGCGATCCTGCCAGGCGTGGCGTTGCAAGAACTGTGGAGCATGATGGGCACCGCCGAAAAAGCCTTGTTCGTGATCTCGCTGTTTGTGGTGCTGACCGGCTTGATCGGCATGCTCACGGCGATCCTCACCAGCCTTAACGAGCGTCGCCGCGAGATGGCGATCCTGCGGTCGGTGGGTGCGCGGCCTTGGCACATCGCAACGCTGCTGATCTTCGAAGCCTTTGCCCTGGCCTTGTCTGGCGTGTTGGCGGGCCTGGGGTTGCTGTACCTGTGCATAGCCGCATCACGGGGTTATTTGCAGGCCAACTACGGCCTGGACCTGCCGATGTCGTGGCCGAGCGAATATGAATGGACGTTGCTCGCCGGTATCCTGGCAGCCGCCCTGTTGATGGGCAGCGTGCCCGCGTGGCGCGCCTATCGACAATCTTTGGCCGATGGCCTGTCCATCCGTTTATGAGGAAGGCTCCGATGCGTCGTGCCCTGTTTGCCCTGTTGCTGCTGACGGCCGTTCCGGTGTGGGCGGATGAACAGCCCAAGGATTTGTCCTGGCAGGAGATGATCCCGCCGGATGCGCCGCCGGAAGTGCCCAATATGAAGCCGCTGCACGACCTGTCGAGCATGGCCGATGCCTTGTCCGTCGAGGCCGCGCCCGCAGCCAAGCAGGACCTGCCCAACGCGCCGGTGGTGCAGAGCCTGGACGGCCAGCACATTCGCTTGCCGGGGTATATCGTGCCGCTGGAAGTCAGCGAAGAAGGCCGCACCACGGAGTTTCTGCTGGTGCCGTATTTCGGCGCCTGTATCCATGTGCCGCCACCGCCGTCGAACCAGATCGTGCATGTGAAAAGCGAGGTGGGGGTGAAGCTCGATGAGCTGTATCAGCCGTACTGGATCGAAGGCGCGATGCAGGTCAAGCCATCGTCCAGCGAATTGGCCGATGCCGGTTACCAGATGGATGCCCAGAAGATTTATATGTACGAGCTGGAGGAATAACCCCCACCAGCAACACACTGAAGCTCCCACAGGTTTTGATCAGTGCCGAAAGTGACTGATCACCCTTTCATTGAGCTGAGTCAAAAGACCGAACGGAACGATCTTTACCATTGGACGTACAACTTTTAAACGTCCTTTGGAGCTCCCATGAACAAGTCTCTGCTCGGCGCGTCCCTCTTCGCGCTCGCCCTCGTCGCCCCCGTCGCCCACGCTCACCAGGCGGGCGATATTCTGGTTCGCGCCGGTGCAATTACCGTGAACCCGAAGGCCGACAGCAGCAGCGTCAAGGTTGACCAGGGCCCATTGGCCGGTACCAACCTGGGCGGCAAGGCGACCATGAGCAGCGACACCCAATTGGGCTTGAACTTCGCCTACATGATCACCGACCACGTCGGCATCGAATTGCTTGCGGCCACGCCGTTCGAGCATGACGTGAAGATCAAGAACACCGCCCTCGGCGCCGCCAACGGCAAGCTCGGCACGCTGAAACACCTGCCGCCGACCTTGAGCGTCGTGTACTACCCGCTGGACCACAAGTCCGCGTTCCAGCCGTATGTGGGCGCCGGTATCAACTACACCTGGATCTACGACGAGCACGTGGGCAGCCGCGCCGAACAGGCCGGCTTCAGCAACTTCAAGGCCGAGAACTCCTGGGGTTGGGCTGCACAGATCGGCGCCGACTACATGATCAACGACAAGTGGATGATCAACGCCCAGGCGCGCTACATCGACATCAGCACCAAGGCGACTGTGGATAACAACGCGCTGGGCCAGGGCACTCGGGCCAAGGTCAATGTGGATGTAGACCCGATGGTTTACATGGTGGGTATCGGCTACAAGTTCTAAGTCCCGTTTACGCCACACCGCATAACCCAAGTGGGAGGGGGGCTTATGTGGGAGCCGGGCTTGCCCGCGATGCAGACACCACGGTGTATCAGTGATACCCAGGTGATGCTATCGCAGGCAAGCCAGCTCCCACATAATTCCCCTCCCACTTTTGGTTTTGGGGTGTCAGCTATGGCGGTAGAAGCGATCCAGAAGCGCCGGCAAGCCTGCCCGCCATGCCCTGGGCTTGATGCCGAAGGTATGCAGGATTTTCTTGCAGGCCAACACCGCGTGCTGCGGTTCTTCTGCCGCGTCCGGCCGCGCCGCGTGGGCCTGGGCGGTGGGGGACTCGATGGCCAACGGATGGAAGTTGCGCGCTTCAGTCAGAATCGCCTGCCCCAGCGCCAGCGGGGTAGTCGCCTCGTGGCCGGCGTAATGGTAAGTGCCCCACAGCGGCGCGGCGCAATCGAGTTGCTTGAGCACCGAGATGATCACCCGCGCCGCATCGTCCACCGGCGTCGGATTGCCGCGCCGGTCGTCCGCCATCAGTAATTCATCGGGTTTCTCGGCCCGGGCCAGGAAACGCCCGAGGGTGCCGTCGACGCTGTCATCGAGCAGCCAGCCAAACCGCAGCAGCACATGCTGCGGGCACGTAGCGCGCACGCTTTGTTCGATACGCCACAACGCCTGGCCGCGCAGGCCCAGGGGCACCGGCTCGTCTTTCTCGCTGTAGGCCGTGGCGCGGGAGCCATCGAACACACGATAGCTGGACGGTTGCAGCAGGGTGATGCTGTGGTGCTGGCACAGTTCGGCCAGGCGCTCGATGGCGAATTCCTGGCCGGCCAGGCGGGTTTCGCTTACGGCTTCGGCCTGGAACCAGTCGAAATAGTAGGCGAGGTTGATCAACGCATCGGGACGGGTGTCGTCGAGCAATTGGGTGAGGCTTGCGGCATCCCAGCCGTCTTGGGGCGGTTTGGGGGCGAGGAAACCGATGTCTTCCTCCGCACCGAGGCGAATCAGCGCCTGCCCGAGGGCATTCCCGCCGCCCAGTAACATAAGGCGCATTCGCATAGATTGAGCAGGCCCGGTCTGTTTGGAACGATGGTTATTATCGACAGGCGTATGCGCCTTGCCGTAGGTAGTTGCCAGAATCGTTGCATTTTGCGGGTTTGTAGCGCAACCGTCACGGATAAAGTGCGGGGTTGCAACTTGGCCCCGCCGGTTGCATATAGGGTGAATGAACCTTCCCGAATCAACGGACAAGGGTTTGCACGGCTTTCACCCCGCCGTCAGCACTTGGTTCCGTAGTACCTTTCCTTCGGCGACCAACGCCCAGGCCCAGGCGTGGCCGTTGATCCGCCAGCGCCGCTCGACGCTGATCGCCGCGCCCACCGGCTCCGGCAAGACGCTGACGGCCTTCCTGGCAGTGCTAGACGACCTGGTGCACCAAGGCCTGGCCAACGGCGGCGAACTGCCGGACCAAACCCTGGTGGTGTATGTGTCGCCGCTCAAGGCGCTATCCAACGATATCCAGATCAACCTGCAAAACCCGCTGGCCGGCATTACCGAACATCTAGAGAAGCGGGGGCTGCCGCCGCTGGTAATCCGCACCGCTGTGCGCACCGGCGACACCCCGCAAAAAGACCGCGCCCAGATGCGCAAACGCGCACCGCATATCCTGGTAACCACTCCTGAATCGCTCTACGTGCTGCTCGGCTCGGATTCCGGCCGGCACATGCTCGCCAGCACACGTACGGTGATCGTCGATGAGATCCACGCCATCGCCGCTAGCAAGCGCGGCAGCCACTTGGCCTTGAGCCTGGAGCGCCTGCAAGGGCTGTGTGCCGAGCCATTGACCCGTATCGGCTTGTCGGCCACGCAAAAACCCATCGAAGCCGTCGCACGCTTTTTAGTCGGCACCGAACGTGATTGCGCCATTGTGGATATCGGCCACGCCCGCCCCCGTGACCTGGCGATCGAAGTGCCGCCGGTGCCGCTCTCGGCGGTGATGGCCAACGACGTGTGGGAGTTGGTCTACGATCGCCTCGCGCAATTGGCCCGTGAACACCGCACCACCCTGGTATTCGTCAACACCCGGCGCCTGGCCGAACGCCTGGCCCGGCACTTGAGCGAGCGCCTGGGCAAGACCGCCGTGGCCGCTCACCACGGCAGTCTGGCCAAAGAGATGCGCCTGGACGCCGAACAGCGCCTCAAGGCCGGCGAACTGCAAGTGTTGATCGCCACGGCGTCCCTGGAGCTGGGGATTGATATCGGCGAAGTGGACCTGGTGTGCCAGATCGGCTCACCCGGTTCCATCAACGGCTTACTGCAACGGGTCGGCCGTTCCGGGCACCAGGTCGGTGGCACGCCCAAGGGGCGCCTGTTTGCCACCACCCGCGACGACCTGATCGAGTGCGCCGCGCTGCTCGACTGCGTGCGCCGTGGCGAGCTGGATACCTTGCATATTCCGGTGGCACCGCTCGATGTACTGGCCCAGCAGATCATCGCCGAGGTCAGCGCCCAGGAATGGCCGGAACAAGCGCTGCTGGCGCTTATCCACCGCGCCGCGCCTTACGCCGAACTGGATGAACGCCACTACCAGGCCCTTTTGCAGATGCTCAGCGAGGGCTACAACGGCCGCCAGGGCATGCGCAGCGCCTACCTGCACCGCGACGCCGTGGCCCACACCCTGCGCGGCCGCCGTGGCGCCAGGCTCACGGCGGTAACCAGCGGCGGCACGATCCCCGACAATGCCGACTACAGCGTGTTGCTGGAGCCGCAAAGCCTGAATATCGGCAGCGTCAACGAAGACTTTGCGGTGGAAAGCATCGCCGGGGATATCTTCCAGCTCGGCAATACCTCCTATCGCATCCTACGGGTCGAAGCCGGCAAGGTGCGGGTCGAAGATGCCCAGGGCCAACCCCCGACCATTCCGTTCTGGTTGGGTGAAGCCCCCGGGCGCAGCAACGAGTTATCGGTGGCCGTGGCCCGCTTGCAAGGGCAATTGGACAGCTTGCTCGGCGCCACGCCCGGCGACCTGCAACCGGCCCTCGACTGGCTTACCGGCACCCTGGGTCTCAATGTCGCCAGCGCCGACCAACTGTTGGATTACCTCGCCCGGTCGCGCCAGGCCCTGAGCGCCTTGCCGTCCCAGGACACATTGATCATGGAACGGTTTTTCGATACGTCCGGCGGCACCCAACTGATCATCCACACGCCGTTTGGCAGCCGCATCAACCGCGCCTGGGGCCTGGCCTTGCGCAAGCGCTTTTGCCGTACCTTCAATTTCGAGCTGCAAGCGGCGGCCAGTGAAAATGCCATCGTGCTGTCGTTGTCCACCAGCCACAGCTTCGCGCTGGATGAGGTGTGGCGTTACCTCAACAGCAATAGTGCCGAGCACATTTTGATCCAGGCCGTGCTGGATGCGCCACTGTTCGGTGTGCGCTGGCGCTGGAATGCCGGCGTGGCCCTGGCGCTGCCGCGTTATACCGGCGGGCGCAAGGTGGCGCCGCAGATCCAGCGTATGAAGAGCGAAGACCTGATCGCCAGCGTATTTCCCGACCAACTCGCCTGCCTGGAAAACCTCGCCGGCGAACGCGAAATCCCCCACCACCCGCTGGTGGCGCAAACCCTCGACGACTGCCTGCACGAGGCCATGGACAGCGACGCCTGGCTGGCGCTGCTGCGGCGCATGGAACGCGGCGACGTGCGGTTGATCAGCCGCGACCTGCCCGCGCCCTCGCCCATGGCCGCAGAAATCCTCAGCGCTAAACCCTATACCTTCCTCGACGACGCCCCCCTGGAAGAGCGCCGCACCCAGGCCGTGCTCAACCGCCGCTGGAGCGACCCGCAGAGCACTGACGACTTGGGCGCCCTGGATGCCGACGCCATCGCCGGTGTACGCGAAGAAGCCTGGCCGGCGCCCAATGGCCTGGATGAAATGCATGAAGCGTTGATGAGCCTGGCGTGCATCGCAGCGGGCGAAGTTACGCCGCAATGGGCCCAATGGTTGCAGGCCTTGCGCAAGGCCGGGCGGGCCTATCAGTTGCCCAACGGAATGTGGAGCGCCGTAGAGCGCTTGAATTGTTTGCAGGCGCTGTATCCCAACGATCTGCCGTTGCTGCCGGGGTTCGATGAGCCCTGGTCCTTTGATGACGCGCTGGTGGAAGTGCTGCGTGCGCGCCTCAGTGGTTTCGGCCCACTGACCCTGGTCGAGATCGCAGCGCCCCTGGCATTACCGGTGGTGGCGCTTACCCAGGCCCTGGCACGCCTGGAACAAGAAGGCTACGTGCTGCGCGGTCACTTCAGCCCCGGCGTGGGTGAAGAACAATGGTGCGAACGTCATTTGCTGGCGCGCATTCATCGCTACACGGTCAAGCGCCTGCGCCGGGAAATCGAGCCGGTGGCATTGCAGGATTTCATGCGCTTTCTGTTCGATTGGCAGCACCTGTCCGACAGCACACGCGGCCAGGGCAGCGCCGTGTTGCCGCAAATCGTCGGCCAGTTCGAAGGCTATGCCGCCGCCACGTCAGCCTGGGACACAGACCTGCTCAGCGCCCGCATCAAGGATTACTCATCGACCTGGCTCGATGACCTGTGCCGCAGCGGCAAGCTGGTCTGGACGCGCCTGAGCAACAAGGCCGGCGCCATGGCGTTGCGCAGCACCCCGGTGGTTTTGCTCCCCCGTAGCCAGGTAGCGTTGTGGAGCGGGCTGACCGAGCCTACCGACAGCGCCACCTTGTCGCCCAAGACGCAGAAGGTCCACCTGGCCCTGCGCGAACATGGCGCGCTGTTTTTCGATGAACTGGTACACGAGGCCCATTTGCTGCGCAGCGAGCTGGAGGCAGCCTTGCAGGAATTGGTAGGCGCCGGCTTGGTGAATGCTGACAGCTTCGCCGGCCTGCGCGCCTTGACCACCCCCGCCAGCAAACGCCAGGCGCGCAGCAGTCGACGTGGGCGCGGGGCGTTTGTCGGCGGTATGGACGACGCCGGGCGTTGGGCCTTGGTTCGCCGCTCGGCGACCGCCGCCGGCGCGCATACGGCCGAGACCTTGGAGCATGTGGCGATGACCCTGCTGCGCCGCTATGGCGTGGTGTTCTGGCGGCTGCTGGAGCGCGAGGCGGATTGGTTACCGAATTGGCGCGAGTTGCTGCGCACTTTCCATCGGTTGGAGGCGCGAGGCGAGATCCGTGGCGGGCGGTTTGTCAGTGGGTTGGCGGGAGAGCAGTTTGCATTGCCGGAAGCGATACCGTTGCTGCGCGAGGTGCGGCGACGACCCCATGATGGCAGTTTAATCGCGGTGTGTGGGGCGGATCCGTTGAATCTTGTCGGCACGCTGTTGCCGGGAGCGAAGGTACCAGCGGTAAGCGGTAACCGGGTTGTGTACCGTGATGGGGTGCCGGCGGCGGTGATGGTAGGGGGCAAGCAGCAGGTTTTGTTGGAGGTGGATCAGCAGGCGGTGCAGCAGAAGTTGATCAGGCGCTGACCTTGAGGGCCTCATGATTGAGACCTGGGCTGCTCCGTCAACACCACCGCATCCTGCTCATGCTCCTGCGCCACACGCTTAGGCAACAACACCTGCTGTGGATAAGTTTGCGCAAAATGCACCTCATCACAGTTATCCACAAGCTTTTTCAAGCGCTGATTAAACGCCCGGCTGACTGCGTATTGGCCACCCGAAACCGTGCGGAACTGCGCGGTGAGCACCACGCCATTGAGGTCCATCTTGTCCACGCCAAATACTTCAAGCGGCCCTTGCAGGTTGTACTTGAGGAACACGTCGTCGCGGATCGACTGGCCGGCCTCGCGGATCAGCTCCACGGCCCTGTCCACGTCGGTGTCGTAAGTGAACTGCACTGAGAAGAACGCGTAGGCGAATTGACGCGACTGGTTGGTGACCGCCTTGATCTGCCCGAACGGCACCGAATGCACAAACCCCTTGCCGTCACGCAGGCGCAGGGTGCGGATGGTCAGGCCCTCCACGGTGCCGGCGTGACCAGAGTCGAGCACCACCCAATCGCCGATGGACAGGGTGTCTTCGATGATGATGAACAGGCCAGTAATCACGTCCTGCACCAGTTGCTGGGAACCGAAACCGATCGCCAGTCCCACCACCCCGGCGCCCGCCAGCAACGGCGCGACATTGATGCCCAGGTTGGCCATGGTGGTAATCGCGCAGATCACCACCAGGATGATCTTCACTGCATTGCGCAGCAGCGGCAGGATGGTTTTGACCCGGGTGCTGGGCTGGCGACTGGAGCGTTTATTCACCGGTGGTTTGAGGGCTTCCTGAATCGCAGTGTCGAGCACCACCCAGAACAGCCAGGTCACCAACAGGATCAGGCCGATACTGCTGAGGGAATCACTGATGGCCCGGCCCACCGAGTTGCGCTGGGCGAATTCGAACAGCGAAACGCCCCAGATACGCCCGAGTATCTCGATAAACGTGATGGCCATGACGATACGCAAAATCGCGTGCAGCAAACTCAGAAAGCGTTCCTTGTAGGCGCTGCTGCGTTGGATCGATACCTGGCTGCGGGACTTGAACAGGTGTTGCAGCACGGTGCTGAGAAACACCGTGCCGATCAGTAACAAGGTGGTGAGCAACGCGCAGCGCAGGGCCTCTTGGTTGTCGTCACCGGCACCAATCAGGTTGACCGCCGACACCAGCACCATCAACAGAATCGGCCAGTACCAGAGCCCGGAAAACACCCGCAGCGACTGTTGCAATGCTGGATGTTTGAGGCGCTGGGCCAGTGGCCGGTTGCGGATCAAATGGGCCACCGGCCGACGCAGGCGTACCACCAGTACGCCAAAGATGACCGCGGCAAACAGGCCGGTAAACACGGCGATGCTGCTGGTGATATTGCCGCCCAACTGACGAGCGATTTGCGGGCTGGTCAGTGCATCACTGAGGGCCGCGAGAAAGCCGATCAGGAATAGAGGCTTGGGGCAATAGTCACGAATGATCCGCACGGCAGGCCGCTTGTGGCCGACGTTGAACATGACAATGACGCACAGCAACAGCGAGGTGGAAAAGATGCCACTACTGGTGGCGTAGGCAAAACACAGTGCCAGGGCTCGGCCGACAGACGTGGGTAAAAAGTGACTGACATAAAGGGTCAGCGGCAGGCAGATCAGCGCTGGAATCGTGTAGGGAACTACATAGCCCAGCAAGCCTTGCAGCCGTTGGCGCCGCGCGAGGAATGGGCGGCGGCTCGAGCGTTGCACAACCAGGCGCCCAAGTATCGTCAAGACCGCAAAGGCACCGACCCACACCCCAGACAACAGCAGGAAATCGCCCGCCACGCTCCACGGCGAGCGTGCGGCTGTCTGGTCTACCAGGCGCCCTACTTCGTCCGCGGCGCGATCAGCACGCAGGCGCCAGGCGTCGATGAGGTTCTGGTCGAGGTCGAGCTTGTTCTGCACGTCGTCGATGCTGGAGCTGATGGCCCCGAGCAGCCCGCCTTCTACCAGCAGTTCCGGCTTGGCCGGCGTTTCGGCAGCGGGCGCCGTTGCCGCGGCTTGCAGGGCGCCATTGCCGCAGAGCAGCAGCGCGACGAGCAGTAATGCAGTCTTTGGATTCAGCAAAACAGCAAGCTCCTTCAGCAGGGTCTGTAAGGAACTGACGAGCTTGGGCCCTTATCGTTCCCTGCGTTTGCAATGCCCCTCCCACATTTCCCCCCCTGTACCGCCTGTAGGAATGTGGAAACTTTCAGCCAAACAGCGCAGTCATCCCATAACGGAGGTCACCTCACCCACCATCCACGGGAGCACACATGGCGGCGATTCACATCGGCATTTCCGGCTGGCGCTACACGCCCTGGCGCGGGGACTTTTACCCCGAAGGGCTGACCCAGAAACGCGAGTTGCAGTTTGCGTCACGCGCCGTCAACAGCATCGAAATCAACGGCTCGTTCTATGCGTTGCAAACCCCCAAGCGCTACGCCGAGTGGTATGCCGATACGCCCGAAGGTTTCCTGTTCAGTGTCAAGGCGCCCCGTTTCATCACGCATATCCTGCGCCTGCGGGACGTGCACAAGCCGATGGCGAATTTCTTCGCTTCCGGGGTGCTGGAACTCAAAGAAAAACTCGGCCCCATCCTCTGGCAGTTTCCGCCCAGCTTCAAATTTGACGCCACGCTGTTCGAAACCTTCCTGGCCCAATTACCCACCGACACCCAGCAGGCGGCCGCCCTCGCCCGCCAGCATGAGCCACGCCTGAACGGCAAGGCGAGCATGAAGGCCTATGCCAAGAAGCCTTTGCGCCATGCCGTGGAGATTCGCAACAAGAGTTTTGCCGTGCCGGAGTTCATCCAACTGCTGGATAAGCACGGTGTGGCGCTGGTGGTCGCGGACACCGCCGGCAAGTGGCCGTACATGGAAGACGTGACCGCCAACTTCATGTACCTGCGCTTGCACGGCGACAAGCAGTTATACGCCAGTGGTTATAGCGCCGAAGCGCTCCAGCGCTGGGGTGACCGCATCGAACGCTGGGCCCAGGGCAAGCAGCCTGCCGATGCACACCTGGTCGACCCGCACCACACACCCCGCAGGCGTAAACAGCGCGATGTGTTCTGTTTTTTCGACAACGACATCAAAGTTCGCGCCCCCTTCGATGCACGCCAATTGCTGCAACGCTTCGGACTGGACGAACACCTGCTCACCGAGCCTGGCCGACTGCCGGAACCAGGAGTATTGCCATGACGCATCCAGAGCTGATCCCCACCCCGCCGACCACCGCCATCACCCGTTTCACGGTGCTGACGGTCAATATCCACAAGGGTTTCACCGCACTGAATCGCCGCTTCATCTTGCCCGAACTGCGTGAAGCGGTGCGCAGCGTGGGCGCCGACATGGTGTTCTTGCAGGAGATCCATGGCACTCACGAACGCCATCCCCAGCGCTACAGCGACTGGCCAAAAATGCCGCAGTATGAGTTCCTGGCCGACAGCATCTGGCCGCAGTTTGCCTATGGGCGCAATGCGGTGTACCCCCATGGCGACCATGGCAATGCACTGCTGTCGAAATTCCAGATCATCCGCTACGACAACCTCGACATTTCGCAAAGCGGCCATGAAAACCGCGGCCTGCTGCATTGCGTGTTGCGCCTGCCGGGCAGCGGCCAGCAGGTGCACGCGATCTGCATCCACCTGGGCTTGCGCGAGGTGCATCGCCAACAACAATTGCGGTTGCTGGAACAACGTATCAGCGAGATTCCGGCCGATGCGCCGTTGGTGGTCGCTGGCGATTTCAACGACTGGCGGCAAAAAGCCGACCTGAGCGAAAGCGGTTTGCAGGAAGTGTTCATGCACACCCTTGGCAAACCGGCGCGCACCTTCCCGGCACGCCTGCCGTTGCTGCCGCTGGACCGCATTTATGTGCGTAACTTGACGGTGCACAACCCGCGCGTACTCACCACTCGCCCTTGGTCCCATCTCTCAGACCATGTGCCGCTGTCGGTGGAGGTTGAGCTATGAACGTTGCGGTAGACCATATCGCCACAGACCAACCGCCAGATGACAGCAAAGCGCGGGATCTGGATTACGGCTGGCAGAGCGGCAACCAGGTGGCGTTGCTGGAGAACGGCGAGGCGTACTTTCCCGCTGTGTTCGAGGCTTTGCGGGCGGCAGAGCGCGAGATCCTGCTGGAGACCTTCATCCTCTTTGAAGACAAGGTCGGCTTTGAGCTGCACAGCATCCTCATCGAGGCGGCCAAGCGTGGGGTAAAGGTGGTGGTCAGCCTCGACGGTTTTGGTTGCGGCGAGCTGAGCCCGGGCTTCCTGCGGGAGTTGGCCGAAGCCGGGGTGATGGTGCAGATGTTCGACCCGGCGCCCAAGACCTTCGGCATACGCACTAACTGGTTTCGCCGCCTGCACCGCAAGATTGTCGTGGTGGATGCCCGCGTGGCGTTCATCGGCGGGATCAATTTTTCTGCTGACCACTTGGCGGATTTCGGCCCCGAAGCCAAGCAGGATTACTCAGTACAGGTGATCGGCCCGGCTGTGGCCGACCTGCACCATTTCGCCCTCGCCCAAAGTGGCCGCCAAGTGCGCAGCCGTCGCGGTTGGCGACGGCGCCAGCAACGGCCTTCGCCCTGGACGAGCGAGCCAGGCGACGGCCTGGTGCGCCTGATTTATCGCGATAACATTCAGCATCGTGACGATATCGAAGACGCGTATATCCACGCCTTGAGCCAGGCTCGGCGGCGCGTGGTGATCGCCAACGCGTATTTCTTCCCCGGCTATCGCCTGCTTCGCGAGATCCGCAACGCGGCGCGCCGTGGCGTGCAGGTGCAGTTGATCATGCAAGGCCAGCCGGACGTGCTGTTGGCGAAACTCGCTGCGCGCATGCTCTATGACTACTTGCTCAAGGATGGCGTGGTGATTCACGAATACTGCCAACGCCCGCTGCACGGCAAGGTGGCGCTGGTGGATGACGAATGGAGCACCGTCGGTTCGAGCAACCTGGACCCACTGAGCCTGGCATTAAACCTGGAAGCCAATGTGCTGATTCGCGACCGGGCTTTCAATCAGCAGCTCTACGAACGCCTGGAAGCCCTGGCCCGAAATCATTGCCAGACCATTCCGGAAAAGCGCAAGCCACGTCTGTGGCTCTGGCGCTTGACCGTGGGTTTCCTGGTGTTTCATGTGATGCGCCATTTCCCGGTACTGGCCAGTTGGTTACCGGCCCACAAACCGCGTTTGAAACCTTTTGAGGCCACGCCCCATGACGTCTGAAGCCCGCCCCCAAGCGCAAGCCTCTGGGTTCAAGCGCTGGAAGAAACCGCTGACGATCGCGTTCTTCGTGCTGCTGATCGTGTTGTTTACCCTGCTGGCCCGGCGCATCGACTGGAGCGAAGTGTTCCAGACCCTGAGCGAGTTCAAGCTGCGCACATTGTTCATCGCCGGCGCGCTGACGCTGTGCAGTTTTATCGTCTATGCCTGCTTCGACTTGATCGGCCGCACCTACATTCGCCAGCCGTTGCGTTGGAAGCAGATATTGCCGGTGGGTTTCATCAGCTACGCGTTCAACCTCAACCTCAGCGCCTGGGTCGGTGGCATCGCCATGCGGTATCGGCTGTATTCGCGCCTGGGCGTGAGCACCAGCAATATCGCCAAGATCCTCGGCCTGAGCCTGGCCACCAATTGGTTTGGCTATATGGCGTTGGCCGGAGTGGTTTTCAGCAGCGGGTTGGTGACCCTGCCGCCGGGCTGGAAGCTCAGCAGCGGCGCCTTGCAAGGGGTCGGGGGGTTATTGGTGCTCGCGAGCCTGGGCTACCTGGCGGCGTGCCGGTTTTCGAAAAAGCGCGCGTGGTCGATTCGCGGTATCGAGATCAACTTGCCGTCGCTGCGCATGGCCTGTTTGCAACTGGCCCTGGGTGCGTTGAACTGGTCGTTGATGGCGGCGGTGATATTTGCCTTGTTGCCCGCCAAACTGGATTACCCACTGGTGCTGGGGGTGCTGTTGATCAGCGCAATTGCCGGGGTGGTCACCCATATTCCCGCCGGCTTGGGGGTGTTGGAGGCGGTGTTCATTGCGCTGTTGCAGCATGAGGCGTCGCGGGGGAGTTTGCTGGCCGGGCTGATCGCGTACCGGGCGATTTATTTTATCTGCCCGTTGTTGATTGCACTGGTGATGTATTTGGGGGTGGAGGCCAAGGCCAAGGCGTTGCGGGTTAAGAAAACTGCCTGATGAGACGGTGGTGACGGTGGAATCGCTTTCGCGGGCAAGCCCGGCTCCCACAGGGGAATGCATTCCCAGGTGGGAGCCGGGCTTGTCCGCGAAAGCGATCACAAGGGCAACGACTATCGAGCCTGAATGATGCTCAACCGCTCCCCTACCACCATCTCGGTGATCCAGTCCACCAGGATCGAGGTGTAGGCCTGTTGCGACACCGGGTCGCTCAGGGAATGGTCGGCGCCGTCGATGATGCGGTGGGTCAGCGAATGGGTCTGCTGGCACGCCGCGCGGTAACTCATGATGGTGGCGTGGGGCACATGGTCGTCGGTTTCCGATTCGACAATCAGCACATCGCCGGTAAATTGCGCGCAGGCATGCAGGGCACGGTTGGTTTCGGCGTGCACGAGGGTGCCGCGGTAATCCATCAGGTCGGCTTTATCCAAGTCGCGCTTGGGCTTGAGCCATTCCTGATCGCGGTACAGCGCCGGCACTCGCAGCGCCAGCCAACGTACCGGGCGCAATGAGGTGAGGATCGCTGCCAGGTAGCCGCCATAACTGGTGCCCACCACTGCCACCGCCGAGGTGTCGATAGCCGGGTGGGACAGCAGGCGGTCGTAGGCGGCCAGCAGGTCGCGCAGGTTGTCTTCGCGGGTGACGCGCGACAAAGGGATGCCGGTGCCAGCATGGCCACGCAGGTCGAAGGTCAGGCACACACACCCAAGGCCTGCGATACCTTTGGCCCGCTCCAGGTCGCGCTCCTGGCTGCCGCCCCAGCCGTGCACGAACAACACGCCGGGCACTTTGGACTTGGGACTGAGGAATGTCCCGCTCATCTGTTCGTCGTCTATATCGATGGTGATGCTCTCGCTTCTAGCCGTCATAAGTCTTGACCGTCACATACTTGAGTAGAAAGTCGCTGTTTTCGGCCGGGCCTCGGTATACCTCGATGGCATCCGCCGGCAGCGCTTGGTCTACATAGGTTTCTACCGAGGACACACGGATAGCCTTAAGGCCCGGATGGTTGATAAAGCTCTGCAGCGCTGCGACCTCCGCGCTGCTGGCTCCGCCCATGCGCCAGGATTGTTCGAGCACGCCACTACGGCGCTGGCCTGTGCTGTCCAGGCCTTGGGCGATGTCGTAGTTGCGGCGCGAGGCGAAGAAGCTTGGGTAGGCTTCGTCCGCAGCACGGTCGAAAACCAGCGCCTGTTCAATGGCCTCACGCACGTCTTCCCGCAGATCCAGTTTGAGCAGGGCAGCATAATCACCGGGGACGACCAGCAGATCGGAACCGCCGTAGACCTCTTCCCCCTGCCCGTCTTGGGTCAGGTGCTGCTCGCCGCAGTAGCTAATGAGGTGATCGCCAATAAAACTCTGGCCCACACTGTGGGTGACCACCGCGTGCAGGTCTTGTTCCAGCACCACGCCTTCATTGAACATTCGGGCCGCTTCCGGGCGCGCCACTATCGCGTCGAACTCATCCAGGCTGTGGATAACTTCCTGCCCGCGCCCTGCACAGGCGTTCACGGGTTTCAGACGAATCGGGCCACTGTAGAGCAAGCGGGTCGCGGCAGGCCGCGCGTCCTTAAGGGCGAACACACTCACGCCGTCCAACACCACGTCACGCACGCGCTCGCAGAATGTCGGCGACCAGCCTTCGGGCGCCTTGGCCTCGGGACTCAACAGGCCATGCGTGATGGCCTTGGTGCAGATAAAAGCGTGATCGACATAGCCGCCCCACAGATCGCCAGGCCCCTTGATATTGAGCTGGCGCGCTTGGGCTGGCCCGACCAGGGTTTGCGTGGGCAGCAGATACAATTCCCGACCCGCATGCAGGGCCGGGTCGTAACTGCCACCGAACTTGAGCCCCAGGATCTGCGCCAGCCAGCGTGCGAGGGCGCGGTTGGTTTCGATTTCATGCAGGGGCGCCCCCTCTCGCATGGAGTGGGCGACCACCAACTTCTTGCGACTTATGGGGGTCATGCGGTCCCCTTTTCCATCAACCTTTGTGTAGCAATGAGGTTGCATGGATCAGGCCAACGCTGTGATTGAGCGGATAGTTGTTAAATCAATCAGTTGCGCAAAAAGTGATGGCCGTTAGCCTGTTTTATTCTGCACGACCCGGGGCGAACCCTGCGGCGTTCTGCACGATTCAAACCCCAAAGCGGTTGCGGTAATCGCTGGGGGACAGGCCGGTGATTTTCTTGAAAATGGTACGAAAGGCACCGGGGTCTTGATAGCCCACGGTCCAGGCAATGTGATCGATGGTGCCGTTGGTGAACTCCAGCATCTGCCGCGCCTTGCCGACCCGCAGGTGTTGGCAGTACTCGGTGGGTTTCAATCCGGTGGCGTTGCGAAAGCGCCGCAGAAAGGTGCGCTCTTCCAGGTTCGCCTCCTGCGCCATCGCTGCCACGGACACGTCCACCGCGCCACTGGCTTGCAGCCAATGCTGGACCTTGAGGACCGCACCATCACCGTGCCTGAGAAGCGGCGCAAAGTTACTCCCACATTGGCTGGCGCTGGCGCTGTGTTCGATCACCAGAAAACGCGCCGTATCGGCCGCCACGCTCGGGCCCATCAGCCGGTCGACCAGGCGCAGGCCCAGTTCGGACCAGGCCATCAGCCCCGCGGAAGTGATCAGGTCGCCGTCATCGACAATGGGTTTATCCGCTTCCAGGCGCACCGCCGGGTAACTGGCCGCAAAAGACTTCGCGGAGGACCAGTGGGTGGTGGCGCTGCGGCCATCCAACAGGCCGCTGCGCGCCAGCATGATCGAGCCGATGCACACGCCGCCCAGCACGGTGCCGCCCGCATGTTGCAGGCGCAGCCATTCCAGCAGCGCAGGCGGCGCCTGGTCTTCGATGAACTCTGCAATCGAGGGCGGCACCAACACGGCCATCATCGGTTGGTCGGGGCCTGGGTGGCTGTCGAACGTGCGCGCGGGCGTGCCGTGGGCATCTACCTGCCAGTGGCTGACCCGCAGCAGCGGCAGTTGCGCAGAGTCATGCTCGGCGGCGATGCGGTTAGCGACCCCGAACAGGTCAGTCAGCCCGTGGACTGCGGCGAGTTGCGCACCTTGGTAGATCAACACACCCAGCTCGACAGTGCTGCGTTGCGCGGCCATTGTCAGTTTTCCCCCTGTTATTGTCGGTGCGGCCAATTCTCGGCGTGATCGCCAGCTAAGATACTAGGCCCATCAACCCATCACGAGGCAACACACATGGCCAAGCAGGCGCTCATCCTAATCGATATCCAGAACGACTACTTCCCCCAGGGCAAGTGGCCGCTCGACGGCGTGGAAGCCGCAGCGGACAAGGCGGCGCAGGTGCTCCAGGCGTTTCGACAAGCAGGCGATGCGGTGATTCATGTACGGCATGAGTTCGCTGGCGACGACGCACCGTTCTTCACACCGGGCTCCGAAGGCGCGCACTTGCATGCCAAGGTGCTCAACGAGGGCGAGGAACCGGTGGTGCTCAAACACTTCGTGAATGCGTTTCGCCAAACCAACCTGCGCGAACTGCTGGAACAGCGCAGCATCACCGACGTGGTGGTGGTAGGCAGCATGAGCCATATGTGCATTGACGCCGTGGTACGGGCGGCGGCGGACCTGGGCTACAAGGTTACGGTGATCCATGATGCCTGCGCGACCCGCGACCAGGAATTCAACGGGCAGGTGATTCCGGCGGCGCAGGTGCACGGGGCGTACATGGCCTCCCTGGCATTTGGCTATGCGGGTGTGGTGTCGGCAGAGGAATATCTGCAGGCCCAAGCAGCGGCTGCGTGACCGCCACCCGGGGCTGATCGCTTTAGCGTGTGGCGATGATGAACAGGCGCGGAAAGGGCAACAACACCGTGCCATCGGCCAGGGCTGGATAAGCCTGGGTAATTCGCGCCTGGTATTGCTGCAGGAAGGCGGCTTTTTCATCGTCGGTCAACGGTGCGAGAAAAGGCCGCAATGCCGAGGCCTTGAACCACTCCACCACCGCCGAGTGGTCCGCCAACGGGTGGTGATAGGTGGTGCGCCACACATCCACGGTGCTGCAATGCTTGCTCAGCAGCTCGTAGTAGTAACTGGCGGTGTGCCGCTCATTGTGTTTGACCGCCCCTATCTTCGCCGACCACGGGCCATCGGCCGCAACTTCACGGGCCAGGCGATGGGCGGGCTCGTCAAGGTTGTCCGGGGTTTGCACCGCCAGCGTACCGCCTGGGTTCAGTTGGTGGACCAAGTGCGGGTAGAGCGTGGCGTGGTCCGGCAGCCATTGCAGCGAGGCATTGGCCAGAATCACATCCAAGCGTTGCGCAGGGTGCCAGGCGCCGATATCTGCCAGCTCGAAGTTCAACCTGGGCAGGCGCTTGCGGGCGTCTACCAACATGTCATCGGAGCTGTCCATGCCAGTGACGTGCGCTTGGGGGAAACGCTCGGCCAGCACTTCGGTGGAGTTTCCCGGCCCGCACCCCAGGTCGACTGCGGTGCCCACGTCGGTGTTGGGAATTGCCGCAATCAGGTCACGGACAGGGCGAGTGCGCTGCTGTTCGAACATCGTGTACTGCTTGGCGGACCAGGTCATCACAGCTTTCCTTCTTTCTTAGAGGTGGCGACAGCCTAAATCTTGTGAGCCATGAGAACAAATGCTGGGGTTGGTGTGCTGCCTGCAAAAAGGCAGCGCGTGCACCGACGCCTGTTCATCGCCCATAAAAAAACCCCGATGCTTTCGCTATCGGGGGTTTTGTTTGTTCAGGGTCGGTCTTGGACCTTAGAACGGGATATCGTCATCAAAGCTGTCGAAATCCGGAGCCGGTTGCGGAGCAGCCTGTTGTGGTGCTGGGCGCGACTCACGCTGTGGCTGCTGGCTTGGCTGCGGACGCGACTGCTGTGGGCGCGGTGCCGAGTTGGACATACCGCCCTGGCCCTGTTGGTCGCCCTGTGGACGGCCGCCCAGCAGTTGCATGGTGCCTTGCATGTCGACCACGATTTCGGTGGTGTAACGCTTGATGCCGTCTTTTTCCCACTCACGGGTTTGCAGTTTGCCTTCGATGTAGACCTGCGAACCTTTGCGCAGGTATTCACCGGCGATCTCTGCGACCTTGCCGAACATCGACACGCGGTGCCATTCGGTCTTCTCGACCTTCTGGCCGGTCTGCTTGTCGGTCCACTGTTCGCTGGTCGCCAGGCTCAGGTTGGTCACGGCGTTACCGTTAGGCAAGTAGCGAACTTCGGGATCCTGGCCGCAAGTACCGACCAATATGACTTTGTTAACCCCACGGGCCATAACGTTCTCCTAGGCTGGGCGCGCTGTCGGCACTGGGTTGACCAGTTGCTCGAGCGTCGCGCGATCCAATAATTCGGTGTCCAATTTGATGTAAATGGCCGCCTCTTCAGCGACCACGACTGCATCCGTTACCCCTACGACAGCCTTCAGGCGCTCTACCAGGCCGGCTTCGCGGATCGCCTCGGGCGATAGCGGCAAACGCAGACTGGTGACGTAGGGAGGTTCGCGCATGGTAACAGCAAAGACCAGCCAAAGTGCAGCCAGCCCGGCGCATCCGAGGAACACAACCGACAAACCGCCATGCTGGAACATCCAGCCGCCCATGATGCCGCCCAACGCGGAACCCAGGAACTGGCTGGTGGAATACACCCCCATGGCCGTGCCCTTGCCGCCTGCCGGTGAAACTTTACTGATCAGTGACGGCAACGACGCTTCGAGCAGGTTGAAGGCGGTGAAAAACACCACCGTTCCGATCACCAATGCTCGCAGGCTGTCGCCGAACTGCCAGAAGAATAGTTCAGTGAGCATCAATGTCGCGACGGCGCCGAGTAAAACTCGTTTCATTTTGCGTTTCTTCTCGCCATAGATGATGAACGGGATCATGGCGAAGAACGAAATCAACAGCGCAGTGAGGTAGACCCACCAGTGCTGTTCCTTGGGCAGACCGGCTTTTTCCACCAGGGCCAGGGGCAAGGCGACGAAGCTGCACATCAGCATGGCGTGTAATACGAAGATACCTAAATCCAGGCGCAGCAGGTCCGGGTGCTTGAGCGTCGGCAGCAACGCCTTGCGTGCGACGCCCGATTCACGATGCTGCAGGGTGCCGGTGGAGCGCGGCACCATAAAAGCCACGATCAGGATGCCGAACAACGCCATGCCGCCCGTGGCCAGGAACAGCCCATGCAAGCCGAACGCGCGCGTGAGCAAGGGGCCGACCACCATGGCCACGGCAAACGACAGGCCGATGGTCATGCCGATCATCGCCATGGCCTTGGTGCGGTGTTGTTCGCGGGTCAGGTCCGACAGCAGCGCCATCACGGCGGCGGAAATCGCACCGGCGCCCTGCAGGATGCGTCCGGCGATCACGCCCCAGATCGAATCGGACTGGGCCGCTAGCACACTGCCAAGGGCGAATACGATCAGCCCGAGATAGATCACCGGGCGACGGCCAATGCGGTCGGAAATAATCCCGAACGGAATCTGGAAAATTGCCTGGGTCAGGCCATAGGCGCCAATCGCCAGGCCGATCAAGGCGGGGGTCGCCCCTGCGAGATCCATCCCATAGGTGGCCAGCACCGGCAACACCATAAACATGCCCAGCATACGGAAGGCGAACACCAGGGCCAGACCGCTTGCCGCTCGGGTCTCGCCGCTACTCATGCGTTCGCTGTGGGGATCGTGCATGGAAAAACCTCGTGTGAACCGGCGGCGATTCTACCAGTCCCATCGATTGAGAGGGTATATGCGGCGCTTTGCCGCGCAGCTTTCATGTAAGGCTGCAAGCGGCGTTTTGACAGTGTATATTCATCCAGTCTTTAGCCGTATACTCCGGCATCATTTACGCCCGCCGTGCGAGGCCATCTTGGACAAGATCCTGATTCGTGGGGCTAGAACCCACAACCTGAAGAACATCGACCTGACCCTGCCCCGGGACAAACTGATCGTCATCACCGGCTTGTCCGGCTCCGGCAAATCGTCCCTGGCGTTCGACACGCTGTATGCCGAAGGTCAGCGTCGCTATGTGGAATCCCTGTCGGCCTACGCCCGGCAGTTCCTGTCGATGATGGAAAAGCCCGATGTCGACACCATTGAAGGCCTGTCGCCGGCTATTTCCATCGAGCAGAAATCCACGTCCCACAACCCGCGCTCCACCGTGGGTACCATTACCGAAATCTACGACTATCTGCGCCTGCTGTATGCGCGCGTGGGCATTCCGCGCTGCCCGGACCACGATATTCCCCTGGAAGCCCAGACCGTCAGCCAGATGGTCGACCTGGTACTGGCCCAGCCAGAGGGCGCCAAGCTGATGCTGCTGGCGCCCGTCATTCGCGAGCGCAAGGGTGAACACCTGTCGGTCTTCGAAGAACTGCGTGCCCAGGGCTTCGTGCGGGCGCGCATCAACGGCAAGCTCTATGAGCTGGACGAAGCGCCGAAGCTGGACAAGCAGAAAAAGCACTCCATTGATGTGGTGGTCGACCGATTCAAGGTGCGCGCCGACTTGCAGCAGCGTTTGGCGGAATCGTTCGAAACCGCGCTGAAGCTGGCCGATGGCATTGCCCTCGTAGCGCCGATGGATGACGAGCCGGGCGAAGAGATCATCTTCTCCGCGCGCTTTGCGTGCCCCATATGTGGCCATGCCATCAGTGAGCTGGAACCCAAGCTGTTTTCCTTCAACAACCCGGCCGGCGCCTGCCCGACTTGCGACGGCCTGGGTGTGAAGCAGTTTTTCGATATCAAGCGCCTGGTCAATGGTGACCTGACCCTGGCCGAGGGGGCGATACGCGGATGGGACAGGCGTAACGTCTACTATTTCCAGATGCTCGGGTCATTGGCCTCGCACTACAAGTTCAGCCTGGAAGTGCCGTTCAACCAGCTGCCGGCAGACCAGCAGAAGGTCATTCTGCATGGCAGCGGTTCGCAGAATGTCGACTTCAAGTACCTGAACGACCGTGGCGACATCGTCAAGCGCTCGCACCCGTTCGAAGGCATCGTGCCGAACCTGGAGCGTCGCTACCGCGAGACCGAATCGGCAAGCGTGCGTGAAGAACTGGCAAAATTCCTCAGTACTCAGCCTTGCCCGGATTGCCGTGGCACCCGCCTGCGCCGTGAGGCACGTCACGTGTGGGTGGGCGAGAAGACCCTGCCAGCAGTGACCAACCTGCCGATCGGCGATGCGTGTGAATACTTTGGCGTACTCAAGCTCACCGGGCGACGCGGGGAAATTGCCGACAAGATCCTCAAGGAAATTCGCGAGCGTCTGCAGTTCCTGGTCAACGTTGGCCTGGACTACCTGTCGCTGGACCGTAGCGCCGATACCTTGTCGGGCGGTGAAGCACAGCGAATCCGTCTGGCCAGCCAGATTGGCGCGGGCCTTGTGGGCGTGCTGTATATCCTCGATGAGCCGTCGATTGGCTTGCACCAACGGGATAACGACCGCCTGCTGGGCACGCTGAAACACCTGCGCGATATCGGCAATACCGTGATCGTGGTCGAGCATGATGAAGACGCTATCCGCCTGGCGGACTACGTGGTCGATATCGGCCCGGGCGCGGGAGTGCATGGTGGCCATATCGTTGCCGAGGGCACGCCTGCCGAAGTGATGGCACATCCGGACTCGTTGACCGGCAAGTACCTGTCTGGCCGGGTGAAGATCGAAGTGCCCGCCAAGCGTACGCCGCGCAACAAAAAGATGGCTCTGCACCTCAAGGGCGCGCGCGGGAACAACCTGCGCAATGTCGACCTGGAGATTCCGCTGGGCCTGCTGACCTGCGTGACCGGTGTTTCCGGTTCGGGCAAGTCGACGCTGATCAACAACACCTTGTTCCCACTGAGTGCCACCGCCCTGAACGGCGCGACCACTCTGGAAGCTGCGGCCCACGACAGCATCAAAGGCCTGGAGCATCTGGACAAGGTCGTCGACATCGACCAGAGCCCGATTGGACGCACACCGCGTTCCAACCCAGCCACCTACACCGGGCTGTTTACGCCTATCCGCGAGCTGTTCGCTGGCGTACCCGAGTCGCGCTCACGGGGTTATGGGCCGGGCCGGTTCTCGTTCAACGTCAAGGGTGGGCGCTGCGAAGCCTGCCAGGGCGACGGCCTGATCAAGGTGGAGATGCACTTCCTGCCCGACATCTACGTGCCGTGCGATGTGTGCAAGAGCAAGCGCTACAACCGCGAGACCCTGGAGATCAAGTACAAGGGCAAGAGCATCCATGAAACCCTGGAGATGACAATCGAGGAAGCTCGCGAGTTCTTCGACGCGGTGCCGGCGTTGGCGCGCAAGCTGCAGACGCTGATGGATGTAGGCCTGTCGTACATCAAGCTGGGGCAATCAGCGACCACGCTGTCGGGCGGTGAAGCGCAGCGGGTCAAATTGTCTCGCGAGCTGTCCAAGCGTGATACCGGCAAAACCTTGTACATCCTCGATGAGCCGACCACTGGCCTGCACTTCGCGGATATTCAGCAGTTGCTGGACGTACTTCACCGCTTGCGGGACCACGGCAATACCGTGGTGGTGATTGAGCACAACCTTGATGTGATCAAGACGGCCGACTGGTTGGTAGACCTGGGGCCGGAAGGTGGTTCGAAGGGTGGCCAGATCATCGCAGTGGGCACGCCAGAGCAGGTTTCCGAAATGCCGCAGTCGCACACCGGTTACTACCTGAAACCATTGCTGGAACGCGATCGGGCCTGATCTTTTCATCGTCCAATAAAAAGCCCCTGCCACTTTGCGGTGACAGGGGCTTTTTTATAGCCGGGAATCAGAACTGCGATTGCAGGTAATTCTCCAGGCCGATCAGCTTGATCAGGCCCAACTGCTTTTCCAGCCAGTAGGTGTGATCTTCTTCGGTGTCATTCAACTGCACTCGCAGTATTTCCCGGGTGACATAGTCGTTGTGCTGCTCACAAAGCTCGATGCCCTTGCAGAGTGCAGCACGGACCTTGTACTCAAGGCGAAGATCGGCAGCGAGCATGTCAGGCACTGTGGTACCCACGTCCAGATCATCAGGACGCATACGTGGCGTGCCTTCGAGCATCAGAATGCGGCGCATCAGGGCATCAGCGTGCTGTGCCTCTTCTTCCATTTCGTGGTTGATACGCTCGTAGAGCTCGGTAAAGCCCCAGTCTTCGTACATACGCGAATGGATGAAATATTGGTCACGAGCTGCCAGTTCGCCCGTCAGCAACGTGTTGAGGTAATCGATTACGTCGGGGTGACCTTGCATCGCCCTACATCTCCCTGCTTGAAAGACTGTAGTTTGAACCATGCTGACTTGAAGGTCACGGGACAAACGGCAGAAAAGTGAAGATTTCCGGAGAAAAGTAGCTGAAATAACGCAAAAACCGCCCAAATGAGGGCGGTTCTGCTTATCGTTTAGAGTCAGTTAAGCGATACACCCAATGCCTTTGCGATTGCTTCTCCATAAGCCGGGTCGGCCTTATAGAAGTGCTGCAGTTGACGCTGGACCACATCGCTGGAAACGCCACCCATAGCACCGGCGATGTTATTGGTGAGCAGGGCTTTCTGCTCATCATTCATCAGACGGAACAGCGCACCGGCGTGGCTGTAGTAGTCCGTATCTTCGCGATGATCGTAGCGATCAGCCGCGCCGCTCAGGGTCAATGCTGGCTCTGCATACTGCGGGGCTTGCTTGGGCGCATCGGCATAGCTGTTTGGCTCGTAGTTCGGAGCCGCACCGCCGTTACTACCGAAAGCCATGGAGCCGTCACGCTGGTAGCTGTTAACCGGGCTACGTGGTGCGTTCACCGGCAGTTGCTGGTGGTTGGTGCCCACACGGTAGCGGTGCGCATCGGCGTAGGCAAAAACCCGACCTTGCAGCATACGGTCCGGCGACAGGCCAACGCCTGGGACCATGTTGCTTGGGCCAAATGCGGCCTGCTCGACTTCGGCGAAGTAGTTCTGCGGATTACGATTGAGCTCCAGCTCACCCACTTCAATCAACGGGAATTCTTTTTGCGACCAGGTCTTGGTCACGTCAAACGGGTTCTCGTAATGGGCGTTCGCCTGTGCCTCGGTCATGATCTGGATGCACACGCGCCACTTGGGGAAGTCACCGCGCTCGATTGCACCAAACAGATCACGCTGGGCGTAATCAGGATCGGTTCCCGCCAAGCGGGCGGCCTCGGCCGGCGCCAGGTTCTTGATGCCTTGCTTAGTCTTGTAGTGCCACTTCACCCAATGACGCTCACCCTGGGCATTGATCAGACTGTAAGTGTGGCTGCCGAAACCATGCATGTGGCGATAGCCGTCCGGGATGCCACGGTCCGAAAACAGAATGGTGACCTGATGCAGCGCCTCTGGTGAGTGCGACCAGAAGTCCCACATCATCTGCGCGCTTTTCAGGTTGCTCTGCGGCAGGCGTTTCTGGGTGTGGATAAAATCCGGGAATTTCAGCGGATCACGAATAAAGAACACGGGAGTGTTGTTACCCACGATGTCCCAGTTACCCTCTTCGGTATAGAACTTCAGGGCAAAGCCACGTGGATCACGTTCAGTGTCAGCAGAACCGCGCTCACCGCCTACAGTGGAGAATCGCAGGAATGTCGGCGTTTGCTTGCCAACAGATTCGAACAGCTTGGCGCTGGTGTATTGGGTGATGTCACGGGTGACTGTGAACGTACCGTAGGCGCCCGATCCTTTGGCGTGCACGCGACGCTCAGGGATGTTTTCACGGTTGAAGTGAGCGAGCTTCTCGATCAGGTGGAAATCGTCGAGTAACAACGGACCACGAGGGCCCGCGGAACGGGAGTTCTGGTTATCCGCAACGGGAGCACCGCTGGCGGTGGTAAGGACTTTATTCTGGCTCATGCTCAATCTTCCTCAGGTCGGACTTGGAACTGCCGGCTAATCGGCTTGGAGGGAGTATTGATCATCAACACCACGCCTACAAATTCATTAAATTGCAGGCATCGATAGAGAATAACTAACAACACTCCGTTCGCTATAGTGCAGCGCCCGGCCTATGGAAGCTTGTATAAGTTGCGCTTTTGTTACGCGCACAAAAAACCGGGCACTAGGCCCGGTTTTTCGTTGCAGCTTGTCGTCTTACTCGGCGCTTACAGCTTCGCCGGCAGTAGCACGATCAACCAACTCGACGTACGCCATAGGCGCGTTGTCGCCAGCGCGGAAACCGCACTTGAGGATGCGCAGGTAGCCACCCTCACGGGTAGCGTAACGCTTGCCCAGGTCGTTGAAGAGCTTACCAACGATAGCTTTCGAACGAGTACGGTCGAAAGCCAGACGGCGGTTAGCCAGGCTGTCTGTCTTGGCCAAAGTGATCAGCGGCTCAGCAACGCGACGCAGTTCTTTAGCTTTCGGCAGTGTAGTTTTGATCAGCTCGTGCTCGAACAGCGACACCGCCATGTTTTGGAACATGGCCTTGCGGTGCGAGCTGGTACGGCTCAGGTGACGACCACTTTTACGATGACGCATGGTTCATTCCTTACCAAACTCACGTTCGGTGATTACGACGATCAGGCAGTCGCCTTGTCGTCCTTCTTAAGACTTGCAGGCGGCCAGTTGTCGAGGCGCATGCCGAGGGACAGACCGCGGGAGGCCAGAACGTCCTTGATTTCAGTCAAGGATTTCTTGCCCAGGTTCGGAGTCTTCAACAGTTCTACTTCGGTGCGCTGGATCAGGTCACCGATGTAGTAAATGTTTTCCGCCTTAAGGCAGTTAGCCGAACGTACAGTCAGTTCCAGATCGTCAACCGGGCGAAGCAGGATCGGATCGATCTCGTCTTCCTGCTCGATTACCACTGGTTCGCTGTCACCTTTGAGGTCGACGAACGCAGCCAACTGCTGTTGCAGAATGGTTGCAGCGCGGCGGATAGCCTCTTCAGGATCCAGGGTACCGTTGGTTTCCAGATCAATAACCAGCTTGTCCAGGTTAGTACGCTGCTCGACACGGGCGTTTTCCACCACGTATGCGATACGGCGAACCGGGCTGAACGAAGAGTCAAGCTGCAAGCGACCAATGCTGCGGCTTTCGTCTTCATCGCTCTGACGCGAGTCGGCCGGTTCATAACCACGACCACGAGCTACAGTGAGCTTCATGTTCAGGGCGCCGTTAGACGCCAGGTTAGCGATTACGTGATCGGGGTTAACGATCTCGACATCATGATCCAGCTGAATATCGGCAGCGGTAACCACCCCCGAACCCTTCTTCGACAAGGTCAGCGTAACTTCGTCACGGCCGTGCAGCTTGATAGCCAGACCTTTAAGGTTCAACAGGATTTCAATTACGTCTTCCTGTACACCTTCGATGGCGCTGTACTCGTGGAGCACACCGTCAATCTCGGCCTCGACTACTGCACAGCCGGGCATTGAGGACAACAGGATGCGGCGCAGCGCGTTGCCCAGGGTGTGGCCAAAACCACGCTCGAGAGGCTCGAGAGTAATTTTGGCGCGGGTTGGACTGACAACCTGCACATCAATGTGGCGGGGTGTCAGGAACTCATTTACCGAAATCTGCATGGATGCACCTATTTTCTAGCCCTTACTTGGAGTAGAGCTCGACAATCAGGCTTTCGTTGATGTCGGCGGACAGATCACTGCGAGCAGGAACGTTCTTGAAAACGCCCGACTTCTTCTCAGTGTCTACTTCTACCCATTCTACGCGGCCACGTTGGGCACACAGATCGAGAGCTTGGACAATGCGAAGTTGGTTTTTTGCTTTCTCGCGAACTGCGACCACGTCACCAGCACGAACCTGGTAGGACGGAACGTTTACGGTCTGACCGTTAACGCTGATCGACTTGTGCGATACCAGCTGACGGGATTCGGCACGAGTCGAACCGAAGCCCATACGGTATACAACGTTGTCCAGACGGCATTCGAGCAGTTGCAGCAGGTTTTCACCGGTTGCACCTTTCTTGCCAGCAGCTTCTTTGTAGTAGCCGCTGAACTGACGCTCGAGAACGCCGTAGATACGACGGACCTTCTGCTTTTCACGCAGTTGGGTGCCGTAGTCGGACTGGCGACCGCGGCGTTGGCCGTGGATACCAGGTGCTGCTTCAATGTTGCACTTCGATTCGATCGCGCGCACGCCGCTCTTCAGGAAGAGATCGGTGCCTTCGCGACGAGCGAGTTTGCATTTTGGACCAATGTAACGAGCCATTCTTTACAATCTCCTGGATTACACGCGGCGCTTCTTCGGCGGACGGCACCCGTTGTGCGGGATTGGCGTCACGTCGGTGATGCTGGCGATCTTATAGCCACAGCCGTTCAAAGCACGGACAGCAGACTCACGACCTGGACCTGGACCCTTGACGTTAACGTCGAGGTTTTTCAGGCCGTATTCCAGCGCAGCTTGACCAGCACGTTCAGCAGCTACTTGAGCAGCAAACGGGGTGGACTTGCGGGAACCGCGGAAACCCGAACCACCGGAGGTAGCCCAAGAAAGCGCGTTACCTTGACGGTCGGTGATGGTCACGATTGTGTTGTTAAAAGATGCATGGATGTGGGCGATGCCATCAACCACTGTCTTTTTAACTTTTTTACGAGGACGAGCAGCAGGTTTTGCCATGATAATTTTCCTGTCGATTCGCTGGGGCGATTACTTGCGGATCGGCTTACGCGGACCTTTACGGGTACGCGCGTTAGTCTTGGTACGCTGACCGCGTACTGGAAGACCACGACGATGACGCAGACCGCGATAGCAACCGAGGTCCATCAAACGCTTGATTTTCATGTTGATTTCGCGACGCAGGTCACCTTCAGTGGTGAACTTCGCCACTTCGCCACGCAGCTGTTCAATCTGCTCGTCGCTCAGATCCTTGATCTTAGCGGCTGGGTTTACCCCAGCAACTGCGCAAATTTTCTGCGCAGTAGTGCGACCAACACCATAGATGTAGGTCAGCGAGATAACAGTGTGCTTGTTATCTGGAATGTTAACGCCTGCAATACGGGCCATTCAGTGGGACTCCAATTGACAGCTACCTACGCCCCGGAAGCCAAGAAATAGGGCGCGAGATAATATCGCTGTAATAACAAATAATCAACCCGGCAGCGCACTAGCTGCCGGGCTTCAAGCGGATCACACTCAGCCTTGGCGCTGTTTGTGACGCGGTTCCGCGCTGCAAATTACTCGAACAACACCTTCGCGGCGAATAATCTTGCAGTTACGGCACAGCTTTTTCACCGATGCACGAACTTTCATCACCAACTCCTCGAACCTTATGGGGTACTCAGCGCAACATGCCGCTGCCGTAGCCCTTCAGGTTGGCTTTCTTCATCAGGGATTCGTACTGGTGCGAAACGAGGTGCGATTGTACTTGGGACATGAAGTCCATCACAACCACGACCACGATCAGCAACGAGGTCCCGCCAAGGTAGAACGGAACGTTTGCTGCAACCACCAGGAACTGGGGCAACAAGCACACGGCCGTCATATATAGAGCACCGAACAGGGTCAAACGAGTCAGAACGCCATCAATGTAGCGTGCCGACTGCTCACCTGGACGGATGCCCGGAATAAAGGCACCGGACTTCTTCAGGTTTTCCGCTACGTCTTTCGGATTGAACATCAACGCCGTATAGAAGAAGCAGAAGAAAATAATCCCTGCACTAAACAGCAGAATATTCAACGGCTGACCAGGAGCGATCGACTGAGAGAGGTCCTGCAGCCAGCCCATATTTTCAGACTGACCAAACCAGGTACCCAACGAAGCCGGAAACAGCAAGATGCTGCTCGCGAAAATTGCCGGAATAACACCGGCCATATTCACTTTCAGCGGCAAGTGGCTGGTCTGCGCAGCGAAGACCTTACGGCCCTGCTGACGCTTGGCGTAGTGAACAGCAATACGACGCTGGCCACGCTCAATGAACACCACAAAACCGATAATCGCTACTGCCAGCAAACCGATGGCAACCAAGGCGAAGATATTGATATCACCCTGACGCGCAGACTCGAAAGACTGCCCGATTGCTCTCGGAAGACCGGCGACGATACCTGCGAAAATCAACATCGAGATACCGTTGCCAACACCACGCTCAGTAATCTGCTCACCCAGCCACATCATGAACATCGCACCAGCCACAAACGTGGATACCGCGACGAAATGGAAGCCAAAGTCACCAGTGAACGCAACGCCCTGCCCCGCCAGGCCAACGGACATGCCGATAGCTTGAACCAGGGCGAGGACGACAGTGCCGTAGCGGGTGTACTGGCTAATCTTGCGACGGCCAGCTTCACCTTCCTTCTTCAACTGCTCCAGCTGCGGGCTGACGGCTGTCATCAGCTGCATGATGATCGATGCCGAAATGTACGGCATGATCCCCAGTGCAAAGATGCTCATCCGCTCCAGCGCGCCGCCGGAAAACATGTTGAACAAGCTAAGAATGGTCCCCTCATTCTGTCGAAACAGGTCTGCGAGTCGGTCCGGGTTGATACCTGGAACCGGGATGTGTGCGCCTATTCGGTAGACGATAATCGCCAGGAACAGAAAACGCAGACGAGCCCAAAGTTCAGACATACCGCCTTTGCCGAGCGCTGAGAGAGCACCTTGCTTAGCCATTTATTCCTCGAACTTGCCGCCAGCTGCTTCGATAGCCGAACGCGCACCTTTGGTGGCGCCGATTCCCTTGCCGATAGTGACAGCGCGAGTCACTTCACCGGACAGCATGATTTTCACACGCTGTACGTTGACGTTGATCACGTTGGCATCTTTCAGGGTCTGCACAGTAACGATGTCGCCTTCCACTTTAGCCAGCTCGGACAGACGCACTTCTGCGCGATCCATGGCTTTCAGGGATACGAAACCGAACTTGGGCAGGCGACGATGCAGCGGCTGTTGACCGCCTTCAAAGCCTGGAGCAATGGTGCCACCGGAGCGGGAGGTTTGACCCTTGTGGCCACGGCCACCGGTCTTACCCAAACCACTACCGATACCACGGCCCGGACGATGCTTTTCGCGACGGGAACCCGGCGCTGGACTCAGATCATTGAGTTTCATCGATTAACCCTCTACACGCAGCATGTAGTAAGCCTTGTTGATCATCCCGCGATTCTCGGGAGTATCCTGGACTTCTACAGTGTGACCGATGCGACGCAGACCCAAACCTTTAACGCACAATTTGTGGTTAGGGATGCGGCCGGTCATGCTTTTGATCAGCGTTACTTTAACGGTAGCCATGATCAGAAGATCTCCTTGACAGTCAGACCACGCTTGGCAGCGATGGACTCAGGAGATTGCATAGCCTTCAGACCCTTGAAAGTGGCGTGAACCACGTTTACCGGGTTAGTCGAGCCATAGCACTTGGCCAGAACGTTCTGAACGCCAGCAACTTCGAGCACAGCACGCATAGCGCCGCCAGCGATGATACCGGTACCTTCAGAAGCAGGCTGCATGTACACCTTCGAAGCGCCGTGAGCGGACTTCATTGCGTACTGCAGAGTGGTACCGTTCAGATCAACTTGGATCATGTTGCGACGAGCAGCTTCCATTGCCTTCTGGATCGCGGCAGGCACTTCACGTGACTTGCCACGGCCGAAGCCAACACGCCCTTTACCATCACCCACCACGGTCAACGCGGTGAAAGTGAAGATACGGCCGCCTTTAACGGTTTTGGCTACGCGGTTAACTTGAACCAGCTTCTCAATGTAGCCTTCGTCGCGCTTTTGGTCGTTATTTGACATAACTTAGAACTCCAGCCCAGCTTCACGAGCAGCATCAGCCAGCGCTTTCACGCGGCCGTGGTACTTGAAGCCAGAGCGGTCGAAAGCCACTTGCGAGACGCCAGCGGCCTTAGCACGCGTAGCGACCAGCTGGCCAACCTTTGTGGCCGCGTCGATGTTGCCAGTGGCACCATCACGCAGTTCTTTATCCAAAGTCGAGGCGCTTGCCAGGACTTTGTTGCCGTCGGCCGAGATGACCTGGGCGTAGATGTGCTGCGACGAGCGGAACACGCAGAGACGCACGACTTCGAGTTCGTGCATTTTCAGGCGTGCTTTGCGAGCGCGACGCAGTCGAGTAACTTTTTTGTCGGTCATTTGCTATGCCCTACTTCTTCTTGGCTTCTTTACGACGGACGACTTCGTCCGCGTAGCGCACACCTTTGCCTTTGTACGGCTCTGGTGGACGGAAGTCGCGGATCTCAGCGGCCACTTGACCTACCAGCTGCTTGTCGATGCCCTTGATCAGGATATCGGTCTGGCTAGGAGTCTCAGCAGTGATGCCCGCTGGCAGTTCGTAATCCACTGGGTGCGAGAAGCCAAGGGCAAGGTTCAAAACCGTGCCTTTTGCTTGCGCTTTGTAACCAACACCGACCAGCTGGAGCTTACGCTCGAAGCCTTGGCTTACGCCTTGGACCATGTTGTTTACCAACGCACGCGTGGTACCGGCCATTGCGCGAGTTTGTTGATCGCCATTGCGAGCAGCGAAACGCAGCTCACCAGCTTCTTCAACGATCTCAACGGACGAATGGATGTTCAGTTCAAGAGTACCCTTGGCACCCTTCACCGAAAGCTGTTGGCCTGCGAATTTGACTTCGACACCGGCTGGCAGCTTAACGGGGTTCTTAGCGACGCGAGACATGCTTATCCCCCCTTAGAACACAGTGCAAAGAACTTCGCCGCCGACACCGGCAGCGCGCGCAGCACGATCCGTCATCACACCTTTGTTGGTGGAGACGATAGACACGCCCAGACCGCCACGAACTTTCGGCAGATCTTCAGCGGACTTGTACTGACGCAGGCCTGGACGGCTAACGCGCTTCACTTCCTCGATGACCGAACGGCCTTCGAAGTACTTCAGCTCGATGGACAGCAGTGGTTTGATTTCGCTGCTGATCTGATAACCCGCAATGTAGCCTTCGTCTTTCAGGACTTTGGCAACAGCTACCTTCAACTTGGAAGATGGCATGCTTACGACGGACTTTTCAGCCATCTGGGCATTACGGATACGAGTTAGCATGTCCGCTAACGGGTCCTGCATACTCATGGGCTAGACGCTCCTAATACAAAAAAATTAGCCTTGCGGCTACATATGTCGCCGAGAATCTCCGAGCACAAAAAACACGGGCTCAGGCGAGCCGCGTATTTTAGACATACTCCAGAAATGAAACAAGCCCCAAAAGGGGCTTGATCCAGATTCAAGGTCACCGGCGGTCAGTATCTTGCGATTCCGACCACCTGGACGTTGAAAGTACTTACCAGCTGGCTTTAACCAGACCTGGTACGTCACCACGCATTGCCGCTTCACGCAGTTTGTTACGGCCGAGGCCGAACTTGCGGTAAACGCCGTGTGGACGACCGGTCAGGCGGCAGCGGTTACGCATGCGCGAAGCGCTTGCGTCACGTGGCTGCTTCTGCAGAGCAACTGTAGCTTCCCAACGCGCTTCTGGACTTGCGTTCAGATCAACGATGATTGCTTTCAGTGCTGCACGCTTCTTGGCGTACTTGGCAACCGTGAGCTGACGCTTCAGCTCGCGGTTTTTCATGCTCATCTTGGCCATGGTCCTACTCCAATCAGTTGCGGAACGGGAATTTGAACGCACGCAGCAGAGCGCGGCCTTCATCATCGTTCTTGGCAGTGGTGGTCAGGGTGATGTCCAGACCGCGGAGAGCATCGATCTTGTCGTAGTCGATTTCCGGGAAGATGATCTGCTCTTTCACGCCCATGCTGTAGTTACCACGACCATCGAAGGACTTGGCATTCAGGCCGCGGAAGTCGCGGACCCGAGGCAGGGAGATCGACAGCAGACGATCCAGGAATTCGTACATACGCTCACGGCGCAGAGTCACTTTGACGCCGATCGGCCAACCTTCACGGACTTTAAAGCCAGCGATGGATTTCCGAGCGTAAGTCACAACGACTTTTTGACCGGTGATCTTTTCCAGGTCAGCAACAGCGTGCTCGATGACTTTTTTGTCGCCGATCGCTTCGCCCAGACCCATGTTCAGGGTGATTTTGGTGACGCGCGGAACTTCCATCACGTTCCCGAGCTTAAGTTCTTCCTTAAGCTTAGGGGCGATTTCCTTCCGGTAAATCTCTTGTAGTCGTGCCATGGTCTAATCTACCTAGCAGTGTTCAAGCATCAACCGCTTTTTGGGTCGACTTGAAGACACGAATTTTCTTACCGTCTTCTACTTTGAAACCAACGCGGTCAGCCTTGTTGGTTTCGCCGTTGAAGATGGCGACGTTAGAAGCGTCCAGCGGAGCTTCTTTCTCGACGATACCGCCCTGCACGCCCGACATCGGGTTAGGCTTGGTATGACGCTTGACCAGGTTCAGACCACCGATAACCAGACGGTTATTGGCGAGAACCTTAAGCACCTTACCGCGCTTACCTTTGTCTTTGCCGGCGATCACGATGATCTCGTCGTCACGACGAATCTTTTGCATGTCGGATCTCCTTACAGCACTTCTGGGGCGAGCGAGACGATCTTCATGAACTTCTCAGTACGAAGTTCACGGGTCACTGGCCCAAAGATACGGGTGCCGATCGGCTCTTGCTTGTTGTTCAGAAGAACAGCAGCGTTGCCATCAAAGCGGATAATGGAGCCATCAGCACGACGTACGCCGTGACGAGTGCGGACTACAACAGCAGTCATCACTTGGCCTTTTTTCACCTTACCGCGAGGAATTGCTTCCTTCACGGTAACTTTGATGATGTCACCGATACCAGCGTAACGACGATGGGAGCCACCCAGCACCTTGATGCACATAACACGGCGAGCGCCGCTGTTATCGGCCACATCGAGCATGGATTGAGTCTGAATCATATAATTTCTCCGACCCCTAGTCCTTAGACTTCCACAGCGCGTTCGAGAACATCAACCAGTGCCCAAGACTTGGTCTTGGCCATCGGACGAGTTTCACGAATAGTGACTTTGTCGCCGATGTGGCACTGATTGGTTTCGTCGTGCGCGTGCAGCTTAGTCGAACGCTTAACATATTTACCGTAGATCGGGTGCTTAACGCGACGCTCGATCAAAACGGTGATGGTTTTGTCCATCTTGTCGCTGACAACACGGCCAGTCAGCGTACGGACAGTCTTTTCGGCTTCAGCCATGATCACTTACCTGCCTGCTGGTTGAGCACAGTCTTCACGCGAGCGATGTCACGCTTAACTTGCGAGAGCAGATGAGACTGCCCCAACTGGCCAGTTGCTTTCTGCATACGCAGATTGAACTGGTCGCGCAGCAGGCCGAGCAGTTGCTCGTTCAGCTGCTGTGCGGATTTTTCACGAAGTTCATTCGCTTTCATCACATCACCGTCCGTTTAACAAAGGAGGTGGCGAGCGGCAGCTTTGCAGCAGCCAGGGCGAAAGCCTCACGCGCCAGCTCTTCAGAAACACCCTCGATTTCATACAGGACTTTGCCTGGCTGAATCTGGGCTACCCAGTATTCCACGTTACCCTTACCTTTACCCATCCGAACCTCGAGAGGCTTTTTGGAGATCGGCTTGTCCGGGAATACACGGATCCAGATCTTGCCGCCACGTTTTACGTGACGGGTCAGAGCACGACGCGCTGACTCGATCTGACGAGCGGTGAGACGACCACGAGCTACAGACTTCAGCGCGAACTCGCCGAAGCTGACTTTGCTACCGCGCTGAGCCAGACCACGGTTGTGGCCTGTCATCTGCTTGCGGAACTTCGTACGCTTAGGTTGCAACATTTGGCGTACCCCTTACTTAGCAGCTTTTTTACGAGGCGCTGGTGCTTGTGGTTTCAGTTCTTCTTGGCGACCACCAATTACTTCGCCTTTGAAGATCCAAACCTTTACACCGATCACACCGTAAGTGGTGTGAGCTTCGTAGTTGGCATAGTCGATGTCGGCACGCAGGGTGTGCAGTGGCACACGACCTTCGCGATACCATTCAGTACGTGCGATTTCAGCACCGCCGAGACGACCGCTCACTTGGATTTTGATGCCTTTGGCACCAATGCGCATGGCGTTCTGTACGGCGCGCTTCATAGCGCGACGGAACATTACGCGACGCTCCAGCTGCTGAGCTACGCTCTGCGCAACCAGCATACCGTCGAGCTCCGGCTTGCGGATCTCTTCGATATTGATGTGCACAGGCACACCCATTTGCTTGGTCAGGTCCTGACGCAGTTTCTCAACATCTTCACCTTTCTTCCCGATAACGATACCTGGACGAGCGGTGTGGATGGTGATACGTGCAGTTTGGGCCGGACGATGGATATCGATACGGCTTACGGACGCGCTTTTTAGTTTGTCTTGGAGATACTCACGCACCTTCAGATCAGCGAACAAGTAGTCCGCATAAGTCCGACCGTCTGCGTACCAGACGGAGGTGTGCTCCTTGACGATTCCCAGGCGAATGCCAATGGGATGTACTTTCTGACCCATCTCTTCGACTCCGTTACTTGTCAGCAACCTTGACAGTGATATGGCAAGACCGCTTGACGATGCGATCAGCACGGCCTTTGGCACGTGGCATGATGCGCTTCAGCGAACGCCCTTCGTTGACGAAAACGGTGCTGACCTTCAGGTCATCAACGTCTGCGCCTTCGTTATGCTCGGCGTTGGCTACGGCCGACTCCAGCACTTTCTTCATGATCTCGGCGGCTTTCTTACTGCTGAAAGCCAACAGGTTGAGCGCTTCGCCCACCTTCTTCCCGCGGATCTGGTCGGCGACCAAGCGGGCTTTCTGGGCGGAGATTCGAGCGCCCGACAACTTAGCGGCTACTTCCATTTCCTAACCCCTTAACGCTTGGCTTTCTTGTCTGCCACGTGCCCACGATAAGTGCGGGTACCGGCAAACTCGCCCAGTTTGTGGCCGACCATGTCTTCGTTAACGAGAACTGGGACGTGTTGACGACCGTTGTGTACTGCGATGGTCAGACCGACCATTTGTGGCAGGATCATCGAACGACGCGACCAGGTCTTAACTGGTTTGCGATCGTTCTTTTCCGCCGCCACTTCGATCTTCTTCAGTAGGTGAAGATCAATAAAAGGACCTTTTTTCAGAGAACGTGGCACTGTCGTATCCCTCTATTTACTTGCGACGACGGACGATCATTTTGTCGGTACGCTTATTACCACGAGTCTTCGCGCCCTTAGTCGGGAAGCCCCATGGCGATACCGGATGACGACCACCAGAGGTACGACCTTCACCACCACCGTGTGGGTGGTCAACCGGGTTCATGGCAACACCACGAACGGTTGGGCGAACGCCACGCCAGCGTTTGGCACCAGCTTTACCCAACGAACGCAGGCTGTGCTCGGAGTTCGAGACTTCGCCCAGGGTCGCACGGCATTCAGCCAGTACTTTACGCATCTCACCAGAACGCAGACGCAGGGTCACGTAGACACCTTCACGAGCGATCAGCTGAGCCGAAGCGCCAGCGGAACGAGCGATCTGTGCGCCTTTACCTGGCTTCAATTCGATGCCGTGTACGGTGCTACCAACTGGAATGTTACGCAGTTGCAGAGCGTTGCCCGGCTTGATCGGTGCCAGAGCACCTGCGATCAGCTGGTCGCCAGCACTCACGCCTTTAGGGGCGATGATGTAGCGACGCTCGCCATCTGCGTACAGCAGCAGAGCGATGTGAGCAGTACGGTTTGGATCGTATTCGATACGCTCGACAGTGGCAGCGATGCCATCTTTGTCGTTGCGACGGAAATCGACCAGACGATAATGCTGCTTATGGCCACCACCGATGTGACGAGTGGTAATGCGACCATTGTTGTTACGACCACCAGACTTCGATTTTTTCTCGAGCAGCGGTGCGTGAGGAGCGCCTTTATGCAGCTCCTGGTTGACCACCTTGACCACAAAACGGCGGCCAGGGGAAGTCGGTTTGCATTTAACGATTGCCATGATGCACCCCTTCCTTACTCAGCACTGCTGCTGAAATCGAGATCTTGGCCTGGCTGAAGGGAGATAACTGCCTTCTTCCAGTCATTACGCTTGCCCAGACCGCGAGCAGTGCGCTTGCTCTTACCCAGAACATTCAGGGTAGTAACACGCTCTACTTTCACGCTGAACAGGCTTTCGACGGCCTTCTTGATTTCCAGCTTGGTTGCGTCAGTTGCAACCTTGAAAACGAACTGGCCTTTCTTGTCAGCCAGAACCGTAGCCTTTTCGGAAACGTGCGGGCCAAGCAGAACTTTAAATACGCGTTCCTGGTTCATCCCAGCAGCTCCTCGAATTTCTTCACGGCCGACACAGTGATCAACACCTTGTCGTATGCGATCAGACTAACTGGATCGGAACCTTGCACGTCACGTACATCAACGTGTGGCAGGTTGCGAGCAGCCAGGTACAGGTTCTGATCAACAGCTTCAGACACGATCAAAACGTCGGTCAGGCTCATGTTGTTCAGTTTGCCCAGCAGATCTTTGGTTTTTGGACTTTCAACAGCGAAGTCCTGAACCACGACCAGACGATCAGTACGCACGAGTTCAGCAAGGATGGAGCGCAGTGCTGCGCGGTACATCTTCTTGTTGAGCTTCTGAGAGTGATCCTGTGGACGAGCTGCGAAAGTGGTACCGCCGCCACGCCAGATTGGGCTACGGATAGTACCGGCACGAGCACGGCCAGTGCCTTTCTGACGCCAAGGGCGCTTACCGCCACCACGTACGTCGGAACGGGTCTTTTGCTGCTTGCTACCTTGACGGCCGCCGGCCATGTAGGCCACGACTGCTTGGTGAACGAGCGTCTCGTTGAATTCGCCGCCAAATGTCAGTTCGGAAACTTCGATCGCTTGAGCGTCATTTACATTTAATTGCATGTCAGCTTCCCCTTAACCGCGAGCCTTGGCCGCTGGACGTACAACCAGGTTGCCGCCAGTAGCGCCAGGAACAGCACCCTTGACCAACAACAGATTGCGTTCAGCGTCGACGCGCACTACTTCGAGGGACTGCACGGTCACGCGCTCAGCGCCCATATGACCGGACATTTTTTTGCCCTTGAATACACGACCAGGAGTCTGGCACTGGCCAATAGAGCCCGGGACGCGGTGGGAAACGGAGTTACCGTGAGTGTTGTCTTGACCACGGAAATTCCAACGCTTGATCGTACCCTGGAAGCCTTTACCTTTGGACTGACCGGTTACATCAACCAGTTGACCAGCGGCGAAGATTTCAGCGTTGATCAGATCGCCAGCCTGGTAGTCGCCGTCTTCAAGACGGAACTCCATGACAGTACGACCAGCTGCAACGTTTGCTTTAGCGAAGTGACCTGCTTGAGCAGCAGTCACGCGCGAAGCACGACGCTCGCCGACAGTGACTTGCACTGCACGATAGCCATCGGTTTCTTCAGTTTTGAACTGGGTGACGCGATTCGGTTCGATCTCAATGACCGTGACCGGAATGGAGACACCTTCTTCGGTGAAAATACGGGTCATACCGCATTTACGACCGACTACACCAATAGTCATGTTGTAAACCTCATGAGTGTACGGGGCTTTCACCCGCTATGGCCGCCCATTTCAGAGCGTTACACGACTAAGACCCAAGTCTTAGCCGAGGCTGATCTGTACTTCCACACCGGCCGCCAGATCGAGCTTCATAAGTGCATCAACGGTTTTATCCGTTGGCTGGACGATGTCCAGTACGCGCTTATGAGTACGGATCTCGTACTGGTCACGCGCGTCTTTGTTGACGTGCGGGGAGACCAGAACGGTGAACCGCTCTTTACGGGTAGGCAGTGGAATTGGACCACGCACTTGAGCACCAGTACGTTTCGCGGTTTCCACGATTTCCTGGGTGGATTGGTCGATCAGGCGATGGTCAAAAGCCTTCAACCTGATACGGATTTGCTGATTTTGCATTGGATTTCAGACTCCGGCTGCTATTCCCACCGGGCGCAATACGCCCGTTAAAAGGAGGCGCAATTCTATAGACGCCCTAGATAGGTGTCAACCCAATAAAAAAGCCCCCGCTAAGCGGGGGCTTTCTCAAAACATCAAAGCTCACTCAAAAGAGAGATTACTCGATGATTTTAGCTACAACGCCAGCACCAACGGTACGGCCGCCTTCACGGATTGCGAAACGCAGACCGTCTTCCATAGCGATGGTTTTGATCAGGGTGACAACCATTTTGATGTTGTCGCCTGGCATTACCATTTCTACGCCTTCCGGCAGTTCGCAGTTACCAGTCACGTCAGTAGTACGGAAGTAGAACTGTGGACGGTAGCCTTTGAAGAACGGAGTGTGACGACCGCCTTCTTCTTTGCTCAGTACGTATACTTCAGCTTCGAACTTGGTGTGCGGCTTAACCGAACCTGGCTTGACCAGAACCTGGCCACGCTCAACGTCGTCACGCTTGGTACCACGCAGCAGAACGCCGCAGTTCTCGCCAGCACGACCTTCGTCGAGCAGCTTACGGAACATTTCAACACCGGTGCAGGTGGTGACGGTAGTGTCACGCAGACCAACGATTTCCAGTGGATCTTGAACCTTGACGATACCGCGCTCGATACGACCAGTTACAACAGTACCGCGACCGGAGATCGAGAATACGTCTTCGATTGGCATCAGGAACGGCTTGTCGATAACACGGACTGGATCTGGGATGTAGCTGTCCAGAGTCTCAACCAGTTTACGAACGGACGTGGTGCCCATTTCGTTATCGTCTTTGCCTTCCAGAGCCATACGAGCAGAACCGATGATGATCGGAGTGTCGTCACCTGGGAAGTCGTAAGTGCTCAGCAGATCGCGCACTTCCATCTCAACCAGTTCCAGCAGCTCAGCGTCGTCTACCAGGTCAGCCTTGTTCAGGTAAACCACGATGTACGGAACGCCAACCTGACGGGACAGCAGGATGTGCTCACGGGTTTGTGGCATCGGACCATCAGCGGCCGAGCAAACCAGGATTGCGCCGTCCATCTGGGCAGCACCGGTGATCATGTTCTTCACATAGTCAGCGTGACCTGGGCAGTCAACGTGAGCGTAGTGACGGATCAGCGAGTTGTATTCAACGTGCGCGGTGTTGATGGTGATACCACGAGCTTTCTCTTCTGGCGCGCTGTCGATTTTATCGAAATCAACGATTGCGGAACCGAATACTTCGGAGCAAACGCGAGTCAGAGCAGCAGTCAGAGTGGTTTTACCGTGGTCAACGTGACCGATGGTGCCAACGTTGACGTGCGGTAGGGAACGATCAAATTTTTCTTTAGCCACGACAATTAACTCCTTGCCTAAAGGACTGAATCAGCCTTGTTTTTTGGATACAGTTTCAGCGATGTGCGCCGGAGCTGTGTTGTATTTTTTGAATTCCATAGAGTAGCTTGCGCGACCCTGGGACATGGAACGAACGTCGGTCGCATAACCGAACATCTCGCCCAACGGAACCTCGGCGCGAATCACTTTGCCGGAAACCGTGTCTTCCATACCCAAGATCATGCCGCGACGACGGTTAAGGTCGCCCATGACATCACCCATATAGTCTTCAGGTGTAACAACTTCTACCGCCATGATTGGCTCAAGCAACTCACCACCGCCCTTCTGGGCCAGTTGCTTGGTTGCCATGGAAGCAGCCACCTTAAACGCCATCTCGTTGGAGTCGACGTCGTGGTAAGAACCGTCAAAAACGGTTGCTTTCAGGCCGATCAGCGGATAGCCGGCAACAACACCGTTCTTCATCTGCTCTTCGATACCCTTCTGGATAGCAGGGATGTATTCCTTAGGAACAACACCACCTACTACTTCGTTCACGAATTGCAGACCTTCCTGACCTTCGTCAGCAGGAGCAAAACGGATCCAGCAGTGACCGAACTGACCACGACCGCCGGATTGACGAACGAACTTGCCTTCGATTTCACAGTTCTTCGTGATGCGCTCACGATAGGAAACCTGAGGCTTACCGATGTTGGCTTCGACGTTGAACTCACGGCGCATCCGGTCAACCAGGATGTCCAGGTGCAGCTCGCCCATGCCGGAGATGATCGTTTGACCAGTCTCTTCATCAGTCTTGACGCGGAAAGATGGATCTTCCTGAGCAAGCTTGCCCAGAGCGATACCCATTTTTTCCTGGTCATCCTTGGTCTTAGGCTCTACGGCAACCGAAATAACCGGCTCCGGGAAGTCCATGCGAACCAGGATGATTGGCTTGGCAGCGTCGCACAAAGTCTCACCAGTGGTGACGTCCTTCATGCCGATCAGGGCCGCGATGTCACCAGCGCGTACTTCCTTGATCTCTTCACGGGCGTTTGCGTGCATTTGCACCATACGACCCACGCGCTCTTTCTTGCCTTTAACCGAGTTGATCACGCCGTCGCCGGAGGCCAACACGCCCGAGTAAACGCGGACGAAGGTCAAAGTACCCACGAATGGGTCGGTAGCGATCTTGAACGCCAGAGCCGAGAACGGCTCGTTGTCATCGGCGTGACGCTCCATTTCTTCTTCCTCGTTATCAGGGTTGGAACCCTTGATAGCAGGAATGTCGGTTGGAGCAGGCAGGTAGTCGATAACGGCGTCGAGAACCAGGGGAACACCCTTGTTCTTGAACGAGGAACCGCAAACAGCCAAGACGATCTCACCAGCGATAGTACGCTGACGCAGAGCGGCCTTGATTTCCACGTTGGTGAGTTCTTCACCTTCGAGGTACTTGTTCATCAGCTCTTCGCTGGCTTCGGCAGCAGCCTCAACCATGTTGTTGCGCCACTCGTCAGCCAGTTCCTGAAGCTCTTCAGGGATAGGCTTACGAACAGGAACCATACCTTTGTCGGAATCATTCCAGTAAACAGCTTCCATGTTGATCAGATCGATCTGACCCTGGAAGTTGTCTTCGGAACCGATAGCCAACTGGATAGGCACCGGAGTGTGACCCAGACGCTGCTTGATCTGACCGATCACGCGCAGGAAGTTGGCACCAGCACGGTCCATCTTGTTTACATAAACAAGACGTGGAACACCGTACTTGTTGGCTTGACGCCATACGGTTTCCGACTGAGGCTCAACACCCGAGGTGCCGCAGAACACAACGACAGCGCCGTCGAGCACGCGCAGGGAACGTTCAACTTCAATGGTGAAGTCTACGTGGCCCGGGGTATCGATTACGTTGAAGCGATGCTCGTCTTTGTACTGCTTCTCGGAACCTTTCCAGAAGGCGGTAATAGCAGCAGAAGTAATGGTAATACCACGCTCCTGCTCCTGAACCATCCAGTCTGTGGTCGCGGCGCCGTCATGCACCTCGCCCATTTTGTGACTTTTGCCGGTGTAAAACAGTACGCGCTCGGTGGTGGTGGTTTTACCAGCATCCACGTGAGCGACGATACCGATGTTACGGTAGCGGCTAATCGGAGTAGTACGAGCCATAAAGCCCTCGCAAAATTAGTGAAGCTAAAATTAGAAGCGGTAGTGCGAGAAAGCTTTGTTGGCTTCAGCCATACGGTGCACGTCTTCACGCTTCTTAACAGCAGCACCTTTACCTTCAGCAGCGTCCAACAGTTCGCCGGCCAAACGCAGAGCCATAGACTTCTCGCCGCGCTTACGGGCGAAGTCTACCAACCAGCGCATTGCCAGAGCGTTACGACGGGACGGACGAACTTCAACCGGAACCTGGTAAGTAGCACCGCCTACACGGCGCGACTTCACTTCGACCAGCGGAGCGATGGCGTCGAGAGCTTTCTCGAAGATTTCCAGGGGGTCGCTGTTCTTGCGTTCTTTAACCTTTTCCAGCGCGCCATAAACGATACGCTCGGCAACGGCTTTCTTGCCGCTTTCCATTACGTGGTTCATGAACTTGGCCAGGATTTGGCTTCCGTATTTTGGATCGTCAAGCACTTCGCGCTTGGCTGCTACGCGTCTTCTTGGCATGGATAAGCCCTCAAACGGTCTTCAGGTTCGCTCGGAATCGGTGCCCTTTCGGGACGCCTCCGACCTTACTCTTATCGACTCAGAAAATAAGATGATTCAGGTTTACAAAAAGCCGCTACTACTTAGGCTTCTTGGTACCGTACTTCGAACGACCCTGGTTACGACCTTTAACGCCGGAAGTATCCAAGGAACCGCGTACGGTGTGATAACGAACACCTGGCAAGTCTTTTACACGACCGCCGCGGATCAGTACCACGCTGTGCTCTTGCAGGTTGTGGCCTTCACCGCCGATGTACGAGGAAACCTCGAAACCGTTGGTCAGACGCACACGGCATACTTTACGCAGTGCCGAGTTAGGTTTTTTCGGCGTGGTGGTATACACACGGGTGCATACGCCACGACGTTGCGGGCAGTTCTGCAGCGCAGGTACGTCGGATTTCTCGACGATACGCTTACGCGGCTGACGTACCAGCTGGTTGATAGTTGCCATCTACTAGCTCCACTGTTGTCTTGCGACGCTATTGTCTTGCAAGAAAAGCAAAATGGCAGGAACGAATTCCCGCCAAATTTAGGGGTACAAGAGTCTAAAGAGGATCTTGTCCCCAGTCAAGGCAAGGCCCCGACCTCCCCTCGCGTCGAACCGGGGCAAAAATGCCTCGATCCGACGAACGGGAGTGCCAGGGCCCAGACTCATCTATCGCAGAACTCAGTTACCGCTTGAGTTCAGCGCTTCGGTCAGTGCAGCTTCCACTTCACTGGCGCTTACGCGCAGCGGCTTGTCAGCATCACGGCGACGCTTACGCTCGCTGTGGTAAGCCAAACCGGTACCTGCCGGGATCAGACGACCCACGACTACGTTTTCTTTCAGGCCGCGCAGGTAATCGCGCTTGCCGGTTACCGCTGCTTCGGTCAGTACGCGAGTGGTCTCCTGGAAGGAGGCCGCCGAGATGAACGACTCAGTGGACAACGACGCCTTGGTGATACCCAGCAGCACGCGAGTGAACTTGGAGACAAATTTCTCTTCGTTCGCCAGGCGCTCGTTTTCTACCAGTACGTGAGTCAGTTCCATCTGGTCGCCCTTGATGAAACTGGAATCGCCGGATTCAGCGATTTCAACTTTACGCAGCATCTGACGCAGGATGGTCTCGATGTGCTTGTCGTTGATCTTCACGCCTTGCAGACGGTAAACGTCCTGGATCTCGTTAACGATGTACTTGGCCAGCGCACTCACACCCAGCAGACGCAGGATGTCGTGTGGATCGCTCGGACCGTCGGAGATAACTTCGCCGCGGTTTACCTGTTCGCCTTCGAACACGTTCAGGTGACGCCACTTCGGAATCAGCTCTTCATACGGATCGCTACCGTCGTTCGGGGTAATAACCAGACGGCGCTTGCCTTTGGTTTCTTTACCGAACGCGATGGTGCCGCTGACTTCAGCCAGAATCGACGCTTCTTTCGGACGACGAGCTTCGAACAAGTCGGCAACACGCGGCAGACCACCGGTGATGTCACGGGTCTTCGAAGTTTCTTGCGGGATACGCGCGATAACATCACCGATCGCGATCTTCGCACCATCCGCTACACCGACCAGGGCGTTGGCTGGCAGGAAGTACTGAGCGATTACGTCAGTGCCTGGCAGCAACAGATCCTTGCCGTTGTCATCGACCATCTTCACGGCAGGACGGATGTCCTTACCAGCAGCTGGACGATCTTTGGCGTCGAGTACTTCAATGTTGGTCATACCGGTCAATTCGTCAGTCTGACGCTTGATCGTGATGCCTTCTTCCATGCCCACGTAGGTCACGGTACCTTTCATTTCGGTAACGATTGGGTGAGTGTGCGGATCCCACTTGGCCACGATTGCGCCAGCGTCGACCTTGTCACCTTCTTTAACCGAAATCACAGCACCGTACGGCAGCTTGTAACGCTCACGCTCACGACCGTAGTCATCAGCGATGGCCAGCTCACCGGAACGGGACACAGCAACCAGGTGACCATCCACTCGCTCAACGTGCTTGAGGTTATGCAGGCGGACGGTACCGCCATTCTTCACCTGAACGCTGTCGGCTGCGGAGGTCCGGCTTGCCGCACCACCGATGTGGAACGTACGCATGGTCAGCTGGGTACCCGGCTCACCGATGGACTGGGCAGCGATAACGCCGACCGCTTCACCGATGTTCACCTGGTGACCACGAGCCAAGTCACGGCCATAGCACTTGGCGCAGATGCCGTAGCGGGTTTCGCAGCTGATCGGCGAGCGAACGATCACTTCGTCGATGCTGTTGAGTTCGATGAACTCGACCCACTTCTCGTCAACCAGGGTGCCGGCAGGAACGATAACTTCCTCGGTACCTGGCTTGAATACGTCACGGGCAATAACACGACCCAATACGCGCTCACCCAGCGGCTCTACAACGTCACCGCCTTCAATGTGCGGCGTCATCAGCAGGCCGTGCTCGGTGCCGCAATCGATCTCGGTTACAACCAGATCTTGTGCAACGTCTACCAGACGACGAGTCAGGTAACCGGAGTTAGCGGTTTTCAACGCGGTATCCGCAAGACCCTTACGAGCACCGTGAGTGGAGATGAAGTACTGAAGTACGCTCAAACCTTCACGGAAGTTCGCAGTGATCGGCGTTTCGATGATGGAACCGTCCGGCTTGGCCATCAGGCCACGCATACCGGCGAGCTGACGGATCTGCGCAGCAGAACCCCGTGCGCCCGAGTCGGCCATCATGTACATCGAGTTGAAAGACTCTTGATCGACTTCGACGCCATGACGGTCGATGACTTTCTCTTTCGAGAGGTTGGCCATCATCGCCTTGGACACTTCGTCGTTGGCCTTGGACCAAAGGTCGATCACTTTGTTGTACTTCTCGCCCTGGGTTACCAGGCCGGAGGCGTACTGGCTCTCGATCTCTTTCACTTCGTCAGTGGCAGCACTGATGATGCGGGCTTTTTCATCCGGGATAACGAAGTCGTTAACGCCGATGGAAACGCCGGAGATAGTCGAGTAAGCGAAACCTGTGTACATCAACTGGTCAGCGAAGATAACGGTCTCTTTCAAACCAACCACGCGGTAGCACTGGTTGATCAGCTTGGAGATCGCCTTTTTCTTCATCGGCAGGTTGACGACGTCGTACGACAGACCTTTTGGAACAACCTGGTACAACAGCGCACGGCCGACAGTGGTGTCGACGATACGGGTGTTGCTCACGCTGCCGCCGTCACGGTCGTTGACGGTTTCGTGGATCCGCACCTTGACCTTGGCGTGCAGTGCGGCTTCGCCGGCACGGAACACACGGTCAACTTCCTGCAGGTCAGCAAACACACGACCTTCGCCTTTGGCGTTGATCGCTTCACGAGTCATGTAGTACAGACCCAATACAACGTCCTGCGACGGAACGATGATTGGCTCACCGTTGGCTGGCGACAGAATGTTGTTGGTCGACATCATCAACGCACGCGCTTCCAACTGGGCTTCCAGTGTCAGCGGTACGTGCACGGCCATTTGGTCGCCGTCGAAGTCGGCGTTGTACGCGGCACAGACCAGAGGGTGCAGCTGGATAGCCTTACCTTCGATCAGTACAGGTTCAAACGCCTGGATACCCAGACGGTGAAGGGTCGGTGCACGGTTGAGGAGAACCGGGTGTTCGCGAATCACTTCAGCGAGAACGTCCCAAACCTCTGGCAGTTCGCGCTCGACCATTTTCTTGGCCGCTTTGATGGTGGTCGCGAGACCGCGCATTTCCAGCTTGCCGAAGATGAACGGCTTGAACAGCTCGAGTGCCATCTTCTTAGGCAGACCGCACTGGTGCAGACGCAGGGTCGGGCCTACGGTAATTACCGAACGACCGGAGTAGTCAACACGCTTACCGAGCAAGTTCTGACGGAAACGACCTTGCTTACCCTTGATCATGTCAGCCAGGGATTTCAGAGGACGCTTGTTCGAACCGGTGATAGCGCGGCCACGACGACCGTTGTCGAGCAGGGCATCGACCGCTTCTTGCAACATACGCTTTTCGTTGCGCACGATGATGTCCGGAGCGGACAGATCAAGCAGGCGCTTCAAGCGGTTGTTACGGTTGATCACGCGGCGGTACAGGTCGTTGAGGTCGGACGTCGCGAAACGACCACCGTCCAACGGTACCAGCGGACGCAGGTCTGGCGGCAGAACCGGCAGAACGGTCAGCACCATCCACTCTGGCAGGTTGCCGGAACCCTGGAAGGCTTCCATCAACTTCAGACGCTTGGACAGCTTCTTGATCTTGGTTTCGGAGTTGGTTTGCGGAATCTCTTCACGCAGACGACCAATCTCGTGCTCCAGGTCGATAGCGTGCAGCAGTTCGCGGACAGCTTCGGCACCCATGCGGGCATCGAAATCGTCGCCGAACTCTTCCAGCGCTTCGAAGTACTGCTCGTCGTTCAGCAGCTGACCTTTTTCAAGGGTGGTCATGCCTGGATCGATAACGACATAGCTCTCGAAGTAGAGAACGCGTTCGATATCACGCAGGGTCATGTCCATCAGCAAGCCGATACGGGACGGCAGCGATTTCAGGAACCAGATGTGGGCAACCGGCGAAGCCAGTTCGATGTGCGCCATGCGCTCACGACGAACCTTGGCCAGCGCAACTTCAACGCCGCACTTCTCGCAGATCACACCACGGTGCTTCAAGCGCTTGTACTTACCGCACAGGCACTCGTAATCCTTTACCGGGCCAAAGATCTTGGCGCAGAACAGGCCGTCACGCTCAGGTTTGAACGTACGGTAGTTGATGGTTTCCGGCTTTTTAACTTCACCGAACGACCACGAACGGATCATCTCAGGCGATGCCAACCCAATACGGATGGCGTCGAACTCTTCGACTTGACCCTGGTTTTTCAGCAAATTCAGTAGGTCTTTCAAGGCCTTTCCTCCTGGCGGAGCAGAGAGCGGGCTAAACAGCCCCGCTCTCGATTCGCGTCACGTGTTATTCGGTTTCCAGATCGATATCGATGCCGAGGGAACGAATTTCTTTGATCAACACGTTGAAGGACTCGGGCATGCCCGGCTCCATACGGTGATCACCGTCCACGATGTTTTTGTACATCTTGGTACGACCGTTCACATCGTCCGACTTCACTGTGAGCATTTCTTGCAGAGTGTATGCAGCACCGTATGCTTCCAGTGCCCAGACCTCCATCTCCCCGAAACGCTGACCACCGAACTGAGCCTTACCACCCAGCGGCTGCTGGGTAACCAGGCTGTACGAACCGGTAGAACGAGCGTGCATCTTGTCGTCTACCAAGTGGTTCAGCTTCAGCATGTACATGTAGCCAACAGTAACCGGGCGCTCGAACTTGTTGCCGGTACGGCCGTCGAACAGCTGCATCTGGCCGCTTTCTGGCAGGTCTGCCAGTTTGAGCATGGCCTTGATTTCGCTTTCCTTGGCACCGTCGAACACCGGGGTAGCCATTGGAACGCCGCCGCGCAGGTTCTTCGCCAGATCCAGGATTTCCTGGTCGGAGAAGGTGTCCAGCTCTTCGTTGCGACCGCCGATCTCGTTGTAGATCTCGTGCAGGAACTTACGCAGGTCTGCGACTTTGCGCTGCTCTTCGATCATACGGTTGATCTTCTCGCCCAGACCTTTGGCCGCGAGGCCCAGGTGGGTTTCAAGGATCTGACCAACGTTCATACGCGAAGGTACGCCCAACGGGTTGAGGACGACGTCGACCGGGGTGCCATTGGCATCGTGCGGCATGTCTTCAACCGGCATGATCACAGAGACCACACCCTTGTTACCGTGACGACCGGCCATCTTGTCGCCCGGCTGGATGCGGCGACGGATCGCCAGGTAAACCTTGACGATTTTCAGCACGCCTGGAGCCAGGTCATCGCCCTGCTGCAGTTTGCGCTTCTTGTCTTCGAACTTGTCGTCCAGCAGACGGCGGCGATCAACGATATAGGCCTGGGCCTTCTCGAGCTGCTCGTTCAGAGCATCTTCAGCCATGCGCAGTTTGAACCACTGGCCGTGCTCAAGACCGTCGAGGATTTCGTCGGTGATGTCCTGACCTTTCTTCAGGCCCGCGCCGCCTTCAGCCTTGTGGCCTACCAGAGCGGAACGCAGACGTTCGAAGGTCGCGCCTTCAACGATACGGAACTCTTCGTTCAGATCCTTGCGGATCTCGTCGAGCTGGGTCTTCTCGATGGACAGTGCACGAGCATCACGCTCAACGCCGTCACGGGTGAAGACCTGTACGTCGATGACAGTACCCTTGGTACCGGTAGGTACACGCAGGGAGGTGTCTTTCACGTCGCTGGCTTTTTCACCGAAGATGGCACGCAGCAGCTTCTCTTCCGGCGTCAGTTGGGTCTCGCCTTTCGGAGTGACTTTACCGACCAGGATGTCGCCAGCGCCAACTTCAGCACCTACATAAACGATACCGGCTTCGTCCAGCTTGTTCAGTGCAGCTTCACCCACGTTCGGGATGTCTGCAGTGATTTCCTCAGGCCCAAGCTTGGTATCACGCGCCACACAGGTCAGTTCCTGGATGTGGATCGTGGTGAAGCGGTCTTCTTGAACCACACGCTCGGACAGGCAGATGGAGTCTTCGAAGTTGAAGCCGTTCCATGCCATGAACGCGATGCGCATGTTCTGGCCGAGAGCCAGTTCACCCATGTCGGTGGACGGGCCGTCAGCCATGATGTCGCTACGCTGAACGCGATCACCCTTGCTCACCAGCGGACGCTGGTTGATGCAGGTGTTCTGGTTCGAACGGGTGTATTTGGTCAGGTTGTAGATGTCGACACCGGCTTCGCCAGTTTCTACTTCGTCATCGGCAACACGAACCACGATACGGCTGGCATCAACGGAGTCGATCACACCGCCACGACGAGCCACGACGCAAACGCCGGAGTCACGTGCTACGTTGCGCTCCATGCCAGTACCTACCAGCGGCTTGTCAGCGCGCAGGGTCGGTACAGCTTGACGCTGCATGTTGGAACCCATCAACGCACGGTTGGCGTCATCGTGTTCCAGGAACGGGATCAGCGACGCTGCAACCGAAACTACCTGCTTCGGAGAAACGTCCATCAAGGTGACGTCTTCCGGCGCCTTGACGGTGAACTCGTTCAAGTGACGAACAGCTACCAGCTCGTCGACCAGGACTTTCTTGTCGTTCATCGTGGCCGAAGCCTGAGCGATCACGTGATCAGCTTCTTCGATGGCGGACAGGAATACGATCTCGTCGGTGACCAGGGCGTCTTTCACCACACGGTACGGGCTTTCGAGGAAGCCGTACTGGTTGGTGCGCGCATAGGCAGCCAGGGAGTTGATCAGACCGATGTTCGGACCTTCCGGCGTTTCGATCGGGCAAACACGACCGTAGTGCGTCGGGTGTACGTCACGGACTTCAAAGCCAGCGCGCTCACGGGTCAGACCGCCCGGGCCCAGTGCAGAAACACGGCGCTTGTGGGTGATCTCGGAGAGCGGGTTGTTCTGGTCCATGAACTGAGAAAGCTGGCTGGAACCGAAGAACTCTTTCACCGCCGCAGCCACTGGCTTGGCGTTGATCAGGTCTTGCGGCATCAGGCCTTCGCTTTCAGCCATCGACAGACGCTCTTTGACCGCACGCTCAACACGTACCAGGCCAACGCGGAACTGGTTCTCGGCCATTTCACCTACGCAGCGAACACGACGGTTACCCAGGTGGTCGATGTCATCGACGATGCCTTTGCCGTTACGGATGTCGACAAGGGTCTTCAATACCGCGACGATGTCTTCCTTGCACAGCACGCCCGAACCTTCGATCTCGGTACGACCGATACGACGGTTGAACTTCATCCGGCCGACCGCAGACAGGTCATAGCGCTCAGGGCTGAAGAACAGGTTGTTGAACAGGGTTTCGGCAGCATCTTTGGTTGGTGGCTCACCAGGACGCATCATGCGATAGATCTCGACCAGTGCTTCCAATTGGTTGCTGGTGGAGTCGATCTTCAGTGTGTCGGAGATGAACGGACCGCAGTCGATATCGTTGGTGTACAGGGTCTCGATGCGAACAACCTGGGCCTTGGCGATCTTGGCCAGGATCTCGGTGTTCAGCTCGGTGTTGCACTCAGCCAGGATTTCGCCTGTAGCCGGGTGAACGATGACCTTGGCGGTAGTGCGACCCAGGACGTAGTCCAGTGGCACTTCCAGCTCTTTGATACCGGCTTTTTCGATCTGGTTGATGTGGCGCGCAGTGATACGACGGCCAGCCTCAACGATGACCTTGCCTTTTTCGTCCTGGATGTCCAGTACAGCAATTTCACCACGCAGACGCGAAGCGATCAGCTCCAGCTTGAGGGTTTCATCCTTCAGGCTGAATACGTTGGTGGTGTAGAAAGCGTCCAGCACCTGCTCAGTGGTGTAACCGAGCGCGCGCAGCAATACCGAGGCCGGCAGCTTGCGACGACGGTCGATACGCACGAACACGCAGTCTTTCGGGTCGAACTCGAAGTCCAACCACGAACCGCGGTACGGAATGATCCGCGCGGAGTACAGGAGTTTGCCGGAGCTGTGCGTCTTGCCGCGGTCGTGGTCGAAGAACACGCCCGGGGAACGGTGCAGCTGGGAAACGATTACACGCTCGGTACCGTTGATTACGAAGGTACCGTTTTCAGTCATCAGTGGGATTTCGCCCATGTAGACTTCTTGCTCTTTGATGTCCTTGATCGCTTTGTTCGACGATTCTTTGTCGAAAATGATCAGACGGACTTTTACCCGCAAAGGTACGGCGTACGTAACGCCACGCAACACGCATTCTTTGACATCAAATGCCGGTTCGCCCAGGCGATAACCGACGTACTCCAGCGCAGCATTGCCGGAGTAGCTGATGATCGGGAAAACGGATTTGAAGGCCGCATGCAGGCCCACGTCGCGGAACTGATCTTTGGTCGCTCCCGCCTGCAAGAATTCACGATACGAATCCAGCTGGATAGCCAGAAGGTACGGGACATCCATGACGTCCGGCAACTTGCTAAAGTCCTTGCGGATACGTTTTTTCTCAGTATATGAGTAAGCCATCAGCGTTCCCCAGCTTGGTCACCTGCTTGTTTGGCCCCTCCGACGGGAGCAGCCAGAAAATCTTGCAAACCCCATGGTTTGCACCACCGCTTCGGGTGGCTACAGCGCGTTAATGGCGGCGACCGAGTCGACAGCCAAGAACGGAAAAAGGCCGGTGGCAAGAGCCACCAGCCATCAGCCTTCAGCTTAACGCTTGGGCTGGAGACGCAAGGTCGATGCTTACTTCAGCTCGACTTTAGCGCCTGCTTCTTCCAGAGTAGCTTTGGCTTTGTCAGCGGCGTCTTTCGACACTGCTTCCAGAACCTGGGCAGGAGCGCCGTCAACTACAGCCTTGGCTTCTTTCAGGCCCAGACCGGTCAGTTCACGTACTGCCTTGATCACGTTTACTTTCTTCTCGCCAGCTTCCAGCAGCATGACGTTGAATTCGGTTTGCTCTTCAGCAGCGACAGCAGCAACAGCTGGGCCAGCGGAAGCAGCGGCAGCGGAAACGCCGAATTTTTCTTCGAAAGCTTTGATCAGCTCAACAACCTGCAGAACCGACATTTCAGCTACGGCGTTGAGGATATCGTCTTGGGAGATAGACATTGCTGTATTTCCTGAATTGGGGGACGGCCTACGCGGCCATCGAAATAAACAAAAATACGCGAGAGAATTTGCTCAGCCTTAGGCTGCGGCAGCTTCTTTTTGCTCGCGAACTGCAGCCAGAGTACGAGCCAGCTTGCTGGTAGCGCCTTGAATCACGCTCATCAGCTGCGAAATAGCTTCGTTACGGGTCGGCAGTGTTGCCAGTACGTCGATTTGGTTAGCTGCGAGGAACTTGCCCTCGAACGCAGCTGCCTTGATCTCGAACTTATCCTGACTCTTGGCGAATTCTTTGAACAAACGGGCAGCAGCGCCTGGATGATCTTTAGAGAACGCGATCAGAGTCGGGCCGGTGAACACATCGTTGAGAACACTGTATTCAGTGTCAGCAACGGCGCGCTTGAGCAGGGTGTTACGTACAACACGTACGTATACGCCAGCTTCACGAGCCTCTTTACGGAGTCCGGTCATAGCGCCTACTGTCACACCACGGGCATCAGCCACGACAGCGGACAGAGCAGCTTTGGCAGCCTCGTTGACTTCAGCGACGATGGCCTTCTTGTCTTCGAGATTAATTGCCACGGGTTTAACTCCTGCTTGTTACCGTTTCATCTGGCCTAGGCCTGATGTCGTTTTGGTGTCTGATTCGGTAAGGAACCGGGAGCACCATCTGCGTAGGCTTGTTGGTTTAAGACTTGCGTCGCCTACGGTCTTGGATAGCCCCCGCCAGGCAGGGACCCCAATCTTTCAATTGGCGCAATTACTTGCGCCAATTTATGTCTTATACGTCCAGCGAGCCTTGGTCGATGACCAGACCTGGGCCCATAGTGGTGCTCAGGGTAACGCGCTTGACGTAGATACCTTTCGAGGAAGCAGGCTTGATACGCTTCAGATCAGCGATCAGGGCTTCAACGTTTTCCTTCAGCTTGACGGCATCGAAGCCGACTTTGCCAACGGAGGTGTGAATGATGCCGTTTTTGTCGGTGCGATAACGAACCTGACCAGCCTTGGCGTTTTTAACCGCGGTAGCTACGTCTGGAGTTACGGTACCGACTTTAGGGTTAGGCATCAGGCCACGTGGACCGAGGATCTGACCCAACTGACCTACAACACGCATTGCATCCGGGGAAGCAATAACGACGTCATAGTTCAGGTCGCCGCCTTTCATTTCGGCAGCCAGGTCGTCCATGCCAACGCGATCAGCACCAGCGGCCAGAGCAGCTTCAGCAGCTGGGCCTTGGGTGAAGACAGCAACACGTACAGTCTTGCCAGTGCCGTGTGGCAGCACAGTAGCGCTACGAACGACCTGGTCGGATTTACGTGGGTCAACACCCAGGTTTACAGCAACGTCAACAGACTCGCTGAACTTGACAGTCGACAGCTCGGTCAGCAGGGCAGCAGCGTCTACGAAGTTGTAGGACTTGCCTGCTTCGATCTTGCCGGCGATAGCCTTTTGGCGCTTGGTCAGCTTAGCCATTACACACCCTCCACGTTAAGGCCCATGCTACGAGCAGAACCGGCGATGGTACGCACGGCTGCATCCATATCAGCTGCAGTCAGATCCGCGTTTTTGGTTTTCGCGATTTCTTCCAGCTGAGCACGGGTTACGGTGCCAACCTTAACGGTGTTAGGACGAGCGGAACCGCTGGTCAGACCGGCAGCTTTCTTCAGCAAAACCGAAGCCGGGGTCGACTTGGTTTCGAAGGTGAAGCTACGGTCGCTGTATACAGTGATGATCACTGGAGTCGGCAGACCTGGCTCAAGACCCTGAGTACGGGCGTTGAAGGCCTTGCAGAATTCCATGATGTTCACGCCGTGCTGACCCAGAGCTGGACCGACGGGTGGGCTAGGGTTGGCCTGAGCGGCCTTCACTTGCAGCTTGATGTAAGCGGTAATCTTCTTGGCCATGAGGCACTCCAATTACGGGTTCAAACGCCTCGAAAGGCTCCCCGGCTACTTGCGCGTTTATCCCAGTGACGACAAAACCCCACAGCCTAGGCTGCGGGGTTGGGATGCTTGCCCAGCTAGACCTTTTCGACCTGGCTGAACTCCAACTCTACCGGGGTAGAGCGACCGAAAATGAGCACTGCCACTTGGATCCGGCTCTTTTCGTAGTTAACTTCTTCGACCGTACCGTTAAAATCAGCGAACGGACCGTCTGTAACGCGAACAACCTCACCCGGCTCGAACAATGTCTTCGGCTTGGGCTTGTCGCTACCATCAGCAACACGACGCAGAATTGCTTCCGCCTCTTTGTCGGTGATCGGAGCAGGCTTGTCGGCAGTACCGCCAATGAAGCCCATGACGCGAGGGGTATCCTTGACCAAGTGCCAAGTACCTTCGTTCATGTCCATTTGTACCAGCACGTAGCCAGGGAAGAACTTGCGTTCGCTTTTGCGCTTCTGCCCATTCCGCATTTCAACCACTTCTTCAGTGGGAACCAGAATTTCGCCGAAGCCATCTTCCATGCCTGCCAGCTTTACGCGCTCCAGCAAAGAGCGCATAACATGCTTCTCGTAACCCGAGTAAGCATGCACAACGTACCAACGCTTAGCCACGGGACACCCTTAGCCAACAATCAAGGAAACAAGCCAGCCGAGCAGGGAATCAAGCCCCCACAACAGCAACGCCATAACCAGAACAACAGCCACGACAATCAATGTGGTCTGAGTGGTTTCTTGGCGAGTCGGCCAAACGACTTTACGGATTTCGGTGCGAGCTTCCTTAACCAGTACCGCGAACGACTTGCCTTTGGCAGTCTGCAGGCCTACAAAGGCAGCTACAGCAGCGAGGGCAAGCAAAGCGAGTACACGGTACAGGATCGGCGAAGCAGAATAGTACTGATTGCCAACAACGCCTACGACCACCAAGGCGACTACAGCGAGCCACTTTACCAGATCGAAACGAGAGCTTTGAGCTTCAGCCTTAGGAGTCATCTATGAAGATCCTGTGAAAAGAAAGCCAGACACACCACGTGAATCTGGCAGGTCAGGAGGGAATCGAACCCCCAACCTACGGTTTTGGAGACCGTCGCTCTGCCAATTGAGCTACTGACCTAAAACAAAATCAGGCCGACCATTATGCAGGCCTGAAAAAGACTTTACAACAACCAACCCCACAAGACCTGAAACATCGAACAACATTCAAGCCGAGGCAGCTGTTAAAACAAAGGCAGATATTTTCATATCTGCCTTGTCATATGGAGCTCTTGAGCGGATTTGAACCGCTGACCTCACCCTTACCAAGGGTGTGCTCTACCAACTGAGCTACAAGAGCGAAACACCTTGCACAACCTGCAAACTTGGAGCGGGTAGCGGGAATCGAACCCGCATCATCAGCTTGGAAGGCTGAGGTTCTACCACTAAACTATACCCGCGGAGCTTGCAGCTCACGCTAAAAATGGTGGAGGGGGAAGGATTCGAACCTTCGAAGTCGTAGACGTCAGATTTACAGTCTGATCCCTTTGGCCGCTCGGGAACCCCTCCTAAGCGAGCCGGCATTTTACATCACGCCGACCTTCTGTCAAGCATTTTCTCATTTAAATTATGAGGTTAGCTGCATTGACGGTCGCTTTGCACTGTAGCCCTTAAAGGTCTTCACTGCGAAGCGGGCGCCATTCTATGCAAACTATTCGAGAGTTGCAATGCCTTCACACAGCATTATTTTATGTTTTAACTCATTGAATTCATTAGCAAGGCTTTCAAAGGGCAGATCGTCAGCCAGGCGACGGCTCTCAGGGGCTACACGCAACCAATAACCCGAGGCGTCCGGCGCATTCAGCAACTGTACTTTGACCTTGATATCCAGGCTGGTGAGCCTCTGCTCGAGAGAGGAGGCTTGGCGTCGATCAGTGAACCCACCGATGTACAAGCAGGTATTCTGCGCCTCTGCCGGCCTCGCTCGATCACGCCGCGCCACCGCATCTGCCGACTCACTCAGGAGGCGAATATCTTGTTGTGCCCCCCGATGGAGACTCAAGGGCGTGACATCCTTGGCCCGCAATGGCGCCTCTTGCTGATGCCAGACGTAATAGAAAACATTGAGGACCAGTAAAAGTAAAAACAGCCAGCGCATAATCACCTCAAGACAAAGGACACGCCATTGCCAAACCAACAAACACCAGATCCGGGACCAGCCGAGCTTGAGGCGCAGCATCCCTCACCAGGTCAGCATCGCCGCCAGTGAGGAAGACTGTGAAATCCTCCCCCCAATAGCCTCGCGCCAACTCGAGCTGGGTCAGCACAAACCCTCTAAGCATGAGCGTACACCCACGCTCGACGGCCTCTACGGTCGTACGACCAGGAGAGAGACGTTCCACAGCCCGCTCAGCGGCCGCGTCGTCATAGCGTATCTTGCGGGTATGGGTTCGCAGTTGATTACGCATAAGCGGCATACCCGGGCAAATAAACCCACCCAGGTGCCCACCGTCCGGACCAATAAAATCTGCTGTCGCCGCTGTACCAAAGTCGAGTACCAGGCATGCACCTGACGCCAACTTGAACGCGCCTAGCATGGCCAGCCATCGATCCATCCCCAGGCGCTGGAAGTCTTCGTAGCCGTTGCGCACTCCGCCCATTTCTTGAGCAGAGGTTGCACAGGAAACAGCAACGCCAAATGCCGCTACCAAGGCAGCTATCAGCTTATCGGTCTCCTCAAGCGCGCGAACACTCACTAACCGACAACGCGTGAGCAATAGACCAGGCAAAGCCACCAAACTATCGATCAGCGCGATATCTGAACCTGCGATACCTTCCGCGCGAACAGTTGCCTCACTCAACTCAAGAACACGCCATTTGATAAAGCTATTTCCACAGTCGAGCTCAAGAATCATCACGCAACCTCAGGCTTAACTCACCACCGCTGTATATTTTCTCAACGCCACCGACATCCAAACGCAAGGCGCCCTGACGATCCACGCCCAGCACAACCCCATCAATCTGATTGACGCCCGCGATAAGCGACACGGACTTCCCCTGCCACGCGTGATGCTGCTCCCATTCGTCTTGCAACCCTGCAAAACCCGCAGCCTTGTGTCGATCTAGGTAGGCTTGGAGTTGCAAACCCAGTCGCGCCACCAGGTGATTGCGATCAACTGAAAAGCCCGCCTCAAGCTGCATCGAGGTCCACTGCTGATCAACATCAACTGCCCTCTGCATATTCACATTGATACCTATCCCTAGCACAACGTGACAGATATCCGCGGGATCTCCCACCAGCTCAAGCAAGATGCCTGAGATTTTCTTGTGCCCAACCAAGACGTCGTTTGGCCACTTCAAAGCCGCGCCCTGCACACCCGACTCACGCAGAGCCTGCAGGACTGCCAGTCCTACCACCAGACTCAACCCTTCCAGTTGCCGCAGACCACCCTCAATACGCAATACAAGGCTGTAGTAAACGTTTTGCGCAAATGGGCTGACCCATTTACGGCCTCTGCGCCCCCTACCAGCCGTCTGCTGCTCCGCTAGCACAACAAAAGGCGCCGCACTGCCTCCATCGACAAGACGTAAAGCCTCAGCATTAGTGGAGTCAATGGAGTCGAAAATATGAACGGGCCAAGCCAAGGAAGCCGCCCCCAGAGAAATCTCCTGCGCATTCAAAAACACCAATGGCGCAGCCAATCTATACCCGCGGCCTCGAACCTTATGAATGGGGAGATTCAATTCTGCCTCAAGATGCTGAAGCTGCTTCCACACGGCACTGCGACTAACGCCCAGGGCGGCGCCAAGCGCTTCTCCAGAATGGAACTGACCATCTTTCAGAAGTTTCAACAACGTCAGCATGCACATATCGCCTCAGAATGAGGCACGCATGATAGCCATGCGCAGGGTCATTGCATAGAAAGGGTGGATATCAGTATTGATCGACGCCCCACAAGATTTTCGAGCGTCCAAAACAAAACCCCAACTGCTTTCGCAATTGGGGTTTCGGAATTTAATCTTGACGATGACCTACTCTCACATGGGGAAACCCCACACTACCATCGGCGATGCATCGTTTCACTGCTGAGTTCGGGATGGGATCAGGTGGTTCCAATGCTCTATGGTCGTCAAGAAATTCGGGTACTGAGTCGTGACCAGTTGGTCTCGCTTCAGCAAATTGGGTATGTGATAGATCGTGGTGTTTGTGAGCGTCGAACTTTCGGTTCATCTTCGTCTTCACACACCGC
>NZ_MPBM01000025.1:0-270660 GCF_001907715.1 Pseudomonas sp. BTN1 | reverse complement strand
CGGCAGTCCTGGTCGTAAATCTGCTGCCGCCTACCCAGCTGCCAAGCCAGTCGCCAAAACCGCTGCTGCCAAACCAGCCGCGAAGCCAGCCGCTAAACCTGCTGCTGCCAAACCAGCTGCCAAACCAGCTGCCAAGCCAGTCGCTAAAACCGCTGCTGCCAAACCAGCCGCGAAGCCAGCCGCTAAAACCGCTGCTGTCAAACCGGCTGCCAAGCCAGCCGCTAAACCTGCGGCTGCTAAACCAGCCGTGAAGCCAGCCGCCAAGCCAGCGCCCGCAAAGCCAGCCGCTCCAGCAGCACCCACTGCCACCCCGGCAGCAGCCACCGCTCCAACTGCATCGGCCAGCAGCACCCCTGCACCGGTAGCGCCAAGCACCACCCCAACCAGCGCTTCCTAAGTGTTGGTGGCCATGACGCGCAATTGCAGCAGCGCGTCGTGGTCAAGGTTGGCGGCTTCGGTCGCCAGGCCTTCAAGCCAGCCTTGCTGACCCGGCACCTCATTGATCGGCCATGTCTGCGCCAGCGCTTCCAAGCGCGCCAGCAACGTTCTTTCGGCCTCCAGCTCCAGTGTCTTGATCTGCTCGCGTAGCGATGCCAATTGCGCATCCTGCTGGGCCAAGGCTCGCCATTGCACGCGCACTTGTCGTAGCGGTTCGACTACCTGCACCCGCCACGGATGAGCCATCTGTTGCAGTGCCTGAACGCGTTCGGGCTTGTACGCCACACCTCGTTGCTCCAGCCAAGCACCACACAACAACAGGCACACGTCTGCCCCTTGCTCCTGCAAGCGCAGGCACGCGGCCTCCACGCCTGGGCGGGCATAGGTCGAAAGGGCAAAGCTCCACAGGTCAGCGCACATATTCACACCCAAGCCAGCGGCCAACGAAGCTGGTAGACTCCGCCGCCATTATGATCCGACTTCAAAGCCTAACATTACAGCGTGGCCCGCAACGTCTTCTTGAAGACGCCGAGCTGACCCTGCACGCCGGTCACAAAGCCGGCCTGATCGGTGCCAACGGCGCCGGCAAATCCACGTTGTTCGCCCTGTTGCTGGGGGAGCTGACCCCGGATTCCGGGGACTGCCTGCTGCCTGCCGACTGGCGCATTGCCCATATGCGCCAGGAGATCGACACCCTGGACCGTATCGCCATCGACTACGTGCTCGATGGCGACCTGCGCCTGCGCCAGGTGCAACACGACCTGGCTGAGGCCGAAAAAGCCCAGGACGGTGCCGCCCAGGCGCGCCTGCACTCGGAGCTGGACAGCGCCGACGGCTACACGGCCGACGCTCGCGCTCGCAAGATGCTCGCTGGCCTTGGGTTTACCAACGAACAGATGGACCGCCCGGTCGCCGACTTCTCCGGTGGCTGGCGCATGCGCCTGAACCTGGCTCAAGCGCTGATGTGCCCCTCTGACCTGCTGCTGCTCGACGAACCGACCAACCACTTGGACCTCGATGCGATCCTGTGGCTGGAAGATTTCCTCAAGAGTTACCAGGGCACCTTGCTGCTGATCTCCCACGACCGGGATTTCCTCGACGCCGTGGTCGATAACATCGCCCATGTCGAACAGAAGAAAATCACCCTTTACCGTGGCGGCTATACCGCGTTCGAACGCGCCCGCGCCGAACGCCTGGCCCAGCAGCAACAGGCCTTTGAAAAGCAACAGGCGCAACGTGCGCACATGGAAAGCTACATCGCAAGGTTCAAGGCCCAGGCTACCAAGGCCCGCCAGGCCCAGAGCCGGATCAAGGCCCTGGAACGCATGGAAGAGCTGTCGGCGGCCCACGTCGATTCGCCGTTCGACTTTGTCTTCCGTGAGTCGGTGAAGATCTCCAGCCCGCTGTTGGACCTCTCGGACGCTCGCCTTGGCTATGGCGACAAAACCATCCTGGAGAAGGTCAAGCTGCAGCTCACGCCGGGCGCACGCATCGGTTTGCTCGGCCCGAACGGCGCAGGCAAGTCGACACTGATCAAGAACCTTTCGGGTGAGCTTGAGCCGCTGGCCGGTCGCCTCACTCGTGGCGAGAACACGGTGGTGGGTTACTTCGCCCAGCATCAACTGGACTCGCTGGACGCCAAGGCAAGCCCGTTGTTGCACCTGCAACGCCTGGCGCCGACCGAGCGCGAGCAGACCCTGCGCGACTTCCTTGGCGGTTTCGACTTCCGTGGCGCGCGCATTGACGAACCTGTGCTGAATTTTTCCGGTGGCGAAAAAGCCCGACTGGCCCTGGCCCTGATCGCGTGGGATCGCCCGAACCTGTTGCTGCTCGACGAGCCGACCAACCACTTGGACCTGGAAATGCGCCTGGCGCTGACCATGGCCCTGCAGGAGTTCAGCGGTGCGGTATTGGTGGTGTCTCACGACCGTCACCTGCTCAAGAGCACCACCGACAACTTCCTGCTGGTGGCCGACGGTAAGGTCGAAGAGTTCGATGGCGACCTGGACGACTACGCGCGCTGGCTGACGGAGTACCGTCTGCGCAATGCGCCGGCCAGCAACACGCCGGTCAACCCGGACAAGACCGACAAGAAAGCCCAGCGCCAGGCCGCCGCCGCGCTGCGCCAGCAGTTGGCGCCGCACAAGCGTGAGGCCGACAAGCTGGAAGCCGAACTGGGCAAGGTGCATGAGCGCCTGGCCAAGATCGAAGCCAGCCTGGGCGACAGCGCCGTGTACGAGGCGGCGCGCAAGGACGAGCTGCGTGACCTGCTGGCCGAACAGGCCAAGCTCAAGGTGCGCGAGGGGCAGTTGGAGGAAACCTGGATGGAGGCCCTCGAATTGCTCGAAACCCTGCAAGCGGAGCTGGAGGCGCTGTCCTGATGGAGGCGTTGCAATTACCGGTACCGGTGCAATGGATCGAACCCATCTGGATCGGCGTGCAAATCCTGCTGATCCTGCTGGCTGGCTACCTGGCTCAGCGCTTCGTCGCAAAAGGCCTTACGCGCCTGGGTGAGCGCTACCCGTTCCCGCCGCAATTGCTGATGCCCCTGCGGGGCGGCTTGCGCTGGCTGATCATGGGCAGTGCGCTGATCTTTGTGCTGGGCCGCCTGGGTGTGTCTGCCACGGTGTTGTGGACGGCCCTGTCGGGGTTTGTCGCGGTGGCGGCCGTGGCGTTCTTCGCCATGTGGTCGGTGCTGTCGAACCTGCTGTGCGCGATCCTGATCTTCACGGTCGGGCCGTTTCGCCTCGGTGATATCGTCGAGTTGGTGGACACCGTCGACAAACCGGGCGTGAAGGGCCGGGTCGTGGCGATCAACTTGCTCTACACCACGCTGATCGAAGTCGAGGAAGCCGGGACCAACAGCGCGATGGTGCAGGTGCCCAATAGTCTGTTCTTCCAGCGTTCGGTACGCCGTTGGCCCGGCTCTGGCACTAATATCCTGTAGGCGCGAGCAAGCTCGCTCCTACAGAAATCTATAGCCAGCCTTTGGTCGCTGGAGTTAGCTTAAGGCACAACCGCTAACTCCCTTACGAGGTGTGCAATGGCTCTCGATACATGGCTGGCCTTTTTCCTGGCCAGTTGGATCATCTCCCTTTCTCCTGGCGCCGGTGCCATCGCCTCGATGTCCAGCGGCCTGCAATACGGTTTTGTGCGTGGCTACTGGAACGCCATCGGTCTGCAACTGGGCCTGGCGATGCAGATTGCGGTGGTCGCCGGTGGTTTGGGTGCCATTCTGGCGGCCTCGTCTACTGCGTTCTATGCGATCAAATGGTTTGGCGTGGCCTACCTCGTGTATCTGGCCATCAAACAATGGCGTGCCCTGCCCATGGACATGACCGATGACGCCGCCGTGCGCCCGATCGGCAAACCGATGGCGATGATGTTCCGCGGCTTCCTGGTTAACGCCAGCAATCCCAAGGCGCTGGTGTTTATGCTGGCGGTGCTGCCGCAGTTCGTGAACCCGCAGGCGCCGTTGTTGATCCAGTACCTGATCCTCGGTGCCACTATGATCAGCGTCGATATGATCGTGATGGCGGGCTACACAGGGTTGGCGTCGAAAGTCTTGCGCCTGTTGCGTACGCCCAAACAACAGAAACGCGTAAACCGCACTTTTGCTGGCTTGTTTGTCGGCGCTGCCGGTTTCCTGGCGAGCCTGCATCGCGCCACGGCCTGACCAAGCGACTGGCTCAAAAATGTGGGAGCGGGCTTGCTCGCGAATACGGTATCAGTCAAAGAAAATAGTGACTGAAGCACCGCGTTCGCGAGCAAGCCCGCTCCCACATTGGTTTTAGGGCGATATGAAATAACACCTTGAGTCGAATCCATTAAAGCTCAACAATAGTGTTACTTCGTATTTCCACTTGAGATTCATTCATGACCGCCCCTTTCCGCTTTCTCGCCTGGCTGCTGTTGCCGGCGTTGCTGTCGTGCAGCTTCAATCTGTTGGCCGCGACCGCCGAGGGCGCGCCGCAAGCCCTGCATTTGCTGGACTACATTGGCGCCGACTACCCACCCACGGTGGAGGCGGGCAAGGTGGTGGATGACTCGGAATACCGTGAACAAGTGGAATTTCTCGGGGTGTTGCAGGGGCTGGTGGCGGATTTGCCAGACAAACCCGAGCGCGCCGAGCTGATAAAGGGCGTTGATGAACTGCTGGCCGCGGTCACTGCCCACCAGGATGGCGCAAGCGTTGCCCGCCAGGCCCGTCAATTGGGTGCCAAGCTGGCCGTGGCGTATGAAGTCAGCCAGGCCCCGGCCATCACGCCGGACCCGACGCGCGGCGCGCCGCTCTACGCCCAGCATTGTTCGGTGTGCCACGGCACAGCAGGTGCCGGCGATGGCCCCGCAGGCATGGGCATGACGCCACCACCCGCTAACCTGCGCGATGCCACGCGCCTGGATCGCCTGAGCCTCTACGCGATCTACAACACCCTCGGCCTGGGCGTGGAGGGCACCGACATGCCGTCGTTCGCTGACCAATTGGACGACCGCCAGCGCTGGGACCTGGCAACCTATATCGCCGGCTTCACGGCCGACCCGGCCGCCGCCAAAGGCGAGCAGACATTCAACCTTGCCGACCTGGCCCGTCAGACCCCCAATGAAGTGCTCGCCGCTGACGGCCCTGGCGCTGCCGCGACATTCCGCGCTCAACGTGCCCAACCGCCGCAGGTTCAGCGTGGCCCCGCGCAGTTGCTCGACTACACCGCCGCCACCTTGGACAAGAGCCTCGCGGCCTTCCGCAACGGCGACCATGAGCAGGCTTACGATCTATCCGTCGCGGCCTATCTGGAAGGCTTCGAACTGGTGGAAAGCTCCCTGGATAACGTCGATGCCAATGTGCGCAAAGACACCGAGAAGGCCCTGATGGCCTATCGGCAATCGTTGCAGGACGGCTTGCCTATCGAGCAGGTGCAGCAGCGCTTGGACTTGGCCAAAGGCAAACTCACTGAATCGGCCGGTTTGCTGGGCGGCGATGGCCTGAGCTGGTCGTTGAGCTATATCTCCGGCTTGCTGATCCTGCTGCGCGAAGGCCTGGAAGCGATTCTGGTGCTGGCAGCGATCCTCGCCTTTCTGCGTAACACCGGCCAGCAATCGGCGGTGCGCAGCGTCAACGTCGGCTGGGGCCTGGCGCTGTTGGCAGGCTTGGGTACCTGGGCTTTGGCGGCCTATGTCATTGACGTCAGCGGTGCCCAGCGTGAGTTGCTTGAAGGCTGCACGGCGTTGTTCGCCAGTGTGATGGTGCTGTGGCTCGGCGTGTGGATGCACGACCGGCGTCACGCGGCAGCCTGGCAGGACTACATCAAGAGCAGCCTGGTGGGCGGCGGTGGGCGTTTCGGTTTTGCCGTGCTGGCGTTCTTCTCGGTGTACCGCGAACTGTTCGAAGTCATCCTGTTCTACGAAACCCTGTGGCTGCAAGCCGGCCCTGCCGGGCACAACGCGGTGCTGGCCGGTGGTGCCACGGCGTTGGTGCTGCTGGTGGGCCTGGCCTGGGTGATCCTGCGCGGTTCGGCGAAGTTGCCCCTGGCGCTGTTCTTCGGCATCAACGCCGCGCTGCTGTGTGCGCTGTCGGTGGTGTTTGCCGGGCACGGTGTGAAAGCCTTGCAGGAAGCAGGCATCTTCGGCACGCGGCCGGTGGCGTTCTTTGACTTCGACTGGCTGGGCATCCACGCCGATGCGTACTCGTTGGGGGCGCAGGCCGTGGCGATCCTGGCGATTGTGGTGTTGTATGGCCGTAGCCGCCTGACCGAAAAGCGCCGGGTGGCGGCGTAGCATGCGCGTGTGGATCGACGCCGACGCCTGCCCTCGGGCGGCCAAGGACCAAGTAGTGAAGTTCGCCCTCAAGCGCCAGTTTGAGGTAGTGCTGGTGGCAGGGCAAAGCCAGATCAAACCGAGCTTTGCCTGTGTGAAGCTGATCGTGGTGCCCAGCGGGCCGGATGCCGCCGATGATTACCTGGTGGAGCACGCCGTGCCCGGCGAACTGGTGATTTGCAGCGACGTGCCCTTGGCCGACCGCTTGGTGAAGAAGGGCGTGACGGCCCTTGACCCGCGTGGCAAGGAATTCAGCCCAGCGAACATGAGCGAGCGGTTGGCGGTGCGTAACCTGTTTACCGACCTGCGCGAGCAAGGCCAGATGGGCGGCGGCCCACCGCCCCACAGCGAAAAGGACAAGCAGGCGTTTGCCAATTCGCTGGACCGAATCCTTACCCGCTTGATGAAACCACTGTAGGAGCGAGCAAGCTCGCTCCTACAGAAAGAGGGCGTCAGTCGTTCTCGTGAGTCAACTCCAACACCCGATCCACCAGCTTGTTGATGCCTGACGCCACCTCGCTGATGTTCTTGCCCAGCATGTAGGCCGGCGTACTCACCAGCTTGCGCGCCTGGTCTTCGACGATGTCCTCCACGCTGCATTCGAGGTGGGTGGCGCCCATCTTGTCCAGGGCTGCGGCGGTGCTGGCATCGTTGCCGATGGTGCAGGTCACGCCAGGGCCGTAGATCTTGGCGGCCAGGGCCGGCGAAATGCAGATCAACCCCACCGGCTTGCCCGCTTCGGCAAAGGCTTCAGCCAGTGCCAGCACCTGAGGGTTGATGCTGCAACCGGCGCCTTCCACGGCAAAGTTCGACAGGTTCTTGGCCGCACCAAACCCGCCCGGCACGATCAGCGCGTCAAAGTCTGCGGCGTTGGCTTGGCCTATATCCTTCACGGCGCCGCGGGCGATACGCGCGGATTCCACCAGCACGTTGCGCGACTCGGGCATTTCTTCGCCCGTGAGGTGGTTGATCACGTGCAACTGCGCAACGTCGGGTGCAAAGCATTCCACTTGAGCGCCGCGCTGGTCCAGGCGCAGCAGGGTGATCACGCTTTCATGGATCTCTGCGCCGTCGTACACGCCACAGCCGGAAAGGATCACTGCAATCTTTTTGCTCATGGGCATTTCTCCTGATTCATGGCGTTAAATGTCTACTAATTTGTAACCTGTTGCCAATGGGATCTCACGTCGCTGCACCTAATCTTGATGTAACAAAAATAGACCGGACTAGCCCATGGACTTCGTGCCTTACGCAGTACCGTTTTTTATCGCCCTGATTGTGGTGGAGTTGCTGGCCGACCGTTGGCGCGGCGCGCGCAACTACCGAGTGGCGGATGCCATCAACAGCCTCAGCACCGGTGTGCTGTCCACCACCACCGGCTTGCTCACCAAGGGTGTGGGCCTGCTGACCTACGCCTTCGCCCTCAAGCACCTGGCGTTGTTCGAGTTGCCGACCCAGAGCGTCTGGACCTGGGTATTCGCTTTTGTGTTTTATGATTTCTGCTACTACTGGCTGCACCGCATGGGGCATGAACGCAACATCCTGTGGGCCGCGCATTCGGTGCATCACCAGAGCGAGGACTACAACCTCAGCACTGCCTTGCGCCAGACCAGCACCGGTTTCCTGCTGAGTTGGATCTTCTACTTGCCCCTGGCGGTGGTTGGTGTGCCGCTGGTGGTGTTTATCAGCGTAGCGTCGCTCAACCTGCTGTATCAATTCTGGGTCCATACACGCCATGTTCCCAAGCTCGGCTGGGTCGAATGGTTTTTCGTCACACCGTCCAATCATCGGGCCCACCATGCACAGAACGCTCTCTACATGGATCGCAACTACGGCGGGGTGTTCATTATTTGGGACCGGCTGTTCGGCACCTTCCAAGAGGAAGACGATAACGAACCGGTGATTTTCGGCGTAACCACACCCCTGGCCAGTTGGAATCCGCTGTGGGCCAACCTGCAGTTTTATGCGCAGCTCTGGAGCGACGCCAGGCGTACTGAGCGTTGGTGGGACAAGCTGCGCATCTGGTTCATGCGCACCGGTTGGCGGCCGGCGGACGTCAAGGCCAAGTACCCGATGGCCAAGCCGGACCTGAGCCAGTTCCGCAAATTCGAGGTGCCGCTGGACGTGCGCCACCAGGTCTACATCGCCTTGCAGTTTGCGGCTTATGTGGGGTTTGGCAGCTATCTGATGAATGTGGGTGAGGGCTCGCCCACCTCGGCGCTGGTCCTCGGTTGGGGCGCGATGGCACTGGGATTGTTTACCCTGGGGGTTGCGCTGGAGAATCGCCCATGGGCACTGAAGGCCGAGCTGGCGCGCCTGGTGCTGAATGTTCCCTTGGTATGGCTGGCGCCGCTGGCAGGGTTGTGGCCCGCCAGCAACCTGGGCTGGCTGGGCCTGGCGAGCTACAGCCTGCTCAGCCTCATCGGCCTCTACTGTTGCAGAAGCCGGCTTACTCGGTGGGTGTCTTAGGCGTTTCGATCGGGGCTGGCTCGTTAGCCAGCCGAGCCTTGGCCTCGGCACAGGCTTGGCGGGCGATGCGGGCATTCTTGAAGCGACGGCGCAGCCACAGGCCAAAGCCCAGCACCAGCAAGGCGCCCAGTACCCACAGCTCGTATTTCTTGACGCTGCCGAGCATCCCTTCCAGCACCGCGCCAAAGTGGTAGGCCGCCGCCCCCAGTGCCGCGGCCCAGATCGCCGCGCCAATACCGTTGAGGACCAGGTAGCGCAACGGTGGATAGCCGGACAGGCCAATCGCCACGGGCATCACCGTGCGCAAGCCGTAGACGAAGCGGAAACTCAATACCCAGATATCCGGATGCTTGCGGATATGTTCCAGCGCCTTGTCGCCCATCAATTGCCAGCGCGGCTTGCGCGCCAGCAACTTGCGGCCGTGCTTGCGCCCCATGTAGTACCAGAGCTGGTCGCCGGCGTAGCTGCCAAAAAAGGCAACGACCACCACCAGGTTGATATCCATGTAGCCACGGAACGCCAGGAAGCCTGCGAGTACAAGGATGGTCTCGCCTTCGAAGAACGTGCCGAGAAAGAGGGCAAAGTAGCCGAAGTCATGCAGAAATTGTTGAAGCATGGTCTAGGGTGCTGGCGAAATGAACGCGCAGCCTACGCCTTCACGAAGATTCATGAAAGTATCGAGATGTGTCACGAAGTGAACAATTCCTATGCAAATGACGAATGGGACTACAGGTCGCGTCGATAAGCACAACTGTCATTCATTCGTCATAATGGCCGCTTATAACTGCAACGCTCGCCCGTAAACACGGGCTCAGGAGTCTGTCGTGAGCTTTACCCCTGCCAATCGCCTGTTCCCTGCCACCCGTCTGCGTCGCAATCGTCGTGATGATTTTTCTCGTCGCCTGGTACGTGAAAATGTACTGACCACGAATGATCTGATCCTGCCGGTTTTCGTGCTCGACGGCGAAAATCGCCGGGAAGCGGTGGCGTCGATGCCGGGTGTGGAGCGTCTGACCATTGATTTGTTGCTTGAAGAAGCGGCGAATTGGGTCGAGTTGGGCATTCCGGCGCTGGCGCTGTTTCCGGTGACCCCGGCGGAACTCAAGTCCCTGGACGCCGCTGAAGCCTGGAACCCCGACGGGATTGCCCAGCGCGCCACCCGTGCCTTGCGCGAGCGCTTCCCGGAGCTTGGGGTGATCACTGACGTGGCCCTGGACCCGTTCACCACCCACGGCCAGGATGGCATTCTTGACGAAGACGGTTATGTGCAGAACGACATCACCGTCGATGCACTGGTCAAGCAGGCGTTATCACACGCGGCTGCGGGCGCCCAGGTGGTTGCACCGTCGGACATGATGGACGGGCGCATCCAGGCGATTCGCGAAGCCCTTGAGCTGGCCGGTCACGTCAATGTGCGGATCATGGCCTACTCGGCCAAATACGCCAGCGCCTACTACGGCCCATTCCGCGATGCGGTAGGCTCGGCGCTGAACCTGGGCAAGGCCAACAAGGCCTCGTATCAGATGGACCCGGCCAACAGCCAGGAAGCCCTGCACGAGGTGGCTGCCGACCTGGCCGAAGGCGCCGATATGGTGATGGTCAAGCCGGGGATGCCCTACCTTGACATTCTTTACCGGGTCAAAGAGGAATTCAAAGTGCCGACCTTTGTCTATCAGGTCAGCGGTGAATACGCCATGCACATGGCGGCCATCCAGAATGGTTGGTTGAGTGAAGGGGTGATCCTCGAATCCCTGACTGCCTTTAAACGTGCCGGCGCTGATGGCATTCTGACCTACTTCGCCGCCCGCGCCGCCCAATTGCTTAGAGAGCAACAATAGCCCTCACAGGAACACTCGATGAATACCGAAGGACTCTCAGAAGTTGCCGTAAAAGACGCTCACCCGGTGGTTGAACAAGTCGCCCAGACCCCGCCGGAGCTGGAGCCCGCACCGCCTGCGGTGGTGGCCGAAGCGCCTGCGCCGGCGCCGGTGGCCGTGGTCACCAACCTGGATGACAGCAGCCTGTACATCCACCGCGAGTTGTCACAACTGCAATTCAACATCCGCGTGCTTGAGCAGGCGCTGGATGAGTCCTACCCCTTGCTGGAGCGGCTGAAATTCCTGCTGATCTTCTCCAGTAACCTGGACGAGTTCTTCGAGATCCGTGTTGCCGGCCTCAAGAAGCAGATCACCTTTGCCCGTGAACAAGCCGGTGCCGATGGCCTGCAACCGCACCAGGCCCTGGCGCGTATCAGTGAGCTGGTGCACGGCCATGTAGACCGCCAGTATGCGATCCTCAACGACATCCTGCTGCCGGAGCTGGAAAAGCACCAAGTCCGCTTCATTCGTCGTCGTCACTGGACCGCCAAGATCAAGACCTGGGTGCGCCGTTACTTCCGGGACGAGATTTCGCCGATCATCACGCCTATCGGCCTCGACCCGACGCACCCGTTCCCCTTGCTGGTGAACAAGAGCCTCAACTTCATCGTCGAACTCGAAGGTATCGACGCTTTCGGCCGCGATTCGGGCCTGGCGATCATCCCGGCGCCGCGTCTGTTGCCTCGGATCATCAAGGTACCGGAAGAGGTAGGGGGCGCTGGCGACAACTATGTATTCCTGTCATCGATGATTCACGCGCACGCCGACGACCTGTTCCAGGGCATGAAGGTCAAGGGCTGCTACCAGTTCCGCCTGACCCGTAACGCCGACCTGGCGCTGGACTCCGAAGACGTTGAAGACCTGGCACGTGCCCTGCGCGGCGAACTGTTCTCACGGCGCTATGGCGATGCGGTGCGCCTGGAAGTGGCGGACACCTGCCCGAAACATCTGTCGGACTACCTGCTCAAGCAGTTCAACTTGGCAGAATCGGAGCTGTACCAGGTCAACGGCCCTGTGAACCTCACGCGCCTGTTCAGCATTACCGGCCTGGACAGCCACCCGGAGCTGCAATACAAGCCGTTCACGCCGCAGATCCCGAAACTTTTGCAAAACAGCGAGAACATCTTCAGCGTGGTGAGCAAGCAGGACATCCTGCTGCTGCACCCTTTCGAGTCGTTCACCCCGGTGGTCGACCTGCTGCGCCAGGCTGCCAAGGACCCGCACGTCCTGGCCGTGCGCCAGACCCTGTACCGCAGCGGCGCGAACTCGGAAATCGTCGATGCGCTGGTGGATGCGGCGCGTAATGGCAAAGAAGTCACTGCGGTGATCGAGTTGCGTGCGCGTTTCGACGAAGAGTCCAACCTGCAACTGGCCAGCCGTCTGCAAGCGGCCGGTGCGGTGGTGATCTACGGCGTGGTCGGCTTCAAGACCCACGCCAAGATGATGCTGATCCTGCGCCGTGAAGCCGGTGAGATCGTGCGCTACGCCCACTTGGGTACCGGTAACTATCACGCCGGCAACGCCAAGCTCTACACCGACTACAGCTTGCTGACGTCCGACGACGCGCTGTGCGAAGACGTCGGCAAGTTGTTCAGCCAGTTGATCGGCATGGGCAAGACCCTACGCATGAAGAAGCTGTTGCACGCGCCGTTCACGCTCAAGAAGGGCATGCTCGACATGATTGCCCGCGAGACCCAGTTTGCCCTCGATGGCAAGCCGGCGCACATCATCGCCAAGTTCAACTCGCTGACCGATCCGAAGATCATCCGTGCTCTGTACAAGGCCAGCCAGTCCGGTGTGCGCATCGACCTGGTGGTACGTGGCATGTGCTGCCTGCGCCCCGGCATTGTGGGCGTGTCGCATAACATCCATGTGCGCTCGATCATCGGCCGCTTCCTGGAGCACACCCGCGTGTTCTACTTCCTTAACGGCGGCGAAGAACAGATGTTCCTCTCCAGTGCCGACTGGATGGAGCGCAACCTCGACAAGCGCGTGGAGACCTGCTTCCCGGTGGAAGGCAAGAAGCTGATCATGCGGGTCAAGAAGGAGCTGGAAAGCTACCTCACCGACAACACCCACAGCTGGAGCCTGCAGTCGGATGGTCGCTACGTGCGTAACACCCCGACCGGCAACCAGAACCCGCGCAGCGCGCAGGCGACATTATTGGAGAAGTTGGGTAGCCCGATTCTGACGGTGAACTAGCCCAGGCATACGCAACTCCATGTGGGAGCGGGCAAGCCCGCTCCCACATTTGTTTTGCAGTGGGCTTTAGCGCAGGTTCAGGCTGAACCCCACCCGTGTCAGCCATTCCGCTTCCTGGGCGAAGTCCGCCTGGGTCAGCTGATTTTCATCCAGCCAGCCTTTGGGGAACATCACTTCCAGGCTATCGCCATCGGCGTGCAGTTTGACCTGGGGCATTTCCTGGGTGCCGCGGATGTGGTGGAACAGGATCGCAAAGCGCAGCAGCGCGCACAGGCGGATCAGCTTGATGCCGTCTTTACCGAATTCGGCAAACTTGTCCTTGGGAATATTACGGCGATGGCCGCGTACCAGCAGCGCGAGCATCTGTTGGTCTTCCCGGGAGAAACCGGCCAGGTCCGAGTGTTCGATCAGGTAGGCGCCGTGCTTGTGATAATGGTAGTGGGCGATGTCCAGGCCGACTTCATGCACCTTGGCTGCCCAGCCGAGTAACTCGCGCCAGACGCCGTCTTCCAGGTCCCAGTCCTCGGCCACCTGGTCGAACGCGTGCAGGGCTTTGCGCTCCACGCGTGCGGCTTGTTCCAGGTCAACGTGATAACGCTCCATCAGCGAGCTGAGGGTGCGCTCGCGCACGTCTTCGTGGTGGTGCCGGCCCAGCAGGTCGTAGAGCACGCCTTCGCGCAGGGCGCCGTCACAGTGGTCCATGCGTTGCAGTTCGAGGGCGTCGAAGATGGCTTCGAGAATTGCCAGGCCCGCAGGGAAAATCGCACGGCGGTCGGGCTTGATGCCATCGAAGTCAATTTTCTCTGCATCCCCCAGCTTGAACAACTTGCGCTTGAGCCACGCCAAGCCCTCGGCGTTCACCTCGCCGGTGCCATGGCCACCGGCTTTCAAGGCCAGGCCGATGGCACGGATGGTGCCGGACGAGCCGATGGCTTCATCCCAGGTCAGTCGGTGCAAGGCGTGTTCGATGCTCATGATTTCCAGACGCGCTGCGGTGTAGGCCTGGGCATAGCGCGCCGGAGTGATCTTGCCATCCTTGAAATAACGCTGGGTGAAACTCACGCATCCCATCTGCAGGCTTTCACGCAGCAGCGGTTCGAAACGCTGGCCGATGATGAACTCGGTGCTACCGCCGCCAATGTCTGCCACCAGGCGTTTGCCGGGCGTATCGGCCAGTGTGTGTGACACGCCGAGGTAGATCAGGCGAGCCTCTTCACGGCCCGAGATGACCTCCACCGGATGCCCGAGGATTTCCTCGGCGCGATGGATGAACTCGTTGCGGTTGCGGGCCTCGCGCAAGGCATTGGTGCCAACGATACGCACTGCGCCAGGGGGCATGCCGTTGATCAGTTGCGCAAAACGCTTGAGGCAATCGAGGCCGCGCTGCATGGATTCTTCATTGAGCTTGCGCTCGTCGTCGATCCCGGCGGCCAGTTGCACTTTTTCGCCGAGCCGCTCAAGGATGCGGATCTCACCGTTCTGGGCCTTGGCCACGACCATATGAAAGCTGTTGGAGCCCAGGTCGATGGCGGCGATCAAGGACAGATTCTTGGCTTGGGATTGCGGCATGGTTTGAGGATCTCGGTCGATAACCTTGCCATCGTGCCACGATCGACCGCTGACGCCAACGCGTTGTGCTTCGGTAATTGGACCGATGCTGTCTGTAGGGAAATCTCTGGGAAGTGTAGGGCAGCTTCGCAAGCTTTAAACGAATAGGTAATCCGATACCGTGAGGCGTTTTAACTGTATGTCGTCGTAAGTTGTGTATGACATTGCTTACAGTGATCGGGGCTGTAGATCATGCGATTTCAGTCAGAGGACTACTTTGCTGATCGATTAAAACCGTTGCCTAATTTAATACGGCCCACAGCAAATACCGTGTTGTCTGATTTTTTTGCCAGGCACCAAGGCGCCAGACTGTCATTCGGCAATTCTGCCTGGGTGTTATTTATTTATAGTTTTGTGTTACGGAAGATAAAGCGTTGAGCGACGGAGTCGCTAAAACCAAAATAAAGAACGCCTGTTAATTCCTAATGACAGGACGAGCATGAAAAAAATTATTGGATTAACCGTCGGTATGGTGTGCCTGGCTGCAACCCTCAATGCCCAGGCAACCACCAGTGCGCAGTTGGTCGTCAGGGGCACCATTACACCTGCTGCCTGCAACCTCAGCCTGGCGGGCAGTGGCATCATCGACTACGGCACGATTCGCTCGGGCGAATTGTCCCAAACAGCGTTTAACCCGCGCGAAGAGAGGACCACTTCGCTGGTGATCAATTGCGGCACCACGCCTGCCAGGTTCGGGCTCACGTTTACCGACCTGCAAGCGGGCAGCAAGGTGACGGGCATCCTCGGCGCGGGCTTCACCGAAGCACAGAACTATGGTTTGGGTATGGTAGGCGCCCGGCGTACCGGTGGCTATTCGGTGACTCTCAAGGACCTCAGGTCCTCCGGCACAACGCTGTTTCCGATCATGCGCAGCGGCCTGGGGGCCTGGTACAACAGCGATGGCAAAGTGGCCCAGTCGCCGAGCCAGTACTCTTGGCGTAATGGCACGACGATTACTCCTGCCGCTATCAGCCAATTGACCGGTACGCTCGCGGTGAAAGCGGTAATCAACAAGGCTCGGGATCTGGATTTAAGCCGCGACATTTCCATTGATGGGCGCGCCACGCTTGTATTGAGTTACATCTAAATAACTGAAAGCAGCCGATCAAGAAACTAACCCTTTCTTATTGGCTGTTTTTCTATGGCTGCGCGATTGCCAATCGTCAATGGCATGAGTTGAGGGGAATACTGAGTGCGTGGTTTTTCAATAAGTTGTGTATGGCTGTGGCATCTTTTTTTTAGTGCTGTTGCCACCGCCGACGGTATGTTGCCGGAAACAACAGTGGTGGTGCTTTATGAAGAGGACGGCGAAGCCACCCTGAGTATCAAGAACACCGATGCGGGGCCCGCGCTGCTGCATTCCGTAGTTGAGAATGTGCCTGAAGACCTGGAGCCGCTACTGATTGTCACACCGCCAGTTACCCGTGTGGAGGCAGGCGACACCCAGCTGGTGCGTTTTATCAGCACCCTGAAACAGCCGCTCAAGACCCAGCGGCTCAAGCGCGTGTCGTTTGAGGGCATCCCCCAGGCGCGGGCTGCGGGTGGTGCGACCATTGGCATCACCCTGCGGCAGAATTTGCCGCTGATCCTGCACCCCCAAGGCCTGCCGCGACACCATACGCCGTGGGAATTGTTGACCTGGAAGCGCGTCGGGGACCGGCTCAGCGTCCACAACGACAGCGCCTATGTGGTGCGCCTGGCGCCAGATGTGCAGCTGCTGCCACAAGGCACACTGGCGACATTGCCGCGCACTTACATCTTGCCGGGTGAGGCATTGGTGGCGAAGGGCGAAGGTACTCTGGGCAATGTGGCTCAAGTAGAGATCCAGCCCGCCACGGTCTACGGGTTTTCGGTAGACAGCTACCGAGCGCCGGTCATCACCGATGAAGGTTGATCGGTTCATGAGGCTTCCTTCGAGGCGCGACATTGCCGGTACTGCCTGGCCCGGTCGATCCACGTTATCCATCGGCTTTGCGGCGCTCTGGAGTCTGCCTGGTATGGCGACCGCGCTGGAACTCGGGGAAGGGTTTGACCTGGCGGCCCTCACAACCCACGGCATAGACCCCAAGGTTGCCGATTACTTTCGCAGTGCGGCGCGCTTTCGCGAAGGTGTCCAGGTGGTGGGGTTGCGGGTCAATGGCAACCCGCTTGGGCGGGTGGATGCCCGGTTTGGTTCGCAGGGTGAGTTGTGTTTCACCCCAGGTTTACTTGAGAAGGCCGGGCTGGTTAAACCCGGCGCAATCCTGCAGCCCGGCGCCAGGCCCGACCAGGCCTGCCATGACTTTCTCGGCGCATTCCCGGCGACGATGGTGCGGCTGCGCCCCGGCAACGACGAAGTGGTGCTGGTGGTGCCGACCCAGGCCTTGCGCGAACCCCAGTGGGAAAGCGGGAATTTTTCCCACGGCGGCGCGGCAGCGTTGTTCAACTATGACGTGCTGGGTTACGACAGCCATTTGCGCAGTGGGCCCAGCCGGTTCGTGTCGGCTTATACAGAGGCGGGCTTCAACCTCGACGACTGGATTGTCCGCAGCCGCCAGTTCTATGTGTCTGACAACGGCCAGACCCGTACCGAACACTTGCACGCTTATGCCCAGCGGGATATCGCCGGGTTGCAGTCGACGTTCCAGGCAGGCCAGATCTCCAGCAATAACCCGTTGTTTGGCGGGATCCAACTGTCGGGCGTGCAGTTCTCCCCCGATGGGCAGGCCAGAACACCCGCAGGCGGCAATAACGCAGTGGTCGAGGGGTTGGCCCAAAGCCAATCGCGGGTTGAAATACGCCAGTCCGGTGTGTTGGTCCACAGTACGTTGGTGCCTGAAGGACCGTTCCGGCTGACGGGCTTGCCCCTGCTTAACACCACCAGCGACCTTGAGGTCAGTGTAATTGACGTGCGGGGTGCCAAGCGCAGTTTCGTGGTGCCGGCGGCATCGTTCGCGGGGGCCACCCCGGCGACGCCTGGATACTATTTGTCGGTGGGCGAGTTGCGCAGAACGGCGGGTGAGGAAGGGCCTTCACCGGTGATCGCCATGGGCAGTGGTACCTGGGGGCTGGGGAGCCACTCGTCTGCGGGTTTTGGCTTGTTGAGTACCGATGACTATTGGGCGGCAGGGGGCACCCTGAGCAGCGTGTTTTTCCAGCGGGTTTCTGTCAACGCACGCCATAACCTGTCCCGGGACAGCCAGAAGGCCGTGTCCGGCTCACGCAGCAGCCTGTCACTGAGCAGCCCGGTCGGGGCCAATATCGACGTCAACCTCAGCGCCACTACCCAGACGCGTGGTTACCGTGAAGTCACTGAAGTGGGCCAGTCGCTCAGGGCCGATGATCTCAATTCCCACTTTAAAAACCAGTACACCGCGGGCGTGAGCTGGGCCGACCCCACGCTGGGCGTATTTTCTTTGAATTACACCCGCAGCGCTCAATTTGGCGGGCAAACCAGCGAGCATGTGTTTGCCTCATGGAACAAGTCGTTTGGCCATGCCGATGTGGCGCTGATCGCTGATTCACAGGTAGGTGGTTCACGGGCTGGCCGTGACGCCACCTATACAGGCAGCCGGCGTGATCGTGCCGTGGATAACGATGTGTCCCTGCGGTTGCAGGTCAGCGTGCCGCTGGGCGGCGATCGCCGTGTGAGCAGCTACACCAGCCGCCGTGGGGAGCAATTTACCGCGGGCACTGCACTGAGCGAGCGGGTCAACGAGTATGTGAACTACGAAGTGGGAGTTGAGCGTGACATGCGGGCCAGGGAGCAATCGTTGCGTGGGCAAGTGGACTTGTTGCCACGCTATACGCGAGTGGGCCTGGGCGTTAGTCGTGACCCGCTGGGCACCAGCTACACCGGCCAATGGCAGGGTGGTGCGGTGGCTCACGAAGGCGGGCTGACCTTTTCGCCCTACAGCGTGCAGGACACGTTCGGCATCGTCTCGGTCGGCGATATCGGCTCGGCGAAAGTCGAGACGCCACAAGGCCCGGTATGGACCGACTTCAGCGGCCAGGCGGTAATTGCCGGCTTGCCGGCCTACACCAACAGCCGCGTCCAGGTGCAGACCCCTTCCTTGCCCAAACGGGTGGACCTGAAAAACGGCACCCAGGTCCTTGCGGCAGGCCGAGGCTCGTTCAATAACGTGGATTTTGACGTGGTGAAAGTACGCCGGATGCTGGTAACCGCCAACGATCAGCACGGCCGACCATTGCCTCAGGGCGCCTCGGTCTTGGGCAAGGGCAATCGCTTCATCACCAGTGTGGTGGGCGAGGGCATGATTTTCCTCAACGACGTCTCCGAGTCGCAAAGCCTGAAAGTTTCATTGCCGGACTCTTCCACTTGCCTGTTGCACATCGACCCCGAGGCCAAGCCTGACAATGACAAATTCTATGAAGCGGTATCGGCTGTGTGCCAGGGTAGTTAAGCGTGCAAGCCTGCCCTTGGCCCTGTTATGCATGTTGCTGGCAGCACTTGATGCGCAAGCTGAAAACTGTCGGCTATCGCTGAGCCAGTCGCGCATCGACTATGGGCCGATATACCGGGATGCAGTGGTTGAAAATGCCGCTGTGGTGCTGGCTACCCGCACGTTCAGCATGACCGTGCTCTGCGCGGAGCCGGCGGCAATGGCCCTGCGTTTTGTCGCAGCGCCTGCCGATGGGCAAGGGTTTCGGTTTGGTCGTGAGGGGCGTTTGCGCTTGCGTCTCAAGCATGCCCAGGTCGACGGGCGAGCAGTCGGCTGGTCGTCTGCTCAAGCACCTGATGAGTCGGCCAGCGGCCAGTTGTTACCCGGCCAGGCCTTGATTGCGCGAGTCTCAGGTGTGCCGGTGACAGGGCGCAGGCTCACCGCCCAGGTCGATATTGACACCGAACTGCCCTTCGACGCGTTGATGGTACGCACGCAGGCCCACCTTGAGGGGCAGGGCCGTTTCGAACTGGTTAGCCCGGCTGTTCCACCGAGCCAATGAAGTTAGCCAGCTCGGCCGTTTTCGGGTTGGCGAACAGTACCTTCGGGTCACCGGTTTCATGTACCTTGCCCTGGTGCATGAACACGAGCTTGTCGCCGACCTCACGGGCAAAACGCATTTCGTGAGTCACCATGATCAGGGTCATGCCGTCCTGAGCCAGTTGGCGCACCACGCTCAGCACTTCATTGACCAGTTCGGGGTCCAGGGCTGAAGTGATCTCGTCGCACAGCAGCACCTTGGGCGACATGGCCAGGGCGCGGGCAATGGCGACGCGTTGTTGCTGGCCGCCGGACAGGCGATCGGGAAAGGCATCGAATTTTTCGCCCAGCCCGACCCGGTCCAGCATCTGCCTGGCCAGTTGGGCGGCCTTGGCCTTGGGCACTTTCTGCACCACTTGCGGCGCCAGCATCACGTTCTCGCCCACGGTCAGGTGCGGGAACAGATTGAATTGCTGGAACACCATGCCGACCTTCTGCCGCAGGCTGCGCAGGTCGGCGCGGGCGGCGTCGAGGTATTCGCCATCGACTTCGATTACACCGTCGTTGATCGACTCCAGGCCATTGAGGGTGCGCAGCAAGGTGGACTTGCCCGAGCCGCTGCGGCCGATGATCGCGACCACCTGGCCTTCGTCCACCGTCAAGTCGATGCCCTTGAGTACGTGGTGATCGCCGTAATACTTATGCAGGGCAGAAATTCTAAGCAGAGGCATGCAGTCTCCTTTCCAGGTAGCGCGCACTGAGGGACAAGGGGTAACAGAGCAAAAAGTAACCGAGGGCCACCAGGCCGTAGACCATGAAGGGTTCAAAGGTGGCGTTGGCGAGCATGCCGCCCGTCTTGGTCAGTTCGGTGAAGCCGATGATCGAGGTCACGGCGGTGCCTTTGACCACCTGCACCGAAAAGCCCACCGTCGGCGCGACAGCAATGCGCAGCGCCTGGGGCAAGATCACATAGCGCAGTTGTTCAAGCGGGTTGAGGGCCAGGCTGGCCGAGGCTTCCCATTGGCCGTGGGCAATGGAATCGACGCAACCGCGCCATATTTCAGCCAGGTAGGCACTGGTAAACAGGGTCAAGGCAATTGCCGCTGCCAGCCAGGGCGATATGTCCACGCCAAGCAGGGCAACGCCGAAAAACACCAGGAACAGCTGCATCAGCAGTGGCGTGCCCTGGAACAGTTCGATATAGGTGCGGGCCATATTGCGTGGGAACGCTTTGCGGCTGATGCGCAGGGTCATCACCAATAAGCCGATCAGGCCGCCGCCCACAAACGCCACCAATGACAGCAACAGCGTCCATTGCAGGCCGGTCAGCAGGTTGCGCACAATGTCCCAGAACGAAAAATCACTCATCGGCTGTTCCTCATGACAAACCGTCGGCCGATCCAGTTGAGCAATTGGCGAATCATCAGCGCCATGCACAGGTACACCAGGGTGGTCAGGGCATAGGTTTCAAAGGCACGGAAATTACGCGACTGGATAAAGTTGGCGGCAAAGCTCAATTCTTCAGTCGCAATCTGCGAACACACCGCCGAACCGAGCATCACGATGATGATCTGGCTGCTCAGGGCGGGCCACACCTTGCCCAGGGCCGGCAGCAGCACCACATGGCGAAACGCTTCAAAGCGCGTCATTGCCAGTGCCGCGGCCGCCTCCAGTTGCCCCCGTGGGATGGCCTGGATGCCGGCACGGATGATCTCGGTGGAGTAGGCCCCCAGGTTGATCACCATCGCCAGCACGGCGGCTTGCCACTCGGTAATTTTCAACCCGAGGGATGGCAGGCCGAAGAAGATGAAGAACAGTTGCACCAGGAACGGCGTGTTGCGGATCAACTCGACATACACACCAAAGACCCACGCAAACGGTTGGATCTTCCACGCCCGTACCACGGCGCCGACAGTGCCCAGGGCCACGCCGAGGATGGCGCCAATGGCCGTCAGCTCAAGGGTGAACAGCGCGCCACGCAGGAGCAGGTCGGTATTGGCCAGCACCGGCACAAAGTCGAATTGATAGGCCATCTTTGAGCTCCGCGTCAGAGGTCGGCAGGCAGCGGTTCTTTGAGCCACTGCATCGCGTTTTTCCCAAGGCTGCCGTCAGCCTTGGCTGCCACCAGGATCTGGTTGACCTTTTCCAGCAGCGCCGGCTCGTTCTTGTTCACGCCTACGTACACCGGCGAATCCTTGAGTTTCACCTTCAGTGCCGGTACGCGCTTGGGGTTGCGTTCGCTGATGGCCACCATGACCACGTTGCCACTGGCGATCAGGTCGACCTGGCCGGCCAGGTAGGCGGCGATGGTGGAGTTGTTGTCTTCAAAACGCTTGATCGTGGCTTCCTTGGGCGCTACCGCGGTCAGCTCGATGTCTTCGATGGCGCCACGGGTCACGCTGATGGTCTTGCCCTTGAGGTCGTCGAGGCTGGCGATGGCGGCATCAGGCGGCCCAAACACGGCAAGGTAGAACGGCGCGTAGGCGTTGGAGAAGTCGATGACCTTTGCGCGCTCGGGGTTCTTGCCCAGGCTGGAAATAACCAGGTCGACTTTGCCAGTGGTGAGGAACGGTATGCGGTTGGTGCTGTTGACCGGCGTCAGTTCCAGCTTGACCTTGAGTTGGTCGGCCAGCAGCTTGGCGGTGTCGATGTCCAGGCCACGGGGTTGCATGTCAGGGCCGACCGAACCAAACGGCGGGAAGTCCTGGGGGACGGCAACCTTCAGGGTGCCACGGGCGACGATGTCATCCAGACCACTCGCCTGGGCGGGTGCCTGGCTCAGCATCAGGCTGGCAAACAGGGCAGTGAGCAGGGCGCTGTAGCGCTTGGTCATGGCAACTCTCCGAAAAAGGCGAAGGAATTTTCTGAGTTTGCCCAGTGCACAGCCCATGCCAGCACCGTTCGGATCGTCTGCAAGGCTGATGTTTGTTGAGGTGCAGTGGTCTTACTGGTCTGAACAGTGGTCAGGTTTCCCGCACCCTTTTCGAGCGTTTGCAAAAAGCCGCGAGCGCCTTTGGGGCGTGGCTTGCAGCCAGCTATGAATAGTTTTACAACGGGTCACACACGCTATCGGGAACCCTGAGCTTTTTATGAATTCCATTGCCCAAGCCGTACCGGAAGCGGCCTTGCAGGCCATCCGCAAACTGATCAAGGAGCAAGGCTTTGGGCCGGGCGACGCGCTGCCATCCCAGCGCGACCTGGCCCTGCAATTGGGGGTGAGCCGGGCGTCGTTGCGTGAGGCGCTGTCGTCCCTCAGCGCTTTGGGCGTGGTCAACGTGCAGCCGGGCAAGGGCGTGTTCGTGCAGGACGTGCAAGAGGCACCGGGGTTCGCCTGGCCCTTCGCGGCGCAGGCCACGCCGCCGGATATCTTCCAGCTGCGCTACGCCTTGGAGGGGTTTGCGGCGGGGTTGGCAGCAGTGACACTGACCCTCGATGCACTGGACAGCCTGCAAGACAACGTCCAAGCCATGCGCAAAGTGCTCAAGGCGGGCGACTTCGAAGCGGCCGCCCGCCTGGACTTCGAGTTTCATCAGCGTATTCTGCTGGCCAGCGGTAACCAGGCCATGGTGAGCATCCTGAGCGCCAGCGCCGAGGTGTTTCTGGAAAGTCAGAAGCTACCGTTCATCCGGCCGGAACGGGCCATGGAAACCTGGCAGGAACATCGCAGAATCCTGCGCGCCCTGGCCCGCCGCAACAGTACGGCGGCGCAGAAAACCATGCAGGAACATATACGTAATGCAGCGTTGCGTACGGGCATTGCGTTCATGACGCCCGCCACGCCGTGACAGAGTCATACCCACGCTCATTCAACCTCATAGCAAGACTCAATCAGACGCGGCTTCCTGAACAGGGGAAGGGCGGCTATGATGGGCAACGTTTTTTTTGCTTACAATCCGGAGACATCCATGAGCAGCGATCTTATCAAGCACGTCACCGACGCGACCTTTGAAGCCGAAGTCCTCAAGGCTGACGGCCCGGTGCTGGTTGACTACTGGGCTGAATGGTGCGGCCCTTGCAAAATGATCGCTCCGGTCCTGGACGACATTGCAACCACCTACGCAGGCAAGCTGACCATTGCCAAGCTGAACATCGACGAGAACCAGGGCACCCCGGCCAAGCATGGCGTGCGTGGTATCCCGACCCTGATGCTGTTCAAGAACGGCAATGTCGAAGCGACTAAAGTGGGTGCTCTGTCGAAGTCCCAGTTGCAAGCTTTCCTCGACGCGAGCCTCTAAGCGTCGTCAAAAAAGCCCCGCAAATTGCGGGGCTTTTTCGTAAAACAGGGCTAGACGCTCCGAAATCCAGGTGGTACATTCGGCCCCGCAGTGGTTTCTCCACTGCCCCCTGCAAGCCGTCGCCGACGCATTCCTTTTCGATTAGTACGCGATCCTGTCGCCTTCTCTGCGGCGCGGCCTCATTAAGCCAAAAGCTTAATTTCCCCCCTCCATAAATGATTACGTCATTCCTATATGAATCTGACTGAACTCAAGCAAAAGCCGATTACCGACCTGCTCCAACTGGCCGAAGAAATGGGCATAGAAAATATGGCCCGTTCGCGCAAGCAGGACGTGATTTTCTCCCTGCTCAAGAAGCACGCGAAAAGCGGCGAGGAAATCTCCGGTGATGGCGTGCTGGAGATTCTCCAGGACGGCTTCGGCTTCCTCCGCTCTGCAGATGCGTCCTATCTCGCCGGCCCAGATGATATCTACGTCTCGCCGAGCCAGATCCGTCGCTTCAACTTGCGCACCGGTGACACCATCGTTGGCAAGATCCGTCCTCCGAAGGAAGGCGAGCGTTACTTCGCCCTGCTCAAGGTCGACACGATCAACTTCGATCGCCCCGAGAACGCGAAAAACAAGATTCTCTTCGAGAACCTGACGCCGCTGTTCCCGACCGTGCGCATGAAGATGGAAGCCGGTAACGGCTCCACCGAAGACTTGACCGGTCGTGTGATTGACCTCTGCGCTCCAATCGGCAAAGGCCAGCGTGGCCTGATCGTCGCACCGCCGAAAGCCGGTAAAACGATCATGCTGCAGAACATTGCAGCGAACATCGCACGTAACAACCCTGAAGTTCACCTGATCGTACTGTTGATCGATGAGCGTCCGGAAGAAGTGACCGAGATGCAGCGCACCGTGCGCGGCGAAGTGGTTGCCTCGACGTTCGATGAGCCGCCAACCCGCCACGTGCAGGTTGCCGAAATGGTGATCGAGAAGGCCAAGCGCCTAGTCGAACACAAGAAAGACGTGGTGATCCTGCTCGACTCCATCACCCGTCTGGCCCGCGCCTACAACACCGTGATCCCGAGCTCCGGCAAGGTGCTGACCGGTGGTGTCGATGCCCACGCCCTGGAAAAACCAAAGCGTTTCTTCGGCGCTGCGCGCAACATCGAAGAAGGCGGCTCGCTGACCATTATCGCCACCGCGCTGGTTGAAACCGGCTCGAAGATGGACGAAGTGATCTACGAAGAGTTCAAGGGTACCGGCAACATGGAACTGCCTTTGGACCGTCGCATCGCTGAAAAGCGTGTGTTCCCTGCGATCAACATCAACCGCTCCGGCACCCGCCGCGAAGAGCTGCTGACCGCAGACGACGAACTGCAGCGTATGTGGATCCTGCGCAAGCTGCTGCACCCGATGGACGAAGTCGCTGCCATCGAGTTTCTGATCGACAAGCTGAAAACCACCAAGACCAACGACGAGTTCTTCCTGTCGATGAAACGCAAGTAATACAGCGTTTCAGGTCCAAAAAAATGGCGCCCTTAATGGGGCGCCATTTTTTTTGCGTCGAGATTCTGCGATTTTTGTGGCATAAGTATCCGTTAAGTAACAAAAATTGACGCGTGACTTCGCTCATCCCTTTCGTCGCAGACTGACCACATTCTTATGACCACCCTTGCTTACCGCAGAGACATCGATGGCCTGCGTGCCATCGCTGTCCTTGCAGTCGTGTTGTTCCACTTTGGTGTCCCTGGCATTACTGGCGGTTTTGTTGGCGTTGACGTCTTTTTCGTCATCTCGGGCTTCCTGATTACGTCAATTATCTGGCGTGAGCGTCAAGCCGGACGCTTCAGCTTCATGGACTTCTGGGCTCGCCGTGCCCGGCGTATATTGCCGGCCCTGTTTGTGATGATCGCGGCGACACTGGCAGTGGGTTGGTTTCTGTTGGCGCCCAAGGACTATGAAGAGTTGGGGCGGTCTGCGCATTATCAGGTGACTTTTACCTCGAACCTGTTGTTCTCGCGCCAGCACGGCTATTTCGATGCTTCATCAGACATCAAACCCCTGTTGCATACCTGGTCATTGGCGGTAGAAGAGCAGTTCTATATTTTCTTCCCATTGCTATTGACCTTGCTTTCCAGCCGTTTGAAGCACTGGCGCCTGGCATTGTTCGCGGTGCTGCTGGCGTCGTTTGGCATGAGCGTCTGGGCGGTTCAGCATGAGCCACAGAAAGCTTTCTTCCTGTTGCATCTACGGGCCTGGGAGCTACTGGCCGGTGCGATGCTGGCGGTGCAGCCCAAGCGTGAGTGGCGCGCGTCGCGGGCCTTGGCGCAAGGGATCAGCCTGGCTTCCCTGGCATTGATCCTCATCGCTGTGCTGGGCTACGACGCGAAAACGCCGTTCCCAGGCGCGACTGCGTTGTTGCCTGTGCTGGGTGTGGTCGGGTTGATCTGGGCCAACGGCCAGCAACAGACTTGGGTCGCTCGCCTGTTGGGCACGCGGATCATGGTGGGTATCGGGCTGATCTCTTATTCCTGGTACCTCTGGCACTGGCCGGTATTCGTGTACGCCAACTACGCCGCGGTGGATGGCTTGAGCGCGCTGGAACTGGGGGGGCTGATGCTGCTTTCGCTGGTGCTGGGCTATCTGTCCTGGCGCTTCGTGGAAACGCCGTTCCGAGAAAAACGTTTGCTGGCTTCGCGTAAGGCGATTCTGGCGTCAGCCATGGTCGGCATTCTGGGGCTGGGCTTCACTGGCCTTGCGATACGCGAAGCTGACGGCGTGCCTTCGCGCTTGTCCGAACAGGCGTTGCGTTTTGCCCAGGCCAAGAAGTGGAGCCCTGACCTGCTGGCGTGCATGGCCGACAAAGATACGCCCGATGAACGCTTGTTCTGCCATTTCGGCCCGAAAGACCAATCGGTTTCGGCGTTGGTATGGGGTGACAGTCACGCTACCGCGCTGATACCGGCACTCAAAGAGGGCGCTGATCGTCACGATATCAGCCTGGTCGAAGCCAGTTTTGCCGGCTGTATTCCCCTCGATGGCCTGGAAAATATTGCCCGCTGCGCGCATTTCAACCGGCGCGTCGAGAAGGCCATGGCCGAGCAGACGTTCAGCGATGTGGTGTTGGCCGCCCGCTGGAGCCTGTATGTGTATGGGCAAATGTCCGGTGACAAGGAGCATGCACTCAAAGATCCTGGCACCGGCCAGTATGTGCGTGCCGTCGCCGAACAACGCTTTGCCCAGGGCCTGCGCGAGCGCATTCGGGACTTGCGCGCTGCCGGCCACAAGGTCTGGTTGGTTAAGGAAGTGCCGCTGCAGGAAATCATCGTGCCTTACCGTCTCAGCCGCCTGGCCATGATGAACCGGCCCGTGGACGGTGAAGGGCTCGCCGTGGCCGAGCATGTGAAGCGCCAGGCCTTTATCACGCAGTTGTTTGATGAATTGGCGGCTGCCGACAGCGGTGTCGCGGTGCTGGACCCCGCGCCATTACTGTGCGGCGCCGATGGGTTGTGCCGGGTCGAACTCAATGGCCGCGCGTTGTATACCGACGATAACCATCTTTCGGACGTCGGCGCGCGACACATCGAAGCCTTCCTGGAACCGTTGTTCAGTTCGTTGCAATCACGTGGATTGACGGCCAATTAAGCTGCCAGCCGCCCTCAGAGCAGGTAGGATGTACGCCTATTTTACGGGTGGCATGGTTAATGAAATTCAAGGATCTTCGGGATTTCGTGCAGCAACTTGAGCAGCGCGGAGAGTTGAAACGTATCCAGATGCCGATTTCTCCGGTGCTGGAAATGACTGAGATTTGCGACCGCACCTTGCGCAACAAGGGCCCGGCGCTGTTGTTCGAAAACCCGACCGGCTTTGATATCCCGGTGCTGGGCAACCTGTTCGGTACTCCCGAGCGCGTGGCCTTTGGCATGGGCGCCGAGTCTGTCAGCGAACTGCGCGAGATCGGCAAGCTGCTGGCCTTTCTCAAGGAGCCCGAGCCGCCCAAGGGCTTGAAGGACGCCTGGTCCAAACTGCCGATCTTCCGCAAGATCATCGCCATGGCCCCCAAGGTGGTCAAGGACGCGGTCTGCCAGGAAGTGGTCATTGAAGGCGATGATGTCGACCTGGCCATGCTCCCGGTGCAAACCTGCTGGCCCGGCGACGTCGGCCCGTTGATCACCTGGGGCCTGACTGTCACCAAGGGCCCGAACAAGGATCGCCAGAACCTCGGTATCTACCGTCAGCAAGTCATTGGCCGTAACAAAGTGATCATGCGCTGGCTCAGCCACCGTGGCGGAGCCCTCGACTTCCGTGAGTGGTGCGAGAAGCATCCCGGCAAGCCGTTCCCGGTGTCCGTGGCCCTGGGTGCCGACCCGGCGACCATTCTCGGTGCCGTCACTCCCGTACCTGACAGCCTCTCCGAGTACGCCTTCGCCGGCTTGTTGCGCGGTAATCGCACGGAGCTGGTGAAGTGCCGCGGTAACGACCTGCAAGTGCCGGCTACCGCCGAAATCATCCTTGAAGGCGTGATTCACCCAGGTGAAATGGCCGATGAAGGCCCGTACGGCGACCACACCGGTTACTACAACGAAGTCGACAGCTTTCCGGTGTTCACCGTCGAGCGCATCACCCATCGGGTCAAGCCGATCTACCACAGTACCTACACAGGCCGTCCGCCCGATGAGCCGGCCATCCTCGGTGTGGCGCTCAACGAAGTGTTCGTGCCGATCCTGCAAAAGCAATTCCCTGAGATCACCGACTTCTACCTGCCGCCCGAGGGCTGTTCGTATCGCATGGCCATCGTCACCATGAAGAAGTCGTATCCGGGGCATGCCAAGCGGGTAATGCTCGGTGTGTGGTCGTTTTTGCGACAGTTCATGTACACCAAGTTCGTTATCGTCACCGACGACGACATCAATGCCCGGGACTGGAACGACGTGATCTGGGCCATCACCACGCGCATGGATCCCAAGCGCGACACGGTGATGATCGACAACACGCCTATCGACTACCTCGACTTCGCGTCGCCGGTATCGGGCCTTGGCTCAAAGATGGGCCTGGATGCCACGCACAAATGGCCGGGCGAAACCACGCGTGAGTGGGGCCGGGTGATCGTCAAGGATGAAGCCGTCACGGCGCGGGTCGATGCGATCTGGAAAGAATTGGGAATAGATTGATGCGTGTAACCCTGCAACCTTCCGGTGCTGTGCTGGAACTGGCCCCTGGCGAGCGAATCCTCGAGGGCGCCCGTCGCCTGGGCTATGAGTGCCCTCAGGCCTGTCGCAATGGCGTGTGCCATGTCTGCGCGGCGTTGCTGGTGGAGGGCCGGGTACGCCAAGCCGGGGAAGTGCGCGATCATGGTGAGTTCTACACCTGCATCGCCGAGCCCCTGGAAGACTGCATTGTGTTGTGGGATGGCGTACTGGCGCCAGGAGAGTTGCCGTTGCGCAAATTGTCATGCCAATTGATCGAGTGCGTGGAAGTCGGCGGCGATGTCTGGCGTGTGCGCCTGCGCGCCCCGGCCGGTAAGGCGGTGCGTTACCACGCCGGGCAATACTTGATGCTCGAACGGGAGAACGGCGAAAAGTCGGCGTTTTCTCTGGCTTCTGCGCCCCATGCCGGGCGTGAGTTGGAGCTGCATGTGCTGGTGCGCGAAGACAGTGCGCGCAACCTGATCGAACAATTGCAGCGCAACCAGATGGCTCGTGTGGAACTGCCGTTCGGTGACACCCACCTGGCCGAGTTGCCGGACGGGCCGCTGGTGCTGATGGCCGCCGGTACCGGTATGGCGCAGATGCACAGCCTGATCGAGCACTGCCGCGCTTCGGGTTTCAAGCACCCGGTGCACCTGTATTGGGGCGTACGGCGCCCGGAAGATTTCTACCAGATCGAGCACTGGGATCAGTGGCTGCAATTGCCCAATCTGTTCCTGCACAAAGTGGTCAGCGACCTGTGTGGCTGGGAAGGGCGCTGCGGTTTGCTGCATGAGGTGGTGTGCGAAGACATTGCCGACCTCAACACGGTACATGTCTACGCCAGCGGCTCACCGGCGATGATTTATGGCACCTTGGATGCATTGGTCGACGCCGGTATGGATGCTCACCGGATGCGCGCTGACGTGTTTGCCTACGCCCCAAGGCCCTAACACCTTGCGCTGAATAAGGTGGGAGCAGGCAAGCCAGCTCCCACCCGCGACCGTGCTGTGTCAGAAGCGCACTCCAGTCGTCACCATTGCCGCGTTGAACCCGAGCAATACCAGCTCAGCCGCCACCGGCCCGTAATGCGTTCCCACCGATGGAATGATCACTGGCGCTACGCCAAAACGATTCAATGGGATCTTGTCGCGATACTCGCCGCGATAGCCCTGGATCAGCCCGCCGGTCAACTTCGCATACACCGGATAGTCGGCCATGTCATAGCGCTTGCCCGCATAGGCGTAGTACGAGCGTTGGCGGAACGAGTTGCGAAAGGTCACCCCGCCATACACCAGGCCCGACGCCTCATTGCGCTCCAGGCCGATCAAGTCCTGCTTGTTGTTGTGTTGCGGGTCGGGTGCAAAGTGCCGGGTGTAGATGCTGGTCTGGGCGTACCAGAAGCCTTTGTCGTCAGTGACCGTTGGCGTTTCGCTAGCCAGTGCTGTGGTGGCCTGGGCAAGCAATAGCAGGCCAGGCAATCGGAATTTTTTCATGGGCGACCTCGGTAGTCGATTTGATGAGCGGCTAAGTGGGTCGTTATAGGCGCGTCAGTTTGACGGCTTGGCACCCGCCCAGGCTGAACCGGGGCTGAAAGTACCGGGATTAGCCGCGTGGATCCTGACGAATGGGCGAGCGTGCTTATGCTTTTGCTTATTCTTTTAAGGTATTTATTCTGGTTGATGAATATCTTTAAGCTATATCGCAACGGACTACCGACTTCATCGACCATAACCAGATACTGACCGCCACCGCCCGCCAGCCGGATCGATCGTACGAACTTTGCGCATTGCAGTTCTATTTTTGATTCAAAGGGGAGCGGTATGGGCAGCTACAGGAAACACGCGCTATACACGGCGATTTTGTCGGCAAATTTGCTGACCGTTGTGGGATTCAATCCAGTTCTGGCAGACGAAACTTCTGCGGTTGATGCACCTAAACTCGACACCGTGATCGTCACCGGCACCCGCGCCCAAGAGCGCACCGCCAGTGCATCGCTGTCGCCAATCGACGTAATCTCCGGTGAAACCCTGCGCAGCACCGGCTCCGATGAGCTGGGTGCCGTATTAGCGCGCCTGATTCCGTCGATCAACTTCCCCCGACCAAGCCTGGTGGACGGCGCCGAACTCGTGCGTCCGGCGCAGTTGCGCGGCTTGTCGCCGGACCAGGTATTGGTACTGGTCAACGGCAAGCGTCGCCATACCAGTGCCTTCGTCAATCTGGGCGGTGCGGTTGGGCGCGGTTCGGCTCCGGCAGACTTGAATGCCATCCCGCTGTCGGCGGTGGACCATATCGAGGTGCTGCGCGACGGCGCTTCTGCCCGTTACGGCTCCGATGCGATCGCCGGGGTGATCAACGTGATCCTCAAGCACGCCGACCATGGCGGCTCGGTTTCCAGCAAGTTTGGCGAGTACAAAAAGGGTGACGGTATCCAGCGTAATGTCAGCGGTAATGCGGGCCTGGCATTGGGCGACAATGGCTTTATCAACCTGTCTGCCGAAGGCGCCGACAACGATTACACCAACCGCGCGGGCAACGACTACCGCCCCGGCAGCATCGGCTCTACTACTTACGGCCAGCGTGTGTTCCGCCAAGGTGAGCCGGCCACCAATGAAGGCAAATTCCAGTTCAACTCGGAGTATGCCTTCAACGATGCCGCCGAGTTCTACACCTTCGGTGGCTACAGCAAGCGGCGCGGTGAAACGGCAGCCTTCTACCGGGCAAGCAACGCGTCCAACAACATCAAGGCGCTCAACCCCAACGGCTACCTGCCACTGATCAAAGGCAACCTGGAAGACACCTCGCTGGTAGTGGGCTTGCGCGGCCTGCTGGCCTACGACTGGCATTACGACTTGTCGGCCAACTACGGCAAGAACCAGTACGAATTGGGGACTGAAACCATCAACACCTCACTGGGCCTCGCGACGCCGCGTAAATTCAATAACGGCACACTGAGCAACGATCAGAAGCAAGTCAGCCTGGACCTGTCCCGTGAATTCGATGTGGGCTTTCTGCCGTATCCGGTCTCTGTGGCGTTCGGCGGTGAGTACCTGCATCAGGGCTATGAAATCGAGGCGGGCGAGCCCGCGTCCTATTACCAGACCGGCAGCTCCGGCCTGGGTGGTTTCCGCGATGCCGATGCCGGTACCAGCACGCGGCATAACTGGGCGCAGTATCTGGACCTGGAAACCAACTTCACCGAAAAGCTCAGCGCCTCGGCTGCCGTGCGCCATGAGGATTACAGTGACTTTGGTTCCAACGTCAGCGGCTCGCTGTCGGCCCGCTACGACTTCACCCCCCAGGTGGCCGTGCGCGGCAGCATCTCCAACGGTTTCCGTGCGCCGTCCCTTGCCCAGCAGAATTTTGCCTACACCTCATCGCAGTTGATCGGTAGCACCATCCAGGAAGCCGGCACCTTCCCGGCCAACAGTCAGGTCGCGCGCCTGCTGGGTGCCGAGGACCTCAAGGCCGAAAAGTCGCGCAACTACAGCCTCGGCCTGGTGCTCGAGCCGGCCGATGACCTGACCGTCACGCTCGATGTGTACCGCATCGACATCCGCGACCGCATCAGCCTGTCGTCCAACCTCAATCTCAACCCGGCCACGGTGGCCTACCTGCAAACCAATGGCGTCGGCAATATCAACTACACCACGGCCCGTTACTTCACCAACGCCACGGACACCAGCACCGATGGCGTCGATCTGGTAGCCAACTATCGCTACCAGCTCGATAACGGCATTCGCTGGAACAGTACCGTGGGCTACAACTACAACCACACCAAAGTCACCAACGTGAAAGCCAACCCCGCGATTCTCGACAGCCTGGGGGCCAACCTGGTGCGGGTGGACCGCCGCGAGCGTATCGGTTTGCTGGGCGATACCACGCCCCAGCACAAGCTGAGCCTGGGCAATGACTTCACCTTCGGTAATTGGGCGCTGCACACTAACCTGGTGCGCTATGGTGAGTTCACCAGTTATCAGACGGACAAGGTCAACGATCAGACCTTCAAGGCCGCCTGGGTGCTGGACCTGTCGGCGGATTACAAGTTGAAGAACTGGACCTTCACCCTGGGCGGCGACAACGTCACCGATAAGTACCCGGAGAAGGTTAACGCCTTCGCCAGCAGCGGCGGCAACCTCGCCTACAGCACTTTTTCGCCGTACGGTTACAGCGGCGCGTTCTATTACGGTAAAGTCGCTTACAACTGGTAACACACAGGAGGCGCACCGCTTTTCGCCATGACCGCCATTGAAACCGATCTTCTGCAATTGGCTTACCCTCCGCGGCTCGATCTGGGGCCGCAACTCACTCACGAACAATTGATGAGCTCGATGCAAGCCACCATGGCTCGGCACAAGGGTGGGCCGGTGTGGCTGTTTGCGTATGGTTCGCTGATCTGGCGCCCTGAGTGCTCGTCGACCGAGCGGGTGCGTGCACGGGTTCACGGTTATCACCGTGGCTTGTATTTGTGGTCACACGAGCATCGCGGTACGCCGGAGCTGCCGGGGCTGGTGTTTGGGTTGGATCGCGGTGGTTCCTGCAGCGGGTTTGCCTACCGCTTGCCGGAGGACCAGTTGGAGGCCTCGCTTTACGCCCTGTGGCAGCGTGAGATGCCTTACCCCTCGTACCGGCCGCACTGGCTCAGTTGCCGATTGGAAGATGGCAGCACCGTGCAGGCGTTGGGGTTTGTGTTGGAGCGGCATTTGCCCAGCTATGCCGGCAACTTGCCCGATATCGTGCTTAATCATGTACTGCAAAGCGCTTGCGGGCGTTACGGTACGACTCGCGATTATGTCGAGCAGACCGTGAACGCCCTGCGTAGCCACGCCATGCCAGATAAAAACCTGGAGGCGCGGCTCAAGCGTTGTGCCAAGGATTGCCTGGGCGGTTAACGCGCCGAGCTGACACTGTTGGTGTGCCACAGCGTAGGGATCAGGAACGCGATCGCCAGTACGCAGGCGCTGATCAGCAGTACAAAGCCGCCGTCCCAGCCGAAATGGTCAACCGTATAGCCCATGGCGGCACTTGCCGCTACCGAACCGCCCAGGTAACCGAACAAGCCGGTGAAGCCCGCTGCGGTACCGGCGGCCTTCTTCGGAGCCAGTTCCAGTGCCTGCAGGCCGATCAGCATCACCGGGCCGTAGATCAGGAAGCCGATGGAGAACAGCGCAATCATGTCGATCATCGGGTTGCCCGGCGGGTTGAGCCAGTAAACCAGGGTTGCCACTGTCACCAGGGCCATGAACACGATGCCGGTCAGGCCGCGGTTGCCACGGAAGATCTTGTCCGACATCCAGCCGCATAGCAGCGTACCCGGGATACCTGCCCACTCGTAGAAGAAGTACGCCCAGGACGACTTATCGACCGTGAAGTGCTTGGCTTCTTTCAAGTAGGTCGGCGCCCAGTCCAGTACGCCGTAACGCAACAGATAGACGAACACGTTGGCGAAGGCGATGTACCAGAGCATTTTGTTGCGCAGCACGTACTTGACGAAGATTTCCTTGGCGCTGAATTCGTCTTCGTGGCTGGCGTCGTAACCTTCCGGATAGTCGTTCTTGTACTGCTCGATAGGCGGCAGGCCCACCGATTGCGGGGTGTCGCGCATGGTGATGAAGGCAAACGCCGCCACCGCCAGGGCCACGGTGGCCGGCACGTAGAACGCCGCATGCCAGTCGTTGAACCACGCCATGCCGAGCAGGAACAGCGGGCCGATCAAGCCACCGCCGACGTTATGCGCCACGTTCCACACGGACACCACGCCGCCGCGTTCTTTCTGCGACCACCAGTGCACCATGGTCCGCCCACTTGGCGGCCAGCCCATGCCCTGGGCCCAGCCGTTGATGAACAGCAAAATGAACATCATGGTCACGCTGGAGGTTGCCCAAGGCGCGAAACCGAAAATGAACATCACCCCCGCCGAAACCAGCAGGCCGAAGGGCAGGAAGTAACGTGGGTTGGAGCGGTCGGACACCAGGCCCATCAGGAACTTGGACAAACCGTAGGCAATCGCGATCGCCGACATTGCCAGGCCCAGTTCACCACGGGTGTAACCCTCGTCGATCAGGTAGGGCATGGCCAGGGAGAAGTTTTTACGCAGCAGGTAGTAGCCGGCGTAACCAAAGAAAATACCCGCGAAGATCTGCCAGCGCAGCCGTCGGTAGGTACTGTCTATTTTTTCTTCAGGCAGGGGCGCCTGGTGTGCGGCAGGACGAAAGAAAGCAAACATTCAAGAGCTCCAAATTTCTTGTTTTGACTGCGGATGCGAATGTTACAGTTTCGTTACCGAAAATAGCATCGCCTCTTATCCGCAAACACAGGAAACGAGAGCAATTGCATGTTCTTTTACGAACATGTCGCCTATAGATAAGTGATGGTCGTGGTTAGGTCCTAAGACCGCGAAGTAACTACTGTGGGAGCTGGCTTGCATTTCAGGTGTGTTATCGGGTTTGGACAACTATTTTACCCACTGCCTTGCGCTGTCCCAGATCATTGATCGCCTGGGCGGCCTGTTCCAGCGGATACACCTGCGACACCAACGGCTTGAGCTTGCCCTCGCCATACCAGGTGAACAACTGCTGGAAATTCGCTGCATTGTCCTGCGGTTGGCGCTGGGCAAACGAACCCCAGAACACCCCGACCACCGCTGCGCCCTTGAGCAACGCCAGGTTCACCGGCAGTTCAGGAATACGCCCGCTGGCGAAACCCACCACCAACAGGCGCCCATTCCAGGCGATCGAACGAATGGCCTGGTCAAACAGGTCACCCCCCACCGGGTCGTAAATCACGTCAGCGCCATTGCCATCGGTCAGGCGCTTGACCTCATCCTTGAGGCTGGCTTCGCTGTAGTTGATCAGCTCATCGGCGCCGGCCGCCTTGGCCACTGCGAGCTTGTCGGCGCTGCTGGCGGCGGCAATCACCCGGGCGCCCATGGCCTTGCCGATCTCCACGGCGGCCAGGCCCACGCCGCCGGACGCGCCAAGCACCAGCAGGGTCTCGCCAGGTTGCAGGTTGGCGCGTTGTTTCAGCGCATGCATGGAGGTGCCGTAGGTCATGCTGAAGGCGGCGGCGGTGTTGAAATCCATGCTCGGCGGGATCGGCAGCACGTTATAGCCGGGCACCGCGACCTGCTCGGCAAAGCTGCCCCAGCCGGTCAGCGCCATCACACGGTCACCGACTTTCAGATGGCTGACTTTCTCACCCACTTCACTGACCACGCCTGCCGCTTCACCACCGGGTGAGAACGGAAAGGGCGGCTTGAACTGGTATTTGCCTTCGATGATCAGCGTGTCCGGGAAATTCACCCCGGCCGCGTGCACGTCCAACAGGATTTCGTTCTTCTTGATCGCGGGGCTGGCGATCTCTTCCAGCACCAGGGTTTCGGCGGGGCCGAAGGCTTTGCACAGCACAGCTTTCATCGGACTATTCCTTTTGGCGTCGTGGCCGATAAGTGTAGGAGGGTACGCCCGTGGGTCAACGAGCATGCCCGCGCCTGATAAGCCCCCATAAGCTTGTGCTCAGCCTTGCTAGCGTTATGCTACCCGGCAACCGAATTCGAGGAATGAACTGTGAAAGCGTGGATCCTGTTGATGCTGGCCCTGACCTTGCCGATGGCAGCCCAGGCCGAAGAGGCCAAAGAGGGCGAGGCGCCGAAGGTCAGCTATATCAGCCTGAGCCCGCCGTTCGTGGGCAATTACGGCCTGGATGGCACCGCCAAGCTCAAGGTCTACAAAGCCGACATTGCACTGCGCGTGACGGGTGATGAGGCGGCGAAGTTGGTCAAGGCCAACGACCCGTTGATTCGCAACCAACTGGTGGCGCTGTTTACCCAGCAGACCAACGAGACCATGAGCAGTGTGGAAGGCAAGGAAAAGCTGCGTCAGGAAGCGTTGAAGCAAACGCAGCAGGTGATGAATGATGAAACCGGCAAGCCAGTGGTAGAAGACCTGCTGTTCAACAACCTGATCATCCAGTAAGTCGCTGCGCGACTATCGCGGGCAAGCCCGCTCCCAGAGGGGTTCGCATTTCCAGTGTGGGAGCGGGCTTGCCCGCGAAGAGGCCCTGACAGGCACCGCAAGAAGCCAGTTTCAATTAAAGCAACTGGAGGACCGCTGCCCACTGCTCCGGTGTGACCGCCATGACCGAAAGCCGACTGCCCTTTTGCACCAGCGGCATTTCAGCCAGTGCAGTTTGCTGTTTTAGATAGCCGAGCCCCAGCACCTTGGAGAAGGTTTGCACATGTGCGACATCGATCGCGCTCCACGGGTTTTTCTCCGGGGTGGCCTTGGCGTCGAAATAGTGGCTTTCTGGTTCCAGCGCAGTGGAGTCCGGATAGGCGGCCCGGATGATTTTGCCGATGCCGGCAATCCCTGGCTCCGGGCAACTGGAGTGATAGAAAAAAAACTCGTCGCCCACGGCCATGGCGCGCAAAAAGTTGCGCGCCTGATAGTTGCGTACTCCGTCCCAGCGCGCTTCGCCGAGCTTTTCCAGGCCGTTGATGGAGAGTTCGTCGGGCTCGGATTTCATCAGCCAGTAGGCCATGGTTGGGCTCCTGAAAAAGGCATTGGGTAAGTTGTCGGGCAATTGCATGACAAACCGACAGTCGGTTGGCGTCAAGGTTTGCGTGTTGGTTCACGTTACCGCAGAATGCGCGCTTTTAAGCTTGACGCAGCTGCAACGGACTACTTTGGAACGTTGTTGTCATCGTGTACGAGGTGCCTGAAAGGGGGGCAATCGATGCAACGTAAGCCGGATTTACTATGGATTTTGGTTATTTTGTTTGGTCTGGGCGTCGTGACCACCGGTTATGCCCAGAGCCTGTGGTCGAACAAGACCGATGCACCGGTTGAACTGGCTCAGCAGCAGCCACAACCGTTCAAGCGTTAACTCAAGCATTCACCAAGGCGCCGCTGTTTCCAGCGGCGTTTGTGCGACATACCACTGCTTATCAGTCACCGTCCCCGCCAACGGCACATCCCAGCTTGCCTGCGCCAGGCGTTCGACTTTCTGGCATTCATGGGCCAGCCCCAGCAGCGTTGGCTTGCGCCAGCTCTGGCGGCGGGCAAGATAGGCCAGGCTGCGATCGTAGAACCCGCCGCCCATGCCCAGGCGCCCACCCACATCATCGAACCCCACCAACGGCAACAACACCAGGTCCAGCGCCCAGACTTGGCGCTGGTGATGGGCATTGACCCGTGGCTCAAGGATGCGAAAGCGGTTGGGCAACAACCTATCCCCAGGGCGTACGCGCTGGAACACCATCTTGGTGCGCGGCCAGGCGCTGAGCACCGGCAGGTAAGTGGCTTTGCCGCGACGCTGGGCCGCACGCAGCAGCAGGCGCGGATCGATTTCACCGTCCGTGGGCAGATATAAAGAGATATGTTTGGCCCGGCGAAACAGCGGGTGCTGTGTCAGTTGCCGGTACAGACCCTGAGCGGCCTGGCGCTGCTCGCTTGGCGTGAGCGCGCGGCGGGCCTTGCGCAACATGCGTCGAAGTTGCGGACGGGAAAGCGGCGCAGGTTCGGTCATGATTTTTCGGCTCATAAAACAATGCCAGTCCGGGGACTGGCATTGAGTTTGGGAATTCAGGCTCCCCGACAGAGCCGCTGTCGACTTAGCCCTTGAACCCGAAAGTTCAAGGTGGAAGAAGCAGTAGGCTTTAAGGCTTTCCGTCTAGCGGACATGCACACCAGCCCAACGTGCAACTTCCAGGGTAGTGCGAATCGGCTCAGGGACATCGCCGACTGGCAAACACGCCAGGGAGTGGGGCGAGTATACCTTAAACCTGCTCGGCAATCAGCCCTTGGGTGTGTCTGAATCGGTGGAAAGCACCAGATCCACGCGATCGAGCAGGTCACGCACCTGCTCGCGCGTCGAGCCGCTGGCCTGTACGTCAGGGCGCTCCTGCTTATGCAGCAGGTCATGGGTGATATTCAGCGCGGCCATCACGGCGATGCGGTCGGCGCCGATCACTTTGCCGCTGCTGCGGATTTCGCGCATCTTGCCGTCCAGGTAGCGGGCAGCGCTCACCAGGTTGCTGCGTTCTTCCTGGGGGCAGATGATCGAATATTCTTTGTCGAGGATCTGCACGGTAACGCTATTGCTTGAACTCATGAGTCTTGCTCCAGGGCCTTCAGGCGCGAAATCATCGATTCGACCTTACGCCGGGCGATTTCGTTTTTTTCAATGAGGTGAGCGCGTTCCTCGCGCCAGGTCTTTTCCTGAGCTAATAGGAGTCCGTTTTGACTCTTAAGTTGCTCGACCCGATCAATTAGCAGTTCGAGTCTGGCCATCAGCGCTTGCAGGTCGGTGTCTTCCATTGGGTTCCACTGGATTTGTCTGATGAATGGCAACTGCAGGATAAACGATCTGACGCCCTCGATAGTCTTGGTGCGTCTGCCGGTGCTAGGATACAGCGCTCCATTCTAGACATTGCGCCGTCTGGCGCCTAGCTCACCATGCCCATTCAGAACTCCCCGTACGATGCTTTTTCCAAACTGCTGAGCGCCAGCGGCCATCCATGCTCGCCTGCTGAACTGCACGGCGTGCTGTTGGGCCGCAGTTGCACCGGTGTCGGCTTTGATGCCGACAACTGGCTGGCCGATGTGGCCGAGCTGCTGGAAACCGAACCCACCGACAATGTGCGCAACGCATTGATCGGCCTGCAAGAAATGGTCAAGGGCGAACTGACCGGTGATGACGTCACCGTGGTCCTGCTGCTGCCCACCGACGACGCCCCGCTGGCCGATCGCGCTGCCGCGCTGGGCCAATGGTGCCAGGGTTTCCTCCACGGTTTCGGCGTGAATGCCGGCGGCCTGGAGCTGAGCACCGACGCCAAGGAAGTGCTGCAGGACCTGGCGGCCATCTCCCAGGTGCAAGATGCCCTGGAAGAATCCGAAGACGGCGAAGGCGACTACATGGAAGTCATGGAGTACCTGCGCGTCGCGCCGCTGCTGCTGTTCACCGAGACCCGCAAGTCCGCTGAGCCCGCTGCTCCCAAGCCGTCGTTGCACTGAGAAAGGACACCCATCTGCCCATGATCCATATCCCCAAAGCGGAATACACCCGGCGCCGCAAAGCGCTCATGGCGCAGATGGAACCCAACAGCATCGCGATCCTGCCGGCCGCCGCCGTGGCCATCCGCAACCGCGATGTCGAGCATGTTTACCGCCAGGACAGCGATTTCCAGTACCTGAGCGGTTTCCCCGAGCCCGAAGCGGTGATCGTGCTGATGCCCGGTCGCCAGCACGGCGAGTACGTGCTGTTCTGCCGCGAGCGCAATGCCGAGCGCGAATTGTGGGACGGCCTGCGTGCGGGCACCGAGGGCGCGATTCGCGACTTTGGCGCGGATGACGCCTTCCCCATTACCGATATCGACGACATCCTGCCCGGCCTGATCGAAGGTCGCGACCGCGTGTACTCGGCCATGGGCAGCAATGCCGAGTTCGACCGGCACGTGATGGAGTGGATCAACGTGATCCGTTCCAAAGCACACCTGGGCGCCCAGCCGCCGAACGAATTCGTTGCCCTGGATCATTTGCTCCACGATATGCGCCTGTATAAATCGGCGGCAGAAGTGAAGGTGATGCGCGAGGCGGCGCGAATTTCCTGTGCGGCCCATGTGCGGGCGATGCAGGCCAGCCGTGCCGGCCTGCATGAGTTCAGCCTGGAAGCCGAGCTGGATTACGAGTTTCGCAAAGGCGGTGCGAAGATGCCGGCCTATGGCTCCATCGTCGCTGCTGGGCGCAACAGCTGCATCCTGCATTACCAGCAGAATGACGCGGTGCTCAAGGACGGCGACCTGGTGCTGATCGACGCCGGGTGTGAGATCGATTGCTACGCCAGCGATATCACCCGTACCTGGCCGGTCAACGGCAAGTTTTCGCCCGAGCAAAAGGCGATCTACGAGATTGTGCTGGCCTCCCAGGAAGCCGCCTTCAAGCAGATCGCGCCGAACAAACATTGGAACCAGGCCCACGAGGCGACCGTGCAGGTCATCACCGCCGGCCTGGTGAAGCTGGGGTTGTTGCAAGGTGACGTTGACGAACTGATCGCCAGCGAAGCCTACCGCGCCTTCTACATGCACCGTGCCGGCCACTGGCTGGGCATGGATGTGCATGATGTGGGCGAGTACAAAGTGGGCGGTGAATGGCGCGTGCTGGAAGTGGGCATGGCCTTGACCGTGGAGCCGGGTATCTATATTTCCCCGGACAACCAGACTGTGGCAAAGAAATGGCGTGGCATTGGCGTGCGCATCGAGGACGACGTGGTAGTGACCAAGCAAGGCTGTGAAATCCTGACCGGCGGCGTGCCCAAGACCGTTGCCGAGATCGAAGCGTTGATGGCGGCTGCCCGATGAGCCGGGTCAACCTGGCGATTGTCGGCGGCGGCCTGGTGGGGGCCAGCCTGGCCCTGGCATTGCAAGCCGGGGCCAAGGCTCGGGGTTGGAAGATCGTACTGATCGAACCCTTTGCACCGGGCGACAGCTACCAGCCGAGCTACGATGCGCGCTCTTCCGCGCTGTCGTTTGGCGCGCGCCAGATTTACCAGCGTCTGGGCCTGTGGCAGGCCATTTCCCGACGGGCGGAGCCGATCAAGCAGATCCATGTATCGGACCGTGGGCGCTTCTCCACCGCGCGTTTGTCCGCGATGGAGGAGGGCGTGCCAGCCCTGGGTTATGTGGTGGAAAACGCCTGGCTCGGCCAATGCCTGTGGCAAGGCTTGGACAAGGACGTGGTGAGCTGGCGTTGCCCGGCAGAAGTCACGCGCATGGAGCCTCTGCCCGATGGCTATCGCCTGACCCTCAACGATGAAACCGTGCTGGAATGCGACCTTGCGGTACTGGCCGATGGCGGCCGTTCCGGCTTGCGTGAGCAGCTGGGCATCGGCGTGAAAACCCGGCCCTACAACCAGAGCGCGCTGATCGCCAACATCACGCCGAGCGAAGCGCACAATGGCGAGGCGTTCGAGCGCTTTACCGATGAAGGCCCCATGGCCTTGCTGCCGCTGCCGGACAACCGTTGCGCGCTGGTCTGGACCCGCATCGGCATGGACGCCCAGCGCTTGGCCAGCCTCGACGAGCGTAGCTTCCTGAGCGAACTTCAGGGTGTGTTCGGGTATCGCCTGGGCACCCTCAAGCAAGTGGGCGCCCGCCACCTGTACCCGTTGACCCTGGTGGAAGCCGAAGAGCAAGTGCGTTCGCACCTGGTGGTCCTCGGCAATGCCGCCCACAGCCTGCACCCGATTGCCGGGCAGGGGTTCAACCTGTCCCTGCGCGATGCCAATGCCTTGGCCGAAGCCCTGTTGGCCGGGCCTGCTGTGCCGGGTGACCTGGCGACCTTGCAAGGCTATCGCGAGCGCCAGCGCCTGGACCAGCAACTCACCGTAGGCTTCTCCGACCAGGTCACGCGCCTGTTTGGCAGTGCCCAACCGTTGATGGCGCTGGGCCGCAATATGGGCTTGCTTGGCCTCGACCTGTTACCACCGGCCAAACGCTGGTTCGCCCGTCAGGCCATGGGCCTGGGTACGCGTTCCGATGCGTAAGTGGCTAACCCAGCGCGTGGGCAAGGCGCGGCTGTTGCGCTGGTTCCTCACCCTGTATCCGCCGTACCTCGGCGCCGGGGTGCGGGTGCAGGCATTGAGTGCCGATTTCCGACATGCCAAGGTGCGCATGGGCCTGGGTTGGTACAACCGCAATTACGTCGGTACGCAATTTGGCGGCAGCCTGTATTCGATGGTCGATCCGTTCTACATGTTGCTGTTGATCGAGAACCTGGGCCGCGACTACATCGTGTGGGACAAGGCTGCGAGTATCGACTTCATCTCGCCGGGCAAAGGCCCGGTGTATGCCGAATTCTCCATCGACGACGCTTTGCTCGATCAGATCCGGCGCCAGACTGAAGGTGGCGAGAAATATCTGCCCCACCTCAAAGTCGAGATTCATGACGGCTCCGGCACTCTGGTGGCGCGGGTCGACAAAACCCTTTATGTGCGGCGCAAGCCGCCAGCGAGACAGGCTTGAATATGGACATGCGCGCAGATGTGCTGATTGTCGGGGCCGGAATGGTCGGAAGCGCCCTGGCGCTGGCGTTGCAGGGCAGTGGCTTGCAAGTACTGCTGCTCGACGGCAGCCCGTTGAGCGTCAAGCCATTTGACCCGGCTGCGGCGTTTGAACCGCGGGTGAGCGCGTTGTCGGCGGCCAGCCAGCGCATTCTTGAGCGCCTGGGCGTGTGGGACGGTATCGTAGAGCGGCGTGCCAGCCCCTATGGCGAAATGCAGGTATGGGACGGCAGCGGCACCGGGCAGATCCACTTCTCGGCGGCCAGTGTGCATGCCGAGGTGCTTGGGCATATCGTCGAGAACCGCGTGGTGCAGGATGCCTTGCTCGATCGCCTGCATGACTGCGACCTCGGCCTGCTGGCCAGTGCGCGCCTGGAACAGATGCGCCGCTCCGGCGATGACTGGTTGCTGACCCTGGCCGACGGCCGCAAGCTGCGCGCGCCGCTGGTGGTGGCTGCCGACGGTGCCAACTCCGCCGTACGCCGCCTGACCGGTACACCTACCCGTGAATGGGATTACCTGCATAACGCCATCGTCACCAGCGTGCGCAGCAGTCAGCCGCACCAGCGTACCGCGTGGCAACGCTTCACCGACACCGGTCCGCTGGCGTTCCTGCCGCTGGTGCGCGATGGGCAGGAAGACTGGTGTTCGATAGTCTGGTCGACCACGCCCGCCGAATCCGAGCGTTTGATGGCGCTGGATGACGAAGGCTTCTGCCGTGAGCTGGAGCGTGCTTTCGAGGGGCGCCTGGGCACCGTGCTCAGTGCTGACCCGCGTGTGTGCGTACCGTTGCGCCAGCGCCATGCCAAACGCTATGTGGCCGAAGGCCTGGCATTGATCGGCGACGCCGCTCACGTCATCCACCCGTTGGCGGGGCAGGGCGTCAACCTGGGTTTGCTCGATGCAGCCGTGCTGGCCGAAGTGCTGTTGGCGGCGACCGAGCGCGGCGAGCGCCTGGCCGATGTGAAAGTGCTGAGCCGTTACGAGCGGCGCCGCATGCCCCATAACCTGGCGCTGATGGCGGCGATGGAAGGCTTTGAGCGCTTGTTCCAGGCCGATCAACTGCCGCTGCGCTGGTTACGCAACGCGGGTTTGAAAATCGTCGACCAGATGCCCGAAGCCAAAGCCGTGTTTGTGCGCCAGGCACTCGGATTGACTGGCGATCTCCCCGAACTCGCCAAACCCTGACGCTGAAATGCGTCCGTTCGGGCTTGTGTGGGAGCGGGCTTGCTCGCGAAAGCGGCGTGTCAGTGATAGAACTACTGACTGACCCACTGCATTCGCGAGCAAGCCCGCTCCCACAAAGGCGAATAAAAGCACCTGCAACATCTGGTAACGCCTCCACCAAGCGTTACCAAATGTGAGTCCTTATCATTTGCCCTCCATTTGCAAATGAGAGACCGCACCCATGTTGGCACCCAAGCGCCTCCTGACTGCCCTGGCACTCACCCTGATCGGCAGCACCACCGTGCAGGCGGCCGACGAAGTCGTGGTCTACTCCTCGCGTATCGACGAACTGATCAAGCCTGTGTTCGACGCCTACACCAAAAAGACCGGCGTACAGGTCAAGTTCATCACCGACAAGGAAGCCCCGTTGATGCAGCGCATCAAGGCCGAGGGCGAGAACGCCACCGCCGACCTGCTGCTCACCGTTGACGCCGGCAACCTCTGGCAGGCCGAGCAGATGGGCATCCTGCAACCGTTCACCTCTCCTGTGATCGACAAGAATATTCCTCTGCAATACCGCTCATCGGCCCACGCCTGGACCGGTTTGAGCCTGCGGGCGCGAACGATCGCCTATTCCACCGACCGGGTAAAACCGGGCGACCTGACCACCTACGAAGCCCTGGCCGACAAGCAGTGGGAAGGCCGCCTGTGCCTGCGCACGGCGAAAAAAGTTTACAACCAGTCGCTGACCGCCACGTTGATCGAGACCCATGGCGCGGCCAAGACCGAAGAAATCATCAAGGGTTGGGTGAATAACCTCTCCACCGACGTGTTCTCCGATGACATCGCCGTGCTGGAGGCCATCAACGCCGGGCAATGCGACGTGGGTATCGTCAACACCTATTACTACGGTCGCCTGCACAAGCAGAAGCCAGACCTGGCAGTGAAGTTGTTCTGGCCGAACCAGGGCGACCGCGGCGTGCATGTGAACCTCTCCGGCATCGGCCTGACCCAGCACGCACCACACCCGGAAGCGGCCAAGGCGCTGGTGGAGTGGATGACCACGCCTGAGGCGCAGAAGATCTTCGCCGACGTCAACCAGGAGTTCCCGGCCAACCCGGCGGTACCGCCATCGGCGGAAGTGGCGACCTGGGGCAAGTTCGTGGCCGATACCTTGCCAGTGGAAGTGGCAGGCAAGCGCCAGGCCGAAGCGATTCGCCTGATGGATCGCGCTGGCTGGAACTGAAGCTGCGCCGCTCGACTGTGGGAGCTGGCTTGCCCGCGATTGCATCACGTCGGTATCACTGATACACCGAGGTGCTTGTATCGCAGGCAAGCCAGCTCCCACATTGGTTAGTGGCCGCTTCAACATCTTTATTTTTCTGAGAGCTTTTCCTTGGCCCACCCCGCCCAACGTCGCTGGTACCTGCCGGTTTTCAGCGTCGCCGCCTTGGTGCTGTTGCCGCTGAGCGTGCTGCTGCTGTCCTGGCAAAGCATCGACCCGCAGATCTGGTCGCACCTCTGGGACACTCAGATGCCCCGCTTGCTGGGCAACACCTTGACCCTGGTGCTCGGTGTCGGCCTGGGCGTGACGCTGCTGGGCGTCAGCCTGGCCTGGCTGACCAGCCTGTGCGAGTTCCCCGGGCGGCGCTGGCTCGACTGGGCACTGATGTTGCCCTTTGCAATCCCTGCCTATGTGCTGGCCTTCGTGTTTGTGGGCCTGCTGGATTTCGCCGGCCCGGTGCAAACCCTGCTGCGCGAGTGGTTCGGCACCGGGCTGCGTTTGCCGCGGGTACGCTCTACCAGCGGCGTGGTCATTGTGTTGGTGCTGGTGTTCTACCCCTATGTCTACCTGCTGGCGCGCAGCGCGTTCCTGGCCCAGGGCAAAGGCTTGATGGAAGCGGCGCGGGTGCTGGGGCAATCGCCATGGCAAGCGTTCTGGCGCGTGGCATTGCCAATGGCGCGGCCAGCGATTGGCTCCGGTGTGGCCTTGGCGCTGATGGAGACGCTCGCGGATTTTGGTGCGGTCTCGGTGTTCAATTTCGACACCTTCACCACCGCTATCTATAAAACCTGGTACGGCTTTTTCAGCCTGTCCAGTGCCGCGCAACTGGCGAGTCTGCTGCTGCTGGTAGTGATGTTGGTGCTGTATGGCGAGCGACGTGCGCGCGGGGCCAGTCGACCGAGCAATGAGCGCCCGCGGGGCAAGGCGTTGTACCACTTGCGCGGGTTCAAAGCCGTGGCGGCCAGTGCGTGGTGCAGCCTGGTCTTCGCCTGTGCGTTCGTGATTCCGATGCTGCAACTGGTGGCGTGGTTCTGGCAGCGTGGCCGCTTCGACCTGGATGAACGTTACACCGGGCTGATCGTGCATACCCTCTACCTGGGCGGTATCGCAGCCCTGATCACCGTCAGCGTCGCGCTGATACTGGCCTTTGCCAACCGTCTGGCGCCCACCCGGGCGATTCGCTCCGGTATCAGCCTGGCCAATGTCGGCTATGCCTTGCCAGGCTCGGTGCTGGCGGTGTCGATCATGCTGGCGTTCAGTTACCTGGACCGCGAGTTGGTGGTGCCGCTCTCCGGATGGCTGGGCGGGGCGGGCAAGCCTTTGCTGCTGGGCAGCCTGTCGGCACTGGTGCTGGCGTATCTGGTGCGGTTCCTGGCGGTGGCCTACGGGCCGCTGGAAAACAGCCTGGCGCGAATCCGAACGTCTTTGCCCGAAGCGGCACGCAGCCTTGGGGTGAGCGGCCCACGACTGTTTTGCAAAGTGTATCTGCCGTTATTGCTGCCGGGCGCGTTGAGCGCAGCGCTGCTGGTGTTCGTGGATGTGCTCAAGGAAATGCCGGCCACCTTGCTGATGCGCCCGTTTGGCTGGGACACCCTGGCGGTCCGCATCTTTGAAATGACCAGTGAAGGCGAATGGGCACGGGCGTCTTTGCCGGCGCTGACCCTTGTGCTGGTCGGCTTGTTGCCGGTCATCGGGCTGATTCGTCGCTCGGCTCGGCAAATCGGTTAGGTGCCAGTCCTACGGCTTGAGGCTACAATGCGCGGCATTCGGTGCGCTCCGTCTTTCGGATCGACCTGCTGTATGTGGCTGCGGGCCTTGTAGTACAAGGTGTTCGGCGCACGTGGCAGCTCTGCGCGCCTTCGCCAAGCCCGGAAGGAGAAACCCATGGGACAGCGTACGCCTCTGTATGACCTGCATCTCGCCCTCGGCGCGAAAATGGTCGATTTTGGCGGTTGGGATATGCCTTTGCATTACGGCTCGCAAGTTGAAGAACACCACCAGGTGCGACGCGACTGCGGGGTCTTCGATGTATCTCATATGACCGTGATCGATGTCACCGGCCCCCAGGCCAAGGAATGGCTCCAGTACCTGCTGGCCAATGATGTCGACCGACTGCACGGCTGTGGCCGTGCGTTATACAGCGCCATGCTCAACGAGCAGGGCGGGGTGGTGGACGACATGATCGTCTACCGCACCGAAACCGGTTACCGCCTGGTGGTCAACGCCGCCACGCGCGATCAGGACATGGCCTGGATGCAGGCGCAACTGGGCAGCTACTCAGTGCAACTGCATGAGCGCTCCGAGTTGGCCATGCTCGCCATCCAAGGCCCCCACGCCCGGCAGAAAATCGCCGAACTGGTGACCCAGTCCCGTGGCATCCTGATCCATCAGCTCAAACCGTTCGAAGGCCGGGCCGATGGCGACTGGTATATCGCCCGCACCGGCTATACCGGCGAAGACGGCCTCGAAATCGTGCTGCCGGCCGATCAGGCACCGGGCTTTTTCAACGACCTGGTGGGCGCTGGCATTTCCCCCATCGGCCTCGGTGCGCGCGATACCTTGCGCCTGGAGGCCGGCATGAACCTGTATGGCCAGGATATTCACCAGGCCGTCTCGCCGCTGGCGGCCAACATGGCCTGGAGCATCGCCTGGGAACCTGTCGAGCGTAACTTCATTGGCCGCGCTGCGCTGGAAGCAGAAAAAGCAGCCGGCGTGCAGTTCAAACTGGTCGGGCTCGTCCTTGAAGAGCGTGGTGTGCTGCGTGCTCACCAAGTGGTTCGTATCGCCAATGTTGGCGAAGGAGAGATCACCAGTGGTAGTTTCTCGCCTACGCTAAGCAAATCCATTGCGCTGGCGCGTGTGCCGACGGCGACTGCCGACCGGGCCGAAGTGGAAATCCGCGGCAAGTGGTATCCGGTTCGAGTGGTCAAGCCGACCTTCGTGCGTCATGGCAAAACCCTGATCTAACCAATTCCGGCAGGCCAATGGCCGCTGACATTTCATCTTGAGGACACAGACTATGAGCAATATCCCTGCCGACCTGCGTTTTGCCGAAAGTCACGAATGGGCCCGTCTGGAAGCTGACGGCACCGTGACCGTCGGGATCTCCGACCATGCACAGGAAGCTTTGGGTGATGTGGTGTTTGTTGAGTTGGCGGAAGTGGGTGCCAATTTTGAAGCGCAAGGCCAGGCGGGTGTGGTTGAGTCGGTGAAAGCAGCCTCGGATATCTACTCGCCGGTTGCCGGCGAAGTGATTGCTGTCAACGAAGAGCTGAGTGGCAGCCCTGAGCTGCTGAACTCTGACCCGTACGGCGCCTGGATCTTCAAGCTCAAGCCAAGCGACAAGGCCGAGCTGGACAAACTGCTGGATGCCGCCGGCTACAAAGCCGCCATCGGCGAATAAACACAACAGCTGCAACAGCACACCTCAATGTGGGAGCTGGCTTGCCTGCGATTGGATCACCCGGGTATCACCGATACACCGAGGTGCCAGCATCGCAGGCAAGCCAGCTCCCACAGTTGATTTGTTGTGATCAGTCTTTTTTCAGTACGGCTTTAACCGCCGCTACAGCCCGCTCCACATCCGCCTCTGTCATCGCCGTGAACATCGGCAACGACACGATCAAACGCCCAACACGTTCGGCCACCGGGAACATGCCTTCCTTGAAACCCTGTGCCCGATAGAGGCTCAGCAGGTGGATCGGCGGGTAGTGATAGCCGATACCCACGCCGTGGGCCTGCATCTGCTCCATGAACGTCGCACGGGCTGGCAGGCCATCCTGGCGCTCCGGCAATACCAGTTGGAACAGGTGCCAGTTGCTGTTTTCGAAGTCGGCCGGCGGCAGTTGCGCGCCGTATTGGGCTTCGAAATTGCTGCCGAAGCATTTGAAGTAGTGCCGTGCCAGGTTCTGACGATGGGCGGTGATTTTCTCGATGTGCGCAAATTGCCCCAGGCCGATGGCGGCGGCAATGTCGGTCATGTTGAACTTGCCACCCAGCACATCCACATCCAGGCCATCGAAGCCGCTGCGGGTGACGCCTTGCAGGCGGTACTTCTCTGCCAGACGGGCCTCCTCGGCATTGTTCAACACCAGGCAGCCGCCTTCGGACGACGTAATGTTCTTGTTCGCCTGGAAGCTGAAGGACACGAAGTCGCCAGTTGCGCCGATGCGTTCTCCATCCCAGCTGGACCCCAGGGCCTGGGCAGCATCTTCGACAATGCGCAGGTTGTACTTGTTGGCCAGCGCGTAGAGCATCGGCATATCCAGGGGCAAGCCGGCCAGGTACACCGGGATGATCGCCTTGGTGCGCGGAGTAATGGCGGCTTCCACCTGGGCCAGGTCGATATTGCGCGTCACCGGGTCGATGTCGGCGAAGACGGGAGTGGCGCCCACTTCGAGAATCACGTTGGCCGTGGCAACCCAGGAGATTGGTGTGGTGATGACTTCATCCCCAGGCCCGATCCCGGCGATGCGCAAGGCGATCTCCATGGTGCAGGTGCCCGAGTTGAAGGTGCGCACCGGACGTCCGCCAAAATAGTCAGACAACTGTGCTTCGAACGCCTGCACCTTTGGCCCGCTGGTGATCCAGCCGGAACGCAGAACATCGCCGACCGCCGCGATGGTGGTTTCATCAATGGTCGGTTTGGAAAACGGCAGGAAGGGCTGTTGGCTCATGACGAAGAAGGCATCCGTTTCAGGTAGGCAATGAAAAATAGACGTGTCAGTAGGGCATGGTTGCATGCTGAGACTGAATATAGCCTGTCATCCATGAACGATTCGTCATGCAGCAGGCAAAAAAATGCCGCTTGAAAAAGCGGCATTTTTTATGAGGGCAGTTGTTACTCGGTTACAGCATTCTTCGCCAGGATGGCGTTAGCCAGTTCCATGTCGGTGGCTTGGAGGCCAGGGTTGTCGGCGCGGACCTTCTGCATGGCCGCTTCCAGGTACGGGCCGCGAATGCCGCCGTCGCTGGCGACGAAGCTGCCTGCGTCGTCCTGGGCGGCGACCACCAGCTTGTGGTCCTTGAACGTCAGGTAAGTCGAGCCAGTGGTGGCGCCCGACGAGATGACATTACGCCAGAAGCTATCGGCCATGGCTGAGCCGACAGGTAGGGAAAGCACAGCGAGGGTTGCGACAGCATATTTGAGACGCATGATGGGTGACTCCGGTGGGTTATCTGTACGTTTTGATTGTAGTTAACCCGATCCAGTTCCATCACTGACTAAACAGTTTCAACCTTTAAAATCACCCCATCCTGCCCAACCACGCGGACTTGAGCGCCCACGGGGGCGTCGGCACCGGTGACCATCCACACGCCATCGCCGACTTTGACCTTGCCGCGGCCATCCACAATGGCTTGATGCACCACGAAAGTGCGCCCGACCAACTCTGAACCGCGCTCGTTCAACCCCGGTTGATCGCTGGCCTTGGCACTGCTGCGTTGGCGTTTCCACCAGTACACGGCGGTCAGTATCGACAACACCGCAAACAGCAGCAGTTGCCATTCCAGCCCCAGCGGCGGGAACAGGAACTTGATCACGCCCACGGCTGCGGCGGCGATGCCCATCCAGAGCAGGTAGCCTCCGGCACCGAACACCTCGAGAATCAACAGCACGGTGCCTAGGGCTAACCAGTCCCAAAACGACAAATGCAGCAAAAAGTCCCACATGGTGTTGGCCTCAGCCTTTCTGGTTGCCGAAGGTTGCCTTGACGATTTCGCCGATACCGCCCACGGCGCCAATCACCTGGCTGGCTTCCAGCGGCATCAGGATGACCTTGCTGTTGTTGGCAGACGCAAGCTTGCCCAGGGCGTCGATGTATTTTTGCGCGACGAAGTAGTTCACCGCCTGCACGTTGCCCGACGCAATGGCTTCGGACACCACTTGTGTCGCCCGCGCTTCGGCTTCGGCCTGGCGCTCGCGGGCCTCGGACTCCAGGAACGCTGCCTGGCGGCTGCCTTCGGCTTCAAGGATTTGCGCCTGCTTTTTGCCTTCCGCTGTCAGGATCGCCGACGCCCGCAGGCCTTCGGCTTCGAGGATCTGTGCGCGCTTGATCCGTTCGGCTTTCATTTGGCCGGACATGGCGGCCATCAGGTCGGCAGGCGGGCTGATATCCTTGATCTCGATACGGGTGATCTTGATGCCCCATGGCGCAGTGGCTTCATCCACGGTGCGCAGGAGTTTTTCGTTGATGCCGTCGCGCTGGCTCAGCATGGCGTCCAGTTCCATGGAGCCGAGTACGGTACGGATATTGGTCTGCAGCAGGTTGCGGATAGCATGTTCGAGGTTGTTGACCTCATAGGCGGCCTGGGCGGTGTTGACCACCTGGAAGAAGCACACGGCATCGATCTGCACGGTGGCATTGTCGGCGGTGATGACTTCTTGAGGCGGGATATCCAGCACGCTTTCCATCACATTGATCTTGCGACCGATGCGGTCCATGACCGGGATGATGATATTCAGGCCGGGCTTGAGGGTGTTGGTGTAGCGGCCGAAACGCTCGACGGTCCATTGGTAGCCCTGGGGCACCACTTTGAACCCCATGAACAGGATGGCGATGGCCAAGCCCACGAAAAGAAGCAGTACGGTTCCGATCTGCATAGCGATTCCCTATCTGAAGGTGTCGGTGAATGACATTAGGCCGATTGTAACGGTCTGGTCACGGATAAGGACGGTTTCATGGCCCAACAAAAAAAGGATTTGTTTCTGAATCCCCTGGCGTGACCCGCAACACCTCCGTCATCGTGGTCAGCCCGGCCTTCACTTTCTCGATGCCGGCCATGCGCAGGCTGCTCATGCCCTGCGCCAGTGCCCCACGGCGCAGGGCTTGTACGTCCGCGCCTGGAGTGACCAGCGCCTGGAGTGCCGAGTCCATGAGCATGATTTCATACAGTCCGGCCCGGCCTCGATAACCGCTGTCACGGCAGTGTGCACAGCCGACAGCTTCGTAGCCGCCATCGTCCTCCAGGCCCGCGGGGTGCTTGCAGTGGCTGCACAGAAGCCGCACCAGGCGCTGCGCCATCACACCTATGAGCGTGGCTTTGATCAAATAGTGAGCAATGCCCAGTTCCTGCAGGCGGCTGATGGCACTGGGTGCATCGTTGGTGTGCAGGGTCGAGAGCACCAGGTGCCCGGTCAGCGCGGCCTGGATAGCCATCTCTGCGGTTTCCTCGTCGCGGATTTCGCCGATCATGATGATGTCCGGGTCCTGGCGCAGCAGGGCGCGGATGCCGCTTGCGAACGTGAGGTCGATGTTGTGCTGGACCTGCATCTGGTTGAAGGCCGGCTCGACCATTTCAATCGGGTCTTCCACCGTGCACAGGTTGACCTCGCGGGTCGCCAGTTGCCTGAGGGTGGTGTAGAGGGTGCTGGTCTTGCCTGAGCCGGTCGGGCCTGTGACGAGGATGATGCCGTGGGTGCGTCGCGTCATGGCGTGCCAGCGTTGCTGGTCGGCGCTGGACAAACCCAACTGGTCGAAATCCTTGAGCAGCACCTGTGGGTCGAAAATTCGCATCACCAGTTTTTCGCCGAATGCCGTGGGCAGGGTCGAAAGCCGCAATTCCACTTCGACACCCGCAGGGTTCCGGGTCTTGACGCGGCCATCCTGGGGCTTGCGTTTTTCGGCCACGTTCATTCGCCCCAGGCTTTTCAGGCGGCTGACCACGGCCATGGTGACCTGCGGGGGAAATTGATAGACGTCATGCAGCAGCCCATCAATGCGAAAGCGCACCCGACCCTGGTCGCGGCAGGGCTCGATATGGATGTCGCTGGCTCGTTGGCCAAAGGCGTATTGCAGCAGCCAGTCGACGATGTTGACGATATGCGCGTCGTTGGCGTCCGGCTCCTTGTCGCTGGCGCCGAGGCTGAGCAAGTCGACATTGCCAGGCGCCGTCATTTTTTGATCCGCACCGCTGACGGACTTGGCCAAGCGGTAAAACTCGTTGATACAGCGCTGAATATCCTGAGGGTTGGCAACCACGCGCTTGATCGTGCGTTTGAGTACCTGGGACAGCCCGGCTTCCCAAGTGGTGATATGGGGTTGGGCACTGGCGACCGTCACGCTGTGGGCATCCACCGCGACTGCAAGAATGCCGTGGCGCTGAGCAAAGGCGTGGGACATCAAGGGCACCACGGCCGCCACATCAATCTTCAATGGGTCGATGCGCAGGTAAGGTTGGCCGACCTGCCGGGCCAGCCATTGAATCAAGGTCTCCAGACAAGGGCCCTGGGCTGCGATGCATTCCAAGGGATGCTGGCTGCCGGACGCTGGCGCTACCTTTTGCGCCGCCTGCGCCGTGATCAACCCTTGCTCGACCAGCGCCGGCAACAATTGCTGCAGTTCCAAGAGGTGATCGTGAGCGGCGACGGGCATGCAGGTTTTCCTGGGGCGTGGGGGTAATCCCAGGCTAGCCAGCCGCTGAAGATCCTGCTGGCGCGTGTGTTGCCGGTTTTTACTGAGCCATCGCCGCCAGCGCTTGAGGCCGCTCGGAATCAGCCGACCACAGCTCCAGGGTGCAGACGCTGATCAGGTTTCGAATCTTTTCACCGATCACCTGGGCGCGGTGCCAGCTCAGGCCGGTCATCACGATATCGATGCTCAGCAGGTCGGCTTCCCGGTTCATGCTGACCTGGGTGGGCGTGAGCAATTGCAGCGCGAAGTAGTTCAGCACCCGGCACAGCACGTCCGGTTCAGCCTCGGCGACGATGCGATAGTGCGCCTGGCAGTGGCTGCTATTGGCGGCCCACGCATCGACGCGGGTGGCGGGGTAGGCGGTTTCGACGGCATGCATGCTGACTCTCCAGTTAAGACTGGAGAAATTTTTACATTCGCCTCGGGAGATTTCTTATCTAAAATAAGCCCGTTTGGCGATAAATCGACCAGAACAATTCAAGATAAGCCTATTCAGGGGTGCGTTTATGCACAGTGAGTTGGACGCCTACGACCGCCGTATCCTGGCCTTGCTGCAAGAGGATGCCTCGCTCTCCAGTGCACAGATTGCCGAACAGGTCGGCCTGTCGCAGTCGCCATGCTGGCGGCGTATTCAGCGGCTCAAGGAGGAGGGGGTGATCCGCGGCCAGGTCACCCTGCTGGACCGCAAGAAAATCGGGCTCAATACGCAGATTTTCGCCGAGGTCAAACTCAACGCCCACGGTCGCTCCAATTTCACTGAGTTCACCGAGGCGATTCGCGGTTTTCCGGAAGTGTTGGAGTGCTACGTGCTGATGGGGGCGGTGGATTTTCTGCTGCGTATCGTCACCTCGGATATCGAGGCGTACGAGCGGTTTTTCTTCGAGAAGTTGTCGATGGTGCCGGGGATCCAGGAGGTCAACTCGATTGTGGCGCTGTCGGAGATCAAGTCCACCACCAGCCTGCCAGTCTTGCGCTGACAGGGAGGGCCTCATCGCGGGCAAGCCCGCTCCCACAGCAAATGTGGGAGCGGGCTTGCCCGCGATAGCGATATTACAGGCGCAGAAGGGTCTTCCAGGCACGATTCTGATACACCGCAATCGCCTGGTGCATACGCGCATCCAGCGACTCATCGGTAATCGGCTGGTTGGCCAGGTGCGCCAGCTTGTTCAGCTCGCCGTACAAGCGGTCCAGCTCGGGAATGTCCACCACATGGCGCGCATGGTGCAGCCAGGCCTGAATGCGTTCGATACGCGGCAGTTGCTCGGCCAGATCTTCCGGCTGCTGCTGGTAGCGCTGCAGTTGCAGGGCGACGGCGTCGTCGGCCAGCAGGCGTGGCAGCCAGTTGGTGATTTGCGCAGCGCCCTGGCGGTTGCCACGCACATTACGCTCGGCCGTCCAGGTGCGGGCCAGCAGCCAGCGCGAGAGGTTGAGTGAGAACAGGCCCCAGCGCACGTCTTGCAGCTCTTCGATGAACTGCTCGGGCGCGGCTTTGCGAATGTCTTCATCGTCGTCACCGGCCTGGACCAGCGGGCGCCAGTCTTCCAGCAACGCATCCAGGGCGCTGCGCAGTTCGGTGGTGGATTGGCGCGGCGCGGCCTGACCGAGGCTGCCGATCAGGGCGCGCAACTCGCCGAGGTTCTCGACCCAGTCCTGCAGCAGGCGCCAGTGGCCATTGAAGCGGTATTGCTCAGCCAGGCGCTGGCTGCTGCCCAGCAGGTGCCACAGGATCGCGGCGAAGGCGTCGTCCAATGGCATTTCGGCGTGGATCTGTGGCGCCGGCAGGCTCAGGGAGTAGCTGCTGGCGTCATACAGGCGATAGCCGCGTTCGGCCTTGCTGATGTCGCACGGCATCAGTGCCAGGGTTGCGGCCAGCTCGGCGGCCAGTTCCAGCAGGGCCGCCGGTTCGCCTTCGCGCAGTTCCAGTTCCAGCTCGCAGATTTCTTCTTTCTCCTTGCCGACCACCACATGGCCCAGGTCCAGGGCGGCTTCGATCACCACCTTGGCCTTGCCACGGCCCCAGGCGATCTCGGCGCGTTCACGCACGAAGTCGGTGGTGAAGATCGGCTTGAGGGTCTTTTTGTCCAGCTCGGCCAGTTGCTCGGGCCAGCACTCGCCATCGAGTTTCTTCACGTCGAGCTTGGCTTTGGGCAGGTCCCAGTTGTATTCGTTGCGTTCCGACAGGCCGGCGACGCTTTGGCCGCGGGTCTTGAGGGTCTGGATGATGTCGTCACCGTCCTTGCGCAGGCGCAGGGCAACCTTGGCCTGGGCCAGGTCACGCTCGGGGGTGTCGAAGTACTGGTTCATCAACTCACGGCGTTCCCAGCCACTTTTGTTGCGTTTTTTCAGTAACGGGTGCTCACGCAGCGCGGCGAGTGTTTCGCGGCTGACGCGTAGCTTGATTTCGGTTTCTTTCTGCATGGCCGGAAAATCCAGGATCGGGAGCGCAGCCGGGGAAAAGTGTGGCTGCCAAGGTCGTGCAGTGTACAGGACTGAGCCCGGCAACGTGCCGCAACGGTTTATTGTGTTGCGCAGATGCCTCTATAGTGAGGTTCATCCGGGAAGTTGGGAGACCGCGCATGCCGTTACCGTCCATGAAAGAGCAGTTCGCCGCCTTGATCGCCGCGCCGTCGGTGAGCTGCACCCAGGCGTCTCTCGACCAGAGCAATCGCCCGGTGATCGACCTGCTCGCCGCTTGGCTGGGCGACCTGGGCTTTGCCATCGATATCCAACCAGTCAGCCCCGGCAAGTTCAACCTGTTGGCCAGTTTCGGCAGCGGCCCCGGTGGCTTGGTGTTGGCGGGGCATAGCGATACCGTGCCGTATGACGCGGCGCTGTGGAAGACCGACCCGCTCAAGCTGACGGAAGTCGATGGTCGCTGGGTAGGGCTGGGCAGTTGTGACATGAAGGGGTTCTTCGCACTGGTTATCGACGCGGTGTTGCCGCTGCTGGACCAACCCTTCAAGCAACCGCTGTTGATCCTTGCCACCTGTGATGAGGAAAGCTCTATGTCCGGTGCCCGTGCGCTGGCCGAGGCGGGGCGCCCATTAGGTCGTGCAGCTGTGATCGGCGAGCCGACCGGGCTCAAGCCTATCCGCTTGCACAAAGGCGTGATGATGGAGCGCATCGAGATCCTCGGGCGCAGCGGCCACTCGTCGGACCCCAGCCTGGGCCACAGCGCCCTGGAAGCCATGCATGACGCCATCGGCGAACTGCGCGGCCTGCGCCTGGCGTGGCAGCGCGAGTACCGCAACGCGCAATTCAGCGTGCCGCAGCCGACGATGAACTTCGGCTGCATTCACGGCGGCGACAACCCCAATCGCATCTGCGGCCAATGCTCCCTGGAGTTCGACCTGCGCCCCCTGCCGGGCATGGACCCCGAGGTGCTGCGCGCCGCGATCCGCCAGAAGCTCGAACCCCTGGCCGAGCGGCATAAGGTCAAGATCGACTACGCGCCGTTGTTCCCCGAAGTGCCACCCTTTGAGCAGCCCGAAGACGCCGAGTTGGTGCGGGTGGCGGAGCGTTTGACCGGTCATCGTGCCGAAGCAGTAGCGTTCGGCACCGAAGCGCCTTATCTTCAGCGCCTTGGTTGCGAAACCCTGGTGCTCGGCCCTGGCGACATTGCCTGCGCCCACCAGCCTGGCGAGTACCTTGAAATGTCACGCTTGACGCCTACAGTGCGTCTATTGCGGGAACTGATCGAACACTACTGCCTGAAACCTGCATAAATTAACCCCTGCCCATTCGTACATAAGGAGAGTGAGCGTGTCGCCAAGCCTGTTCCGACGATAACCATCAGCCGCTGTGCGCTTTCACGATTGATCCTTTATTTGGCTGCTTTTTATTACAGGCCCAGGTGTTATGCCCGAATACGTCAATTGGCTTCGTCACGCTTCGCCCTACATCAACGCCCACCGCGACTGCACCTTTGTGGTCATGCTGCCCGGCGATGGTGTGGACCACCCCAACTTCGGCAATATCGTCCACGACCTGGTGCTGCTTCACAGCCTGGGTGTGCGCCTGGTGCTGGTGCATGGCTCGCGCCCGCAAATCGAAACCCGCCTTCAAGCACGCGGCCTTACCCCGGCTTACCACGAAGGCTTGCGCATCACCGATGCTGCGACGCTGGAGTGTGTGATCGACGCGGTGGGCCATCTGCGTATTGCCATCGAGGCGCGCTTGTCCATGGACATGGCGTCCTCGCCGATGCAGGGCTCGCGCCTGCGCGTGGCCAGCGGCAACCTGGTCACCGCACGGCCAATCGGCGTGCTTGAAGGCGTGGACTACCACCACACCGGCGAAGTGCGCCGGGTCGACCGCAAGGGCATCAACCGCCTGTTGGATGAGCGCTCTATCGTGCTGCTGTCGCCGTTGGGGTATTCGCCCACCGGCGAGATCTTCAACCTGGCCTGCGAAGACGTCGCCACCCGCGCCGCCATCGACCTGGGCGCCGACAAATTGCTGCTGTTCGGCGCCGATCCCGGTCTGATCGATGAGAACGGCCGCCTGGTGCGTGAATTGCGCCCACAACAAGTACCCGCGCACCTGCAACGCCTGGGCAGCAACTATCAAGCCGAACTGCTCGATGCCGCTGCCGAAGCCTGCCGGGGTGGAGTAGGGCGCAGCCATATCGTCAGCTACGCCGAAGATGGCGCCTTGCTCACCGAGCTGTTTACCCGCGACGGCGGCGGTACGCTGGTGGCCCAGGAGCAATTCGAACTGGTGCGCGAAGCGGCGATCGAAGACGTCGGCGGTTTGCTGGACCTGATCAGCCCGCTGGAAGAGCAGGGCATTCTGGTGCGCCGTTCGCGGGAAGTGCTGGAGCGTGAGATCGAGCAGTTCAGCGTGGTCGAGCGCGAAGGCATGATCATCGCCTGCGCGGCGCTGTATCAGATCGCGGATTCGGATGCGGGGGAGTTGGCGTGCCTGGCAGTGAACCCGGAGTACCGCCACGGCGCGCGAGGCGATGTGTTGCTCGAACGCATCCAGACCCGGGCACGCGCCCAGGGCTTGAAAACCCTCTTTGTACTCACCACCCGTACGGCCCACTGGTTCCGCGAACGCGGTTTTGTGCCGAGCAGCGTGGACCGCCTGCCGTCGGCGCGGGCGTCGCTGTACAACTATCAGCGCAACTCGAAGATTTTCGAGAAGGCCCTGTAAAAGAATACTGCTCTGTGTGGGAGCTGGCTTGCCTGCGATAGCGGCGCCTCGGTTTAACTGCAGGACCGAGTTGCTGGTATCGCGGGCAAGCCAGCTCCCACCAAAGACTGTATTTATTGTGGGATGAATTTGTCGGTCACATAGGCCGAATAATCCGGCAGCACCGTCTCTACCTTCCCCTGTTCCTTCAGGAACTTCGCCGTTTCCTCAATCGCCTTCGCCGTGCCGCCCTTGAGCAGCGCAGCGGTTTGCTGTGCCTGCGCATCCGGAAACGTCGTACCGGCCAACAGTTCCGGAATGTCGTCGGCATTTGAACCTGTCAATTTGGCGATTTTCTGCACTGGCTCGGAATCCACCGTCCAGCTGTCTTTGTGGGTGGCATAGTCGGCAAAGGCATCCAGGGTAACTTTGGCGAACTTGGCCACTACGTCAGGATGTTTTTGCGCAAAATCCTTGCGCGCCACCCACACCTCAAACGTCGGTGCGCCCCATTGGCCCACCTGCGCCGCGTCTGTCAGGGTTTTTCCGGTCTTGCGGATTTCGCCCAGGGCCGGTGACCACACAAAAGCCCCATCAATATCGCCACGCTTCCAGGCGGCGGCGATTTCGGCCGGTTGCAGGTTCACCACTTTGACTTGTTTGGTGTCCAGCCCCCAGTGTTTCAGCGCGCCGAGCAGGCTGTAATGGGAGGTGGAGACGAAGGGCGTGGCGATGGTTTTACCAATCAAGTCCTGGGGGTTGTCGATGCCACTGCCGTTGCGCACCACCAGGGCTTCAGAAGCGTTGATCTGTGCCGATACGATAAACGCCACAATCGGCAGGTTGCGCGAGGCCGCCGCCGCGAGCGGGCTGGAGCCGAGGTTGCCGATTTGTACATCACCGGAAGCGATGGCCGTGACTACCTCTGGCCCGCTGTTGAAGCGGCGCCAGGCGATTTTTTCGCCGATGGCTTTTTCGTACAGACCGTCGGCCTGGGGAACCTTGCTGGGATCGATGCCGGTCTGGTAGCCCACCGTCAGGTCGGCGGCGTTGACACCAAAAGAAAGTAATAGCGATACAAAAACTGTAACAAATTGACGGGAGGATGTGCGTTTGGCCATGATGGCGTCGCCTTTTTGATCGTGAGTGACGTATGCAACCGTACGGCAACACTAATCGATCTAAAAAAGCACCAGTAAATACCCTTTAGGAATTAGCTTATGGAGCGGCGCGTCTATCCTGACCGACCAGCTTCACGGAAAGTCTTATTCCTGGATCGTATGAAAAAGAATGAAATAATTCTTTTTGGGTGTATGAAAAACTCATTACCCTGCAGGGACCAAATCAACTGCGATTAGACGAAGGTAGTAGACACACAAGGTTACGATTGACTTGGTGGTCACTATCTGGCGCTAATCGCGCATCTGTGGATCGAGGGCGTCAGACCCGAGACCAAAGAAATACAAAAATTAGAAATGAGAGGAGCGGTACATGAAGAAGTCCACCTTGGCTGTGGCTGTAACGTTGGGCGCAATCGCCCAGCAAGCAGGCGCTGCCGGTTTCATCGAAGACAGCAAGGCCACACTGGGCCTGCGTAACTTCTACATCAACACCGATAACCGCGAAGGCACGGCCAACCCGAGCAAGAACGAAGAATGGGGCCAAGGCTTCGATCTGCGTTTCATCTCCGGTTACACCCAAGGCACTGTTGGCTTCGGTCTCGACGCTATCGGCCTGTTGGGTGTTCGCCTGGATTCCGGCGGCGGCACCAACGGTGCGACTGCCAGCTCTTACGGCGGCACGATCTTCCCGAGCAAGTCCAATGGCGAAGCCGTTGATAACTACTCGAGCCTGGGCCTGACCGCCAAGGCCAAGATCTCCCAGACCGAACTGAAGCTGGGTACCTTGCAGCCCAAGCTGCCGGTCATCGTCACCAACGATGGTCGTATGCTGCCGCAGACCTTCCAGGGTGGCCAGATCACCTCCAGCGACATCAAGGACCTGACCCTGGTCGCCGGCCAGATCGAAAAAGCCAAGGGCCGTAACTCCAGCAACAACGAAAGCCTGTCCATCTCCGGCGCCAACAGCCGTGGTGTGAACTGGCGTTCGAGCAACAAGTTCTACTACGCCGGTGGCGACTACAAGATCACCAAGGATCTGACCGCCCAGTACTACTACGGCAACCTGGAAGATTTCTACAAGCAACACTTCCTGGGCCTGACCCACAACTGGGCCATTGGTCCAGGCGTGCTGAAGTCTGACCTGCGCTACTTCAACAGCTCCGACGATGGTAACAACGGCAACCAGTCCGCTTACTTCTCGACGGGCAACTACAGCGGCGTGAACTCCGGCCGTGGCAAAGTCGACAACAACCTGTACAGCGGCCTGTTCCTGTACTCGGTTGCCGGCCACACCTTCGGTGGCGGTTACCAGGTCAGCAACGGCAGCAGCGACTTCCCTTGGCTGAACCAGGGTGACGGCTCGTCGGCTTACATCACCACCGACATGCAGATCCAGAAGTTCGCCCGTGCCGGCGAGCGTACCTGGCAAGCTCGCTACTCCTACGACTTCGCCAAAGTCGGCGTGCCTGGCCTGACCGCCGGTGTGGTTTACCTGAAAGGTGATCATATCGACACCGTCGCCAGCAACCGTACCGAGTTCACCGGCCAGTCCGAGTGGGAACGTGACATCACTGTTGCCTACGTCGTACCGGAAGGTCCGCTGAAAAACGTCGGCGTGGCGTGGAAAAACGCTATGTGGCGCAGCGACATCGCCAACGCACGTAACCAGGACGAAAACCGCCTGATCGTCAGCTACTCGATCCCGCTGTTGTAAGACTGTAAAACCTTGCCCGGCGCAATGCCGGGCAAGGTGTCTTGCTGTTCAAGTCGGGCTCAACCCCCGCAAGCCCTTCCTGAGTTCCTCTTTTTTGCAGCGTCTCAAGGCCTTCTCGAACCTTGTAAGCGATGTTGGCCTCAGGCCGTTCCCAAGTCCAATGAACTGATTTTTAATATTCCTTTATCGTCTAGATAAATCGATATTTATTCTTTTTAAATCAGCAAAAATCCATGCACAGTGGGCTCCATAAGCACTCATCAGGAGCCACACCATGAGCCTAAGACTGGGCGACATCGCCCCCGACTTCGAACAGGATTCCAGCGCCGGCAAGATTCGCTTCCACGAATGGCTGGGCGACAGCTGGGGTGTGCTGTTTTCCCACCCGGCGGACTTCACGCCGGTGTGCACCACCGAACTGGGTTTCACCGCCAAGCTCAAGGATGAATTCGCCAAACGTGGGGTCAAGGCCATCGCCCTGTCGGTAGACCCAGTGGACTCGCACCACAAGTGGATCGAAGACATCAACGAGACCCAGAACACCGTGGTCAACTTCCCGATCCTGGCCGACGCCGAGCGCAAGGTCTCGGACCTCTACGACCTGATCCACCCGAATGCCAGCGATACCCTCACCGTGCGCTCCTTGTTCGTGATCGACCCGAACAAGAAGATCCGCCTGACCATCACCTACCCGGCCAGTACCGGGCGTAACTTCCATGAAATCCTGCGGGTGATCGACTCGCTGCAACTGACCGACAACCACAAGGTGGCGACGCCGGCCAACTGGCAGGATGGGGATGAAGTGGTGATCGTGCCGTCACTCAAGGACGAGGAAGAGATCAAGAAACGCTTTCCCAAGGGCTATCGCGCGGTGAAGCCGTACCTGCGTCTTACCCCACAACCCAATCGTTAAGGCTGATATCGCCATCGCGGGCAAACCCGGCTCCCACAGTTGACCGCATTCCCCTGTGGGAGCCGGGCTTGCCCGCGATGGCGGCCTGATGAACAGCACAGGCTTCAAGTTGCAAACCGTCTCACACAGCAGGGGTTTTCAGGCCGTTTCGATGGCCTTTTTTTTCGCCTGGCGATTGGTTAAACGCTTATGTATTTATGGAATAAACAAATGAATAAATAAGATTTATAGATATATAAATCTGCTGATAAGGTCTATCCCATCTTGGCGCCATCGCCGCACAGCGAACCGCCGACACTTGCTCAAGGAATCTCCTGCATGCTGGTCGTAACACTTGGAGGCAGTCCCAGCCAGCGCTCCCGCTCTGGGGTCTTGCTGGATAAAACCCGTCAGTGGCTGCAACAGCAGGGCGTGGAAGTGGTGAGTTACCAGGTACGGGACTTCCCGGCTGAAGACTTGCTGCACGCACGCTTCGACAGCCCCAAGGTCATCGACCTGCTGCAACAAGTCGCCAATGCTGACGGGCTGGTGATCGCCACGCCGGTGTACAAGGCGTCGTTTTCCGGGGCGTTGAAAACCGTACTGGACCTGCTGCCGGAGCGTGCGCTGGCCCATAAGGTGGTGCTGCCGATGGCGACCGGCGGCAGCATCGCCCACATGCTGGCGGTGGACTACGCCCTGAAGCCGGTGCTGTCGGCCCTCAAGGCGCAGGAATTGCTCCACGGTATTTTTGCCGAAGACAGCCAGATCGCCTATGGCGAAGGCAGTGTTCAGGCGCAACTGGTGCCGGTACTTGAACAGCGTCTGCACGAAGCCCTGGAGCAGCTCTACAGCGCCATGGCGCGACGGCCAAAACCTTTGGACCCTGACGTATTGAATGAACGTTTGTTGAGTGCTCGCTGGAGCATCTGAGCCTCACCCCGAAAAGCTGGAAACCCTCACCTTACTCAGCCGACAACGGCCAAGCAGGTGCAGCCAAAACCCTAATCGCACAGTTGGAGAGAGCGCCATGCGCACTGTCATCTTGCGTCGTGGTCTGGTCGCACTCTTTGCTGCGGCTGTGTCCTTCGGCGCCATCGTTCAAGCCCAAGCCGCCGAGACCTTGCGGATCGGTTATCAGAAGTACGGCACCCTGGTGCTGCTCAAGGCTAAGGGCACCCTGGAAAAACGCCTGGCCGACCAAGGCGTGCAGGTGCAGTGGACCGAGTTCCCCGGTGGCCCGCAATTGCTCGAGGGCCTGAACGTCGGCTCCATCGACTTCGGCGTTACCGGCGAAACCCCACCGGTGTTTGCCCAGGCGGCTGGCGCCGATCTGCTCTACGTCGCCTACGAACCACCCGCGCCTACCAGCGAAGCGATCCTGGTGCCCAAGGACTCGCCGATCAAATCGGTGGCCGAGCTCAAGGGTAAAAAGGTCGTGCTCAACAAAGGCTCCAACGTGCACTACCTGCTGGTGCGTGCCCTGGAAGATGCCGGCCTCAACTACACCGACGTAAAGACCGTGTTCCTGCCCCCCGCCGATGCCCGTGCCGCATTCGAGCGTGGCAGCGTGGACGCCTGGGTAATCTGGGACCCGTACCAGGCCGCCGCCGAGAAGCAACTGCAAGCGCGCACCCTGCGAGACGGCACCGCAATTGCCGACAACCATCAGTTTTACCTAGCCACCAAACCCTACGCCGAACAGCACCCGCAAGTGATCAAGGCGTTGGTGGAAGAGGTGCGTGCGGTAGGCGAATGGTCCAAGGCCAACCCGCAGGAAGTGACTGAGCAGGTCGCCCCACTGCTCGGCCTGCCGGCAGATATCACCCTCACATCGGTGAAACGCCAGGGCTACGGCGCGCTGTTCCTGACCCCGGAAGTGGTCGCCGCCCAGCAGAAAATCGCAGACACCTTCTACCAACTCAAATTGATCCCCAAGCCCTTGAGCATCAAGGACGTGATCTGGACGCCACCCGCCGCGGTTGCCAAAGCGCCGTAATCCGACTTCATTCAGGAGACAACTCCATGAGCCTCAATATTTTCTGGTTCCTGCCCACCCACGGCGACGGTCATTACCTTGGCACCGCCGAAGGCGCCCGCGCTGTCGACCACGGTTACCTGCAACAAGTGGCCCAGGCTGCCGACCGCCTGGGTTTCGGCGGGGTGTTGATCCCTACGGGCCGCTCTTGCGAAGACTCGTGGTTGGTGGCCGCCTCGCTGATCCCCGTGACCCAGCGCTTGAAATTCCTGGTTGCCCTGCGCCCTGGGATCATCTCCCCGACCGTGGCCGCGCGTCAGGCCGCGACCCTGGATCGCCTGTCTGGTGGCCGTGCGCTGTTCAACCTGGTCACCGGTGGCGATCCGGAAGAACTGGCTGGCGACGGATTGTTCTTGAGCCATGAAGAACGCTACCAGGCGTCGGTGGAATTCACCCGCATCTGGCGCCGTGTGCTGGAAGGCGAGACCGTGGACTACGACGGCGAGCACATCAGCGTCAAAGGCGCCAAATTGCTCTACCCACCGATCCAGCAGCCACGCCCGCCGCTGTATTTCGGCGGTTCCTCCGAGGCCGCCCAGGACTTGGCGGCCGAACAGGTGGAGATGGTGCTGACCTGGGGCGAGCCGCCGGCAGCCGTTGCGGAAAAGATCGCGCAGGTACGCGCCAAGGCTGCAAAACTGGGACGCACGGTGCGCTTTGGCATTCGCTTGCATGTGATCGTGCGCGAAACCAACGACGAAGCCTGGAAAGCCGCCGACAAACTGATCTCCCACCTGGACGACGAGACCATCGCCCGCGCCCAGGCGTCCTTGGCGCGCTTCGATTCGGTGGGCCAGCAACGCATGGCAGCCTTGCACGGCGGTAGCCGTGACAACCTGGAAGTCAGCCCCAACCTGTGGGCCGGCGTCGGCCTGGTACGTGGCGGCGCAGGGACGGCGCTGGTGGGCGATGGCCCCACGGTTGCGGCGCGGGTCAAGGAGTACGCGGACCTGGGTATCGATACCTTTATCTTCTCCGGTTATCCACACCTGGAAGAGTCGTATCGGGTCGCCGAGCTGTTGTTCCCGCACCTGGATATCGAACGTCCCGAGCTGCCAAAAAGCGCCGGCTACGTCAGTCCGTTTGGCGAGATGGTGGCCAACGACATCCTTCCCAAAGCTGCGTCACAGAGCTGAGGCGCCGTTATGGACTTAGAAAAAATCAGCCATCGCGTGGCGCCCTGGGTGCTGCCGATCTTATTGCTGGCGGTGTGGCAGTTGTCGGTGTCGGCGGGTTGGTTGTCGACGCGCATTCTGCCAGCGCCGAGTGCAGTGATCGAAGCCGGGGTTAACCTGGTGGTCAGCGGCGAAATCTGGACGCACCTGGCCATCAGCGGCTGGCGCGCCGGCCTGGGCTTTGTGATCGGAGGCAGCATCGGTCTGGCCCTGGGCTTTATCACCGGCTTGTCGAAGTGGGGCGAGCGCTTGCTCGACAGCTCCGTGCAGATGATCCGCAACGTGCCGCACCTGGCGCTGATTCCGCTGGTGATCCTGTGGTTCGGCATTGATGAGACCGCGAAAATTTTCCTGGTGGCCCTGGGTACCTTGTTCCCGATCTACCTGAACACTTACCACGGCATCCGCAATGTCGACCCGGCACTGGTGGAAATGTCGCGCAGCTATGGCTTGTCCGGTTTCAGCCTGTTCTGGCAAGTGATTCTGCCGGGCGCGCTGCCGTCGATCCTGGTGGGGGTGCGCTTCGCCCTGGGCTTCATGTGGCTGACGCTGATCGTGGCGGAAACTATCTCGGCAAGTTCCGGCATCGGTTACCTGGCGATGAATGCCCGTGAATTCCTGCAAACCGACGTGGTGGTGCTGGCCATCGTCATGTACGCCATCCTCGGCAAGCTGGCCGACCTGGCAGCCCGTGGGCTGGAACGTGTGTGGCTGCGCTGGCACCCGGCGTATCAAGTCAAAGGAGGTGCAGCATGACGGCCCAACAACCTCCGCGTCTGTTGAAGGGTATCCCACTGGCGGTGCGCAAATTGCGCAAGGCCTTTGGTACCCGCGAAGTGCTCAAAGAGATCGACCTGCATATTCCCGCGGGGCAGTTCGTGGCTGTGGTCGGCCGCAGCGGTTGCGGCAAAAGTACCTTGCTGCGCCTGTTGGCGGGGCTGGACAAAGCCAGTGGCGGCGAGCTGCTGGCCGGCTCCGCGCCACTGCACGAAGCGATTGAAGATACACGGTTGATGTTCCAGGAAGCGCGTTTGCTGCCCTGGAAAAAGATCATCGATAACGTCGGCCTGGGCCTCAAGGGCGACTGGCGGCCCAAAGCGCTGGATGCGCTGGAAGCGGTTGGCCTGGCCGAGCGCGCCAATGAATGGCCGGCGGCGTTGTCCGGTGGCCAGAAACAGCGCGTGGCACTCGCCCGGGCGTTGATCCACCAGCCGCGCCTGTTGCTGCTCGATGAGCCGCTGGGCGCACTGGATGCCCTCACCCGCATCGAGATGCAGCAACTGATCGAAAACCTGTGGCGCAAGCACGGTTTCACGGTGTTGCTGGTGACCCACGACGTCAGCGAAGCCGTGGCGATTGCCGACCGCGTGATTCTGATTGAAAACGGCGAAATCGGCCTCGACCTGAACATCGACCTGCCACGCCCACGGGCCCGTGGCTCACATCGCTTGGCCGCGCTGGAAGCCGAAGTGCTCAACCGCGTGCTGTCGCTACCCGGTTCCCCACCGGAACCCGAACCTGTTTCACCGCTGCCGACGCAATTGCGTTGGGCTCAATAACTCACACAGGAAAAACACCATGACTATTAAAGCCATCAACGTGCGTAACCAGTTCAAAGGCACCATCAAGGAAATCGTGGTTGGCGACGTGCTGTCGGAAATTGACGTGCAGACTGCGTCCGGCATTGTCACCTCGGTGATCACCACCCGTTCGGTCAAGGAGTTGGAGCTGGTGATCGGCAGTGAAGTGATTGCCTTTGTGAAATCCACTGAGGTGTCGATTGCCAAGTTGTGATAACGCCACTGATCGTTCCCACGCTCTGCGTGGGAATGCCGCCTGGGGCGCTCCGCGTCCCGCTGTGCCAAAGGTGACGCAGAGCGCCACGGGATGTATTCCCACGCAGAGCGTGGGAACGATCAGCGCTTGGGCAGATAGGCCGGCAAATAAAGCCCCACATACGCGTCAAACACCCGCATGCCTTCCTCCGCCATGCGCGGCGTAATCAGCCCATGCTGATGCACCGACCGCGCGTACACGCGGTCGCTCAACTCCAATGCCAGGGCAAACACGTCCACATCGCTCGGTAGCGTGGGCACTTCAAAGTGGCGATTGAACACCGCCAGCATCAAGTCGCCCAATTCCAGATCATGCTGGCGATCGGCCTGGGTCACTTCGGTCAACCCGTGCTGAGCGAGGATCAACTGGCGCGCCGCGGCATCGTTGCTGTAGATGCTGAGCATGCGTTGTTCAACGATGTAGGACAGGTCGCGCCAATGCTTGAGCGATTCATGCTCGATGGGTGCCTGGATGGCGGCGCGAAAGGCTGCGTGAACGTCAGCGGTCAACGCCTCCAGCAACGCCGGCACACTGGCGAAAAAGTGGTACACCGATGACGGTGGAATCTGTGCCCGTTCGGCCACGCTGTAGATCGACAAACTGGCCACACCTTCGGCGGCCAGCAAGGTGCGGGCGGCGTCGAGGATCGCATCGATCCGGGCCTGGCTGCGGGCGCGGGGTTTGCGAACAGTGGCGGGGCGGGTGGTCATGGATGTCTCCTACAAGGCAGCGGGCATTGTATGAGCAGGAAGGTGTGTTGTCTGCCAGGCCGCCTTCGCGAGCAAGCCCGCTCCCACATTTAACTGCATTCCAAAGTTGAAACCCGACCCCTGTGTGGGCTTGCTCGCGAAGAGGCCAACTCGGTCTACCGGTAGAAACCCATAAAAAAACGCCACTGACCAAAATCAGCGGCGTTCTTTTATTGCAGCAACCGCTTACACGGTATGCAGGTACCAGTTGTACTCAAGGTCGGAGATGGAGTGTTCAAACTCCTCCAGCTCACTTTCCTTACAGGCGACGAAGATATCGATGTATTTAGGATCGATGTACTTGGCCATTACCTCGCTGTCGTCCAACTCACGCAGTGCATCGCGCAGGTTGTTCGGCAGGCTCTGCTCGTTCTGCTCGTAGCTGTTGCCTTCCACCGGAGCGTTCGGCTCGATCTTGTTGGTCAGGCCGTGGTGCACGCCCGCCAATACCGAGGCCATCAGCAGGTAAGGGTTGGCATCGGCGCCAGCCACACGGTGTTCGATACGCACGGCATCGGACGAGCCGGTGGGTACGCGAATCGCCACGGTGCGGTTATCCAGGCCCCAGCACGGCGAGTTCGGCACGTAGAACTGTGCGCCGAAACGACGGTAGGAGTTGACGTTGGGGCACAGGAACGCCATCTGGGCGGGCAGGGTCTCCAGCACACCGCCGATCGCGTGACGCAATGCGGCGTTCTGCTCGGGATCCTCGCTGGCAAAGATGTTCTTGCCGTCCTTGTCCAGAATGGAGATGTGCACGTGCAAACCGTTGCCTGCCTGGCCTGGGTAAGGCTTGGCCATGAAGGTGGTGTCCATCTCATGGTCATAGGCGATGTTCTTGATCAGGCGCTTGAGCAGTACCGCGTAATCGCAGGCCTTGATCGGGTCGGCAACGTGGTGCAGGTTCACTTCGAACTGCGCCGGGGCACTTTCCTTGACGATGGCGTCCGCCGGGATGCCTTGCTCCTTGGCACCTTCCAGAATGTCCTGGAGGCAGTCGACGTATTCGTCGAGGTCGTCGATCAGGTAGACCTGTGTCGAGTGCGGGCGTTTGCCGGAGATCGGTGAGCGGGGCGGTTGTGGCCGGCCGTTCACGTTCTCCTGGTCGATCAGGTAGAACTCAAGCTCGAAGGCGGCGCAGATGGTCAGACCGAGGTCGTCAAACTTGGTAACAACTTGGCGGAGCACTTCGCGCGGATCGGCGAAGAAAGGTTCACCTTCAAGTTCGTGCATGGTCATCAGCAGTTGCGCGGTAGGGCGCTTTTGCCAGGGTTCATTGCACAGGGTGTCGGGGATTGGATAACAGATTCGGTCAGCATCACCGATGTCCAGGCCCAGGCCGGTGCTTTCCACCGTAGAGCCGTTGATATCCAGGGCAAATAAAGAGGCAGGCAGGTTAATGCCCTTCTCGTAAACCTTGTGGAGGCTGGTGCGTTCGATGCGCTTACCGCGCACCACACCATTCATATCCGCAATTAGAAGGTCTACGTACAGAACCTCAGGATGATCCTTAAGGAACGCGTTCGCTTCGTTAAGCTGAACGGCACGCGGGGGTACCGACATGATGCAACACCTTTGTTGTTAAAAATATCAATCATTGATCTTTTCTGGTTTCAGTCAACCCGAACGGCTTGCCGAAGTCAAGCGAGGCATTTTTTGCCCTAAAAAAGCGCCATGGAGCCTTTTTTGCGGGGTTTTGGGGCGGTTTTTTGGGTTTTAGGGGCTTGGGACCTGCAGGCTTGAGCGGGCCGTGTAGGATTTTTTACGGGGGTGTTGTGTAAAAAAATGAACAAGGCTAAGCTCGATTCAAACCCATAACAGCAATAATACCGGGGTGCTTCATGTTTCACCTGCCGCCAATCGGCGTCTGCGCCTGCTCCAGCCAGGCTTTGTCCGCAGCTCGTTCGCCCCGTGTGAATGCCCAGGCACCGGCCAATATTCTTGACGGCCCGGCCGATCTCCTTTTTGCCATCTCCGACGCCACTGAGCGACCCTCATCCGCCGTGCCGATCATAATTGCGCACAACTTTGGCCTGAGGAATGCAACCTGCGGGCAAATGGCAGGTAAGCTCCTACCCTGAATGAAAAAACGACGCGGATGCTGCGTCAACCAACGCCTGGCCTTTAATGGATGCCAGGAAACCCAGCCCAGAGGCATTTATGAGTAACAACCTCGACCAGCTCACCGATTGGTTGAAAGACCACAAGATCACAGAAGTCGAATGCATGATTGGCGACCTCACCGGTATTACCCGAGGCAAGATCTCGCCGACCAACAAGTTCATTGCCGAAAAAGGCATGCGCCTGCCCGAGAGCGTTCTGTTGCAGACCGTGACCGGCGACTATGTCGAAGACGACATCTATTACGAATTGCTCGACCCGGCCGACATCGACATGATCTGCCGCCCCGACCAGAACGCGGTATTCCTGGTGCCCTGGGCCATCGAACCGACCGCCCAGGTGATCCACGACACCTACGACAAGCAAGGCAACCCGATCGAGCTGTCGCCGCGCAACGTGCTCAAGAAAGTCCTCAAGCTCTACTCCGACCGCGGCTGGCAGCCCATCGTGGCGCCGGAGATGGAGTTCTACCTGACCAAGCGCTGCGAAGACCCGGACTTCCCGCTGCAACCGCCGATTGGCCGCTCCGGCCGCCCGGAAACCGGTCGCCAGTCCTTTTCTATAGAAGCAGCCAACGAATTCGACCCGCTGTTTGAAGACGTCTACGACTGGTGCGAACTGCAGGAGCTGGACCTCGACACCCTGATCCACGAGGACGGCACCGCGCAGATGGAAATCAACTTCCGTCACGGCGATGCCCTGTCCCTGGCCGACCAGATCCTGGTGTTCAAGCGCACCATGCGTGAAGCCGCGCTCAAGCACGACGTGGCCGCCACCTTCATGGCCAAGCCCATGACCGGCGAGCCCGGCAGCGCGATGCACCTGCACCAGAGCATCATCGACATTGCCACCGGCAAGAACGTCTTCTCCAATGAAGACGGGACCATGAGCCAGCTGTTCCTCAACCACATCGGCGGCCTGCAGAAGTTCATCCCTGAATTGCTGCCTTTATTCGCCCCCAACGTGAACTCGTTCCGCCGCTTCCTGCCCGATACCTCGGCGCCGGTGAATGTGGAATGGGGCGAAGAAAACCGCACCGTCGGCCTGCGCGTACCGGATGCCGGCCCGCAGAACCGCCGCGTGGAAAACCGCCTGCCGGGCGCCGACGCCAACCCGTATCTGGCGATTGCCGCCAGCCTGTTGTGCGGCTACATCGGCATGGTCGAAGGCCATAACCCGAGCGCGCCGGTGGTGGGCCGTGGTTATGAGCGGCGCAACCTGCGCCTGCCGTTGACCATCGAAGACGCTCTGGAACGCATGGAAAACAGCAAGACCATCGAGAAATACCTGGGGCAAAAATTCATCACGGGCTACGTCGCGGTCAAGCGGGCCGAGCATGAAAACTTCAAGCGCGTGATCAGTTCGTGGGAGCGGGAATTCCTGCTCTTCGCCGTCTGATGCGCCGGGCGCGCCTTTTAAATGGCGCGCCTTCACTGAAAAGTCTAGGAGATTGGTATGTCCAGCAACAACCCGCAAACCCGTGAATGGCAAGCCTTGAGCAATGATCACCACCTGGCGCCGTTCAGCGACTTCAAGCAATTGAAAGAGAAAGGCCCAAGGATCATCACCAAAGCCCACGGCGTTTACCTGTGGGACAGCGAAGGCAACAAGATCCTCGACGGCATGGCCGGCCTGTGGTGCGTGGCGATCGGTTACGGTCGCGATGAACTGGCCGATGCCGCCGCCAAGCAGATGAAAGAACTGCCGTACTACAACCTGTTCTTCCAGACCGCACACCCGCCGGTATTGGAGTTGGCCAAGGTCATTTCCGATGTCGCGCCGGCAGGCATGAATCACGTGTTCTTCACCGGCTCCGGCTCCGAAGGCAACGACACCATGTTGCGCATGGTCCGCCACTACTGGGCGATCAAGGGCCAGCCCAACAAGAAAACCATCATTGCCCGCAAGAATGGCTACCACGGCTCTACCGTGGCCGGCGCCAGCCTGGGCGGCATGACCTATATGCACGAGCAGGGCGACTTGCCGATCCCGGGCATTACCCACATCGCGCAGCCGTACTGGTTTGGCGAAGGCGGCGACATGAGCCCCGAGGAATTCGGTGTGTGGGCCGCCAACCAGTTGGAAGAGAAAATCCTGGAGCTGGGCGTGGACAACGTCGGCGCCTTTATTGCCGAGCCGATCCAGGGTGCCGGTGGCGTGATCGTGCCGCCTGCCACGTACTGGCCGCGCATCAAGGAAATCCTCGCCAAGTACGACATCCTGTTTGTCGCCGACGAAGTAATCTGCGGCTTCGGCCGTACCGGTGAGTGGTTCGGTAGCGATTTCTACGACCTCAAGCCGCACATGATGACCATCGCCAAGGGCCTGACCTCGGGCTACGTGCCCATGGGCGGCCTGATCGTGCGTGACGAAGTGGTGGCGGTGCTCAACGAAGGGGGCGATTTCAACCACGGCTTTACTTACTCCGGCCACCCGGTGGCCGCGGCCGTGGCGCTGGAAAACATCCGCATCCTGCGCGATGAAAAAATCGTTAACCGTGTGCACGACGAAACGGCACCGTATTTGCAGAAACGTCTGAGGGAACTGGGCGATCATCCGCTGGTGGGTGAAGTACGCGGCGTCGGTATGCTCGGTGCGATCGAGCTGGTGCAGGACAAGGCGACGCGCAAGCGTCACGAAGGCAAAGGCGCCGGCATGATCTGCCGAACCTTCTGCTTTGAAAATGGCCTGATCATGCGCGCCGTGGGCGACACTATGATCATTTCGCCGCCACTGGTCATCAGCAAGGCTGAAATCGACGAGCTGGTCACCAAGGCCCGCCATTGCCTGGACCTGACTTTGGCTGCCTTGCAGGGCTAAGTGCTAGGCTCAGTGCGCGGTGCACTGGGCAGTTAAAAAGGCAGGGGCTTTGGTTGAAAGCCAGCCCCTGAACTTGCCAGACTGTCGCCCTGTTTTGTTGCCCTTCGGTTGGGCCGTAAAACATACAACGCTTGTGGCCCAAAAAAGAAAAAATTGGAGCATCACCAAATGAAGGCATTAGGTTTGAAGAACGCTGGCAAGACTCTCCTCGCCTTGTCCCTGATGGGCGCAATGGCGGGCGCGGCCCAGGCAGACAATAAAGTGCTGCACGTTTACAACTGGTCCGACTACATTGCACCGGACACCATCGCCAACTTTGAAAAAGAGTCGGGCATCAAAGTGGTGTACGACGTTTTTGACAGCAACGAAACCCTGGAAGCCAAGTTGCTGGCAGGCAAGTCCGGCTACGACATCGTCGTGCCGTCGAACAGCTTCCTCGCCAAGCAGATCAAGGCCGGTGTCTACCAGGAGCTGGACAAGTCCAAGCTGTCCAACTACGGCAACCTGAACAAATCCCTGCTCAAGGCTGTATCGGTCAGCGACCCGGACAACAAGCACGCCTTCCCGTACATGTGGGGCTCGATGGGCATCGGCTACAACCCGGAGAAGGTCAAGGCCGCACTGGGCGTGGACAAGATCGACTCGTGGGACGTACTGATGAAGCCGGAAAACATCGCCAAGCTGAAAAGCTGCGGCGTTAGCTTCCTCGATTCGCCAACCGAAATGCTGCCGGTAGCGCTGCATTACCTGGGCCTGCCGACCGACACGACGAAGAAGGCTGATCTGAAACAGGCCGAAGACCTGTTCATGAAAATCCGTCCTTCGATCGGCTACTTCCACTCCTCCAAGTACATCTCCGACCTGGCCAACGGCAACATCTGCGTGGCTGTGGGCTACTCGGGTGACATCGAACAGGCCAAAACCCGTGCGGCTGAAGCCGGTGGCAAGGTCAAGATCGCCTATGACATTCCCAAGGAAGGTGCTGGCAGCTTCTTCGACATGGTCGCCATTCCCAAGGATGCCGAAAACGTCGAGGCTGCCTACGCATTCATGAACTACCTGCTCAAGCCAGACGTCATGGCCGCGATCACCAACAGTGTGCGTTTCCCGAACGGTAACGAGAAAGCCACTGCCCTGGTCGATAAAGACATCACCAGCGACCCGGGTATTTATCCGTCGGCCGAAGTGCAATCCAAGCTCTACGCCATTGCCGACATGCCGGCGGCAACTCAGCGTGAAATGACCCGTAGCTGGACCAAGATCAAGTCCGGTAAATAACGCCAGAAACCTGTAGGAGCGAGCTTGTGTGGGAGCGGGCTTGCTCGCGAATGCGGAGCGTCAGCCAGCATATGTATCAACTGATACGCCACTTTCGCGAGCAAGCCCGCTCCCACACAAAACAGCTCTCAGAAATTAAATGACAGAAAGTTTTGCCGGATCGGTTTATCGACGGTAAGTTGCGCGCCGGTTTTGTTGCCGGGCAACAACTTCAAGGCCCCAACTATTCAAGAGGACCTCCACTTGCCAATTTCTTTATTTCGCAAAGCCATGCTGGTGGGTGCAGGTATCACGCTGGCTGCCAGCGTACAGGCCGCACCGACGGTGCATATTTATAACTGGTCGGACTACATCGGCCCCGACACCCTGGCCAACTTCGAAAAGGCCAGCGGTATCAAGCCTGTGTATGACGTGTTTGACTCCAACGAAACCCTGGAAGGCAAGTTGCTCGCCGGGCGCACCGGCTACGACGTGGTGGTGCCGTCCAACCATTTCCTGGGCAAGCAGATCAAGGCCGGGGCATTCCAGAAGCTCGACAAGTCACTGCTGACAAACTACGCCAACCTCGACCCGGTGCTGCTCAAGCGCCTGGAAAAGAACGACCCGGGCAACCAGTACGCGGTGCCGTACCTGTGGGGCACCAATGGCATTGGCTACAACGTCGACAAGGTCAAGGAAGTGCTGGGGGTCGACAAGATCGACTCCTGGGCCGTGTTGTTCGAACCGGAAAACATGAAGAAGTTGGCCACTTGCGGCGTGTCGTTCATGGACTCGGCCGATGAAATGCTGCCCGCAGTACTCAACTACATGGGCCTGGACCCCAACAGCACCAACCCGGCCGACTACAAGAAAGCCGAGGAAAAACTGCTGAAAGTGCGGCCCTACGTGACCTACTTCCATTCCTCCAAATACATCTCGGACCTGGCCAACGGCAACATCTGCGTGGCGGCCGGTTTCTCCGGCGATGTGTTCCAGGCCAAGGCCCGTGCGGCGGAGGCGGGCAAAGGCGTGAACATCGCCTACACGATTCCCAAAGAAGGCGGCAACCTGTGGTTCGACGTGCTGGCGATTCCCAAGGATGCCAGCAACGTCAAGGAAGCCCACGCCTTCATCAACTATTTGCTGCAGCCTGAGGTGATCGCTCAGGTCAGCGATCAAGTCGGTTACGCCAACCCTAACCCAGGGGCGGACAAACTGATGGAGCAATCGATACGCACCGACGCAGCGGTTTACCCACCGCAGGCGGTTCTCGAGCGGACATTCGTCAACTTTGAGCTACCCCCGAAAGTGCAGCGTTTAATGACCCGTAGCTGGACCAAGGTCAAGACGGGCAAGTAAGGCTAAAACTATCCAAGGCTGGCCCGCATTGGGCCGGCTGCACAGTTTTTTTTGGGAGTTTCGTAAATGGCAGTTGCCTCCGGCGCCTATAAGAAAGCCCTCGAGGGCGACCAGACACCGAAAAAGGTGCTGGTCAAAATCGACCGGGTCACGAAGAAGTTCGACGAGACGATTGCCGTGGACGATGTGTCCCTGGAAATCAAGAAAGGCGAGATCTTCGCCTTGCTCGGCGGTTCGGGTTCGGGCAAATCCACCTTGCTGCGCATGCTTGCAGGTTTCGAGCGCCCAACCGAAGGTCGCATCTACCTCGACGGTGTGGACATCACCGACATGCCGCCCTACGAGCGGCCGATCAACATGATGTTCCAGTCCTACGCCTTGTTCCCGCACATGACCGTGGCGCAGAACATCGCCTTCGGCTTGCAACAGGACAAGATCCCCAAGGCTGAAGTCGACGCACGCGTGGCCGAGATGCTCAAGCTGGTGCAGATGAGCCAGTACGCCAAGCGCAAGCCGCACCAATTGTCCGGCGGCCAGCGCCAGCGTGTGGCCTTGGCCCGCTCCCTGGCCAAGCGCCCGAAACTGCTGCTGCTCGATGAGCCGATGGGCGCCCTGGACAAGAAGCTGCGCTCGCAGATGCAACTGGAGTTGGTGGAAATCATCGAGCGCGTCGGCGTGACCTGCGTGATGGTGACCCACGACCAGGAAGAGGCCATGACCATGGCCGAACGCATCGCGATCATGCACCTGGGCTGGATCGCCCAGATCGGCAGCCCCATCGATATCTACGAAACGCCCACCAGCCGCCTGGTGTGCGAGTTCATTGGCAACGTCAACATTTTCGACACCCAAGTGGTGGACGACGCTGAAGGCCACGCGGTGCTCAAGTGCCCGGACCTGGACCGCGACATCTACGTGGGCTACGGCATCGCCACCTCGGTGGAAGACAAGTCGGTGACCTACGCGATTCGCCCGGAAAAGCTGCTGGTGACCACTGAAATGCCAACCTGCGAGCACAACTGGTCCAGCGGCAAGGTGCACGACATCGCCTACCTGGGCGGCCACTCGGTGTTCTACGTGGAGCTGCCGAGCGGCAAGCTGGTGCAGTCTTTCGTCGCCAACGCCGAACGCCGTGGCCAGCGCCCAACCTGGGGTGACCAGGTGTACGTGTGGTGGGAAGACGACAGCGGCGTGGTACTTCGCTCATGAACATGAAGAAATTCAAGCGGCGCTTGGATCGCATCGTGCCCAATGGCAAGCAGGTGGTCATCGGGATTCCTTTCCTCTGGCTGTTCCTGTTTTTCGCACTGCCGTTTTTCATCGTGCTGAAAATCAGCTTTGCCGAAGCCGATGTGGCGATCCCGCCCTATACCGAGATCTATACCTACGTTGAGCAAAAGCTGGAGGTGGTGCTGAACCTGGCCAACTACAGCTTGCTGGCGGGCGACGAGTTGTACATCGCCGCCTACCTGGGCTCGCTGAAGATGGCGTTTTTCAGCACGCTGCTGTGCCTGCTGATCGGCTACCCGATGGCCTACGCCATTGCCACCGCGCGCAAAGAGATGCAGACCGTGCTGGTGCTGCTGATCATGATGCCCACCTGGACCGCGATCCTGATCCGGGTGTATGCGTGGATGGGCATCCTCAGCAACAACGGCCTGCTCAATGGCTTCCTGATGTCCATGGGCTTGATCAACGAGCCGCTGCAGATCCTCAACACCAACATCGCGGTGTACATCGGCGTGGTCTATTCGTACCTGCCGTTCATGATCCTGCCCCTGTACGCCAACCTGGTGAAGCACGACCAGAGCCTGCTGGAAGCTGCTTCGGACCTCGGTTCGAGTACCTTCAACAGCTTCTGGAAAATCACCGTGCCGCTGTCCAAGAACGGCATCATCGCCGGTTGCATGCTGGTGTTTATCCCGGTGGTGGGCGAGTTCGTGATTCCTGAACTGCTCGGCGGCCCGGAAACCCTGATGATCGGTAAGGTGTTGTGGCAAGAGTTCTTCAACAACCGTGACTGGCCGGTGGCGTCTGCCCTGGCGGTGGTGATGCTGGCGATCCTGATCGTGCCGATCATTCTGTTCAACCGCAGCCAGGCCAAAGAGCTGGAGGGCAAGATATGAAGCGCTTTCGTTTCTCCAGCTTCATGCTGGTCGCAGGCTTGTTGTTCATCTACCTGCCAATGTTGATCCTGGTGATCTACTCGTTCAACGAATCCAAGCTGGTAACAGTGTGGGGCGGTTGGTCGATCAAGTGGTACGTGGGCCTGTTGGACAATACCCAGTTGATGGGCTCGGTGGCCCGCTCCTTGGAAATTGCCTGTTACACGGCGGTGGCGGCTGTAGCGTTGGGTACCCTGGCGGCCTTCGTGCTGACGCGCATCAGCCAGTTCAAGGGCCGCACGCTGTTCGGTGGCCTGGTGACGGCACCGTTGGTGATGCCCGAAGTGATCACCGGTCTGTCGTTGTTGCTGCTGTTCGTGGCCATGGCACAGATGATCGGCTGGCCCCAGGAACGTGGCATCGTCACCATCTGGATCGCCCACACCACCTTCTGTGCGGCGTATGTGGCGGTGGTGGTGTCGGCGCGCTTGCGTGAGCTGGACCTGTCGATCGAAGAAGCGGCGATGGACTTGGGCGCACGGCCATGGAAGGTGTTCTTCCTGATCACCATCCCAATGATCGCGCCATCGCTGGCAGCGGGCGGCATGATGTCGTTCGCGCTATCGCTGGACGACCTGGTACTGGCCAGCTTCGTGTCGGGCCCTGGTTCCACCACCTTGCCGATGGAAGTGTTCTCGGCGGTGCGTCTGGGGGTTAAACCCGAGATCAACGCCGTGGCGAGCCTGATTCTGTTGGCGGTGTCGCTGGTGACCTTCCTGGTGTGGTTCTTCAGCCGTCGGGCCGAAGAGCATCGCAAGAAGGCTATTCAGCAAGCGATTGAAGAAGCCGCGGCGGATGGCTGGCAGCAGCCGGACAAGCGCCGGGCGCCAGCACCGGTCTAATCAGGCCTGCCTGAAGAAACCGGATCAAAATGTGGGAGCGGGCTTGCTCGCGAATGCAGAGTATCAGTCACCAGATGTCTCGACTGATCCACCGCATTCGCGAGCAAGCCCGCTCCCACATTTGATTGCATTTCAGGTTGATTACATCGCCCAAGGCGACGTGCGGATCACCTGCACAAAATTCATCGGCGTGAACCCCGGCTCCTGGTCCACCAGCACGTCGGTCTTAACATTGCCAAACGTGGTCTGCGGGCGATGGCGCAAGCCGTCGGCGAACGCGCAGATGATGCACTCCTTGAACCCTTCACCCCGTGGATGCGCGTGCACCACCGCTTCGCGCTGCGCGCTGCTGAACGCGGCGTAGTCCATGCCCAGCACGTCCATCTCCACCCCGGCGGTCACCAGCGCTACGGTGGGACGCAAGTGTTTCGGCACGCCCGGCGTGGTGTGCAGGGCGATGGACAACCACACTTGTTCGATATCGTCATCGCTCAACCCATAGGGCTTGAGAAATGCGGCGGCGGCGTTGGCGCCGTCCACTTCGAAGCGCTCGTCGTCACTGCGGTGGCCTTCCACCAGCCCCAGGTCATGGAACATCGCGCCGACGTAGAGCAATTCTGGGTCGTAGGCCAATTGCTTGCGCTCACCGCTCAAGGCGCCGAACAGGAAGACGCGGCGCGAATGGTGGTAGAGCAGGTCCGATTCGACGTCACGGATGTATTCGGTGGTGGCTCTGGCCAAGGCGCTGTCAGGGATCTGGATACCGGCTATGGTGGTGCTCATGGTGGATCTCCTCTGGAAAGATTCCAGTCTGGTCCCATGACCCTGAAGCGGCTATCGCCACAGGGAGGCGATCCCGGCCAATGTGCCGCCACATCGTGCCAAGCATGTAGGTGATCCCCTGTGGGAGCTGGCTTGCCTGCGATAGCATCACCTCGGTGTACCTGAGGTACCGAGTCGTCTGCATCGCAGGCAAGCCAGCTCCCACAAGGGGGTCGCGTTTATCCAGTTGGAAAAAGGTGTTTGTGACCATGGGCAAAACCGTCGCCATCCTGATCTTCCCCGGTGTCCAGTCGCTGGACGTGACCGGGCCGATGGATGTGTTCTGCGAGGCCAACCGCTTCCTGGCGCCCGAGGATCACTATCGGCTGGAAGTACTCGGCTTTGGCCACGGCGCCATGGCGGCCTCCAACGGTTTGTCATTGCAGGCCCACAAGCACTACAGCGATGCCCGGCAACCCTATGACCTGTTGCTGGTCGCCGGTGGCCCGCAGTTACCCTTCGAGGATTTCGGCTTCGAGTTTGACGCTTGGCTGCGCGCGGCCGCCGCGAAGGCGCAGCGCTTTGGTTCGATCTGCAATGGCGCCTTCATGCTGGCCCGTGCAGGCTTGCTGGACGGCAAGACCGTCACGACCCATTGGAACGATGCCGCCAGCCTGGCGCGCCTGTGTCCCTCGGCCCAGGTCGAAGCCGACCGCCTCTATGTGCAGGACGGCAAGCTCTACACCTCCGCCGGGGTCACGGCAGGTATCGACCTGTCGTTGTACTTGCTGGCCCAGGATCACGGCCCGGAAGTGGCCCTGAGCGTGGCCAAGCGCCTGGTGGTGTTCACCCAGCGCTCGGGCGGGCAATCTCAGTTCAGTCCGTTCCTCACGCCCCATGCCGAAACCACTTCGGCGGTGGCGCTGGTGCAGCTGTACGTGCTGGCCAACCTGACGGGAGACTTGACCATTGCCGACCTGGCCAAGGCGGCCAATATGAGTGCGCGCAATTTCTCCCGGGTGTTTGCCCGTGAAGCGCGGATTACGCCAGCGGAATTTGTCGAGAGGGCGCGCGTGGATGCGGCGCGGGTGATGCTTGAAAGCAGCCACGCACCGCTTAAGACCGTGGCCTATCAATGTGGCTTTCGCGACGCCCAGCATATGCGCAGTGTGTTCAACCGCCGGCTGGGCGTCACGCCGCAACAGTTCAGGCTTAACTTTGCAGCGCCGGTTTGAGCGTGCGTGATCGTTCCCACGCTCTGCGTGGTAACGCCTCTTGGGACGCTCTGCGTCCCGCTTCTGAGGGCGGACGCGGAGCGTCCATGGCTGCATTCCCACGCGGAGCGTGGGAACGATCATCGGGCGGGCAGCAGTTTCAAGGTGCCGCGGGTATTGGCCGTCACTTCCTCCTCACTGAAGTGCGCCTGCTCATACCTGCCCTCGATATAGCTCTGCGCCTGGTCGCCATAGTGCGTATCAAAGGGCACACCGCTTTGCCCCACCGGGTTGATGGTGAGGGCGTGGGCCGGGTCGGCGAAGTCGATCAGGCGTCGTGTCGACGGGCCGTAGGTTACCGGCCACGGTGCTGGGCCAATCGGAGAGGTCTGGTTGTTCGGAACCTCATGGCTGCCCGGTGCCGGGAACGGGCCGACGTTGAAGATTTTATCCAGCGGTTTTTGCAGGCCCAGCGGGTGACCGTGGGTCAGGGTGTGCGCCTTGCCCCACTGCCACTGCGCCGGGTCATCGCCGAACGTCGCCTTGAGGTGGGTCAGGCTGTTGTCCCAGGCGAGCTTGACGGTGTCGGCCCGATTGCCGTTCCACCAGGGTGAGTCTGCCGATGCGGCCAGGCGTGGCAAGGCGGCGTCGATCACGCGGGTGCCGAGCAGGGTCTTGAACAAGGCATCGCCGAGTTTGGGGTGAAAGGTCGCGTCGCTAAGGTTGAACAGCAACTGGTTGAACAGCGTGGCACTGGTGGAGTCCAGCGGGTAGTCACCCTTCCAGTTGGCAAGCTGTTCCACCAGTTTGAGTTGCGCCGGGTCCTTGGCCACCTCGCGCAGCACCGGCAACAGCGGCGCCAGCAGGCGTGGGCCGTAGGCGGTGGTGGTGCCCAGTTGCAGGGCCTGGCTGTTGGTCACATCCCACTTCACGCTTGGGTCGCTCAACTGCGCGTTCAACTGCTGGCCGCGGTCAGCCAGGTTGTAATAGCCGGGAATCGGCATGCCGGTGGGCGATGCCGGCTGGGCATTGGCGGACACCACATAGCCGCGCGACGGATTTTCTTCCTGGGGGTTGGCACTGAAGGGGTAGAAACCCAGCTTGTCGGCCTGGGTAGTACTGCCGTCGAGGATGAACGCAGGGTTAACGCCGGCCGGGCGGATCGGCAACTGCGCCGCTGCCCACCAACCGATATCGCCCTTGGCATTGGCCCACACGATGTTCAGGCCTGGCGCCGAAACCTTGGCGGCTGCGGCACGTGCCTTGGGCAGGGTGTCGGCACGGTTGAGCTGATAGAAACCATCGAGGATCGGGTTTTCACTGTCCAGGAACGCCCACCACATGGCAATCGGTGTGCTGCCGGCGTTATCACCGAGCACGTCGTTGATGATCGGGCCGTGGGGCGAGCGGCGCAGGGTGAGGGTCACCGGCGCCTGGCCCTTGACCTGGATCTGCTGCTCGCTGCTGCTCATGTCCACCCATTGGCCGTGATACCAGACCTGGTTGGGGTTGTCCGGATTGACCTTTTCGGCGATCAGGTCGAGATCGTCATTCTGGAACATGGTCAGGCTCCAGCCGAAGTCCAGGTTGTGCCCCAGGAACGCCACCGGTACCAGCGCGTTGTGGTAGCCGTACAACTCGAAGCCTGGCGCCGACAGCTGCGCCTCGTACCAGACCGAAGGCACCGAGAAACGGATATGAGGGTCACCCGCCAGCAACGGTTTGCCGCTTTGGGTATGGCTGCCGCTGACGGCCCAGGCATTGCTGCCTTCGAACTGCGGCAGGCCGTTGTCGGCCAGGGCCTGTTCGCTCAGGGCGGCGATGGCGCCAAGGGTCTGCCAATCGCTGGCCGCCAGGTTGAGAGCGCCCTTGGGTTGCCAGTCGAGATCGAAGACGTTCAAGTAGGCGCTGCCCAGTCGGTCGCGCACATAGGTCAGTACCGGCTCGGTGCGAAAGGCTGCGGCAAAGCTGTAGGCCATGTACCCGGCGACGCTGATGCTGTCTTCGGCGGTAAACGGGCGCTTGGCGATGCCCAGCACATCGAATTCCATGGGGCTGGCGTGGCTGTCCTGATACTGGTTGATCCCGTCCAGGTAGGCTTGCAGGGCCTTGGACGAGGCTGAGCCAGGGTCCATGTGCTCCACATAGCTCAAGGCGCGCTCGCGAATGCGCAGGCTGCGAAACAGTTTGTCGGTCTCCAGCAGCTTGGGCCCCAGCACCTCGGCCAGTTCGCCACGGGCCAGGCGCCGCATGATCTCCATCTGGAACAGGCGGTCCTGGGCATGCACATAGCCCAGGGCGCGGTACAGGTCGGCTTCGTTTTCGGCGCGTATATGCGGTACGCCACGGTCGTCGTAGCGCACCGTGACCGAACCTTGCAGGTGCGCCAGCGTCACCGTGCCCTGGCGCGTGGGTTGTTTGCTGTAGACGTACCAACCGGCGCCCAGGGCGACCAGCACAATCAGCACCGCAAAAACCTGCAGGACGCGCTTCATGAACATTCCTTACCAAAGTGGACGGGCTACAGATCCTTAGGCCACGAACAATAGCAGCCTACCGCGAGGGTGTGAGTGGCATTCACTTCGTGTCCGGTTCCAAGCGCCTTGAGGATCGGCTCGATAAAGCTGTTGCTGGCGTTGCACGTCAGGCCTTCGCTGTAGGGGCCGAAATACGCCAGCTTGCCGGTGCGATCCCAAATGCCCACGGCCGGGCTGGCGGGGATCTGGTCCGCGCCGGGCAGGGCATCGAGGACTTTCATGTGGCGCAGGTTCTCGGGCAACTGGCCGTGGCTGCCGGGTTTTTGCAGGGCATAGAACTCCACCCCTTGGGGCGCGTACTGCTCGATCAACTCGTCCAGGTGCTGCTGGTTACCGACATTGCACGGGCAGGCCGGGTCCCAGAAGTGCACCAGGCGAATCGGGCCCGGGCCACTGAGGACGGCGGGCAGTTGCAGCGCATCGCCGGAAAATACCGCGGTGTGTTCGCTGAAGGCACGCAGGTAGCGGCCTTGGAACCAGTCATAGGCCGCCCACAGCACCCCGGCGCAGATAACCAGGATCAGGCTGGCGAACAGGGCGTTACGGTAGGGCGGTCGCATTGGATGTATCCTCGCAGGTCGCGTAGCTTGCCATGCTTGTCCTGACAGATGAATATCGCAGCTCGATATTCATCTTCACCGCAAGTCTGGAAGCCTTTATGCCCGTCACCTTTGACCCTGATCATCTGCGCGAAAGCTTGCGCCCCCTGGTGGATGCGCAGCCGCTGTCAGCCGAGGCGAGGGTTTACCAGCGTTTCTACGGGCTCGACCTGGCCGCACGCCAGGTGCCGGCGGTGAGCCGCCTGGGGCGCTTGCAGGTGGATGGGTTCGAGGTGGTGGCCCAGGTCTGGTGGCCGCCAGCGCCGGTCGCGACCATGTTCCTGTTCCACGGTTTCTACGATCACATGGGGCTGTATCGCCATGTGGTGGATTGGGCGTTGGACCAGGGCTTCGTGGTGATCGCCTGCGACCTGCCTGGCCATGGCTTGTCCAGCGGCGCGCGCGCCAGCATTGATGACTTTGCGGTGTACCAGAGCGTAGTGCAGGCGTTGTTCGTCGAGGCCAAGGCGCTGCAATTGCCGCAACCCTGGCACCTGTTCGGGCAAAGCACCGGCGGCGCTATCGTGGTGGACCACCTGCTCAACCACGGCGCCCAAAGCCCGGCCCAGGGCAAGACCTTTCTCTTGTCGCCGTTGGTGCGGCCGCGTGCCTGGGGTTGGTCCCAGGTCAGCTATTACCTGCTGCGCCCGTTCGTCAAAGGCATCGCCCGGCGTTTCAGCGATAACTCCAACGACCCTGCGTTCAAGCCGTTCCTGGAAGCCGACCCGCTACAGCCTCGCCAGCTGCCTACCGCCTGGGTGGGGTCGCTGGCGCGCTGGATCAAACGCATCGAAGCCGCACCACGCAGCCCCCGGCGCCCGGTGATCGTGCAGGGTGAGGAAGATACGACGGTGGACTGGCAGCACAATTTGCAGGTGTTGCGGGGTAAGTTCGACCGGCCTGAGGTGTTGATGCTCAAGCGGGGTCGGCATCACTTGGCCAATGAAATTCCGCAGATTCGCGAAGCATATTTTAACTTCCTCACGGATCACCTGAAATAACGCGGTTCAAATGTGGGAGCTGGCTTGCCTGCGATAGCGGTGTCATTGACAGATCGCAATCGCAGGCCAGCTCCCACAGGGTTTACTGCGTCAGGCTTGAGGTGCTTTGGCCGACAGCCAGCCCTGCGCGAATGGCCGCCAGGGCAGCCTGGTAATACGCCTTACCCTCCGGCGACTCGGCAAAGGTGGCGAACTCTTCCAGCTCAGGGTCGGACAAATCCCGATAGACATACAGCAAGGTATTGTTCAAATCCTTGTCGATCTGCTGCATCAACCGCTCGCGCTGGCCATTCAACATTCCTTGCGCCTGGCCACCGCCGAGCAGGCCGGGGATCATCTGGCTCAAGCTGTCGGCCGCCACGCCTGCAATCGCCAGGCTGACCTCGGCACCGGCCTCGCGGGCGGGCAGGGCCTGGGCCAGGTGGCCGATGATCAGGCTGCGGGTGGCATCGGCTTCGAGTTTGGGCAGGCCCTGTGCGTTTTTCGCCAGTTGATCGCGGCGCGTGGCCAGCAACTCAGCGGCGACGATCTTGCGGCCCAGGGGCGACTGGAAAAACGCCAGGGCAGGTTTCGGGTCGGGCAAGTGCTTGCGCAGTTGCGCCTCGGCACGCTGGTCCATGGCCTGGGCGGCAAAGCGTTTATTGCTGTTGTCCACCAGCGCCTGGTACACCACCGGCGGCAGGCTATTGCGGTAGCGCTGCTGGGCGGCACTGAGGGCGTCATTGAAGTGCGCACGTTGTTCGGCCCAGCCGGCGACCTTGTACAACTGGTCATGGCCGTCTGCCCAGGCGGGCAAAACGCAGAACATCAACACAGAAAAAAACAAACGACGCATAAGGACTCCTGTCAGTCGGCCACTATTGTCCGTGTCGGGCGTAGGATTTGTCGAGAAGTCCTATCGGTCACCTGACTAAAGTGCATTCAGACGCTCAACGGCGCTGTCGGATTTTCAGGCGTATGGATACTATGCGCGCCATGCAAATACCCCTCGATCACCCGCTGCTGCAACGCATCGTCGACGACTTGGCCGAAAAAGGCTGGTCGCAGCAAAATGGCTTCCTGCCCCAGGCTCTGACCCTGGAGCTGGCGGCTGAGTGCCGTAAACGTGCGGCGCAGGGTGAACTGGCGCCCGCAGCGGTAGGGCGTGGGCCGGCCCAGGAGATTCGCGAAGGCATTCGCGGCGACCATATCCAGTGGTTGGAGGAGGGGGACGCGCCTATCTGCGACACCTACATGGGCGTGATGGACGGCCTGCGCCTGGCGATGAATCGCAGCCTGTTCCTGGGCCTGGAAGATTTCGAAAGCCACTTCGCGATGTACCCGCCGGGCGCGTTTTACCTCAAGCATGTAGACCGTTTTCGCGACGATGACCGGCGCATGGTCTCGGCGGTGATCTACTTGAATGACGCCTGGCTGCCCGAGCATGGCGGCCAACTGCGCATGTACCTCAAGGGCGGTGTCGAATACGACGTGGTGCCCACCGGGGGTTGCCTGGTGGTATTCCTGTCGGGCGAGGTGCCTCACGAAGTCCTGCCCGCTACGCGCGAACGCCTGTCCTTGACGGGCTGGTTTCGCCGGCGGGGCAACGAGCCGTTTTAAACATGGAAAAGATTCTGGTCAGCCGCTGCCTGCTCGGGCACAAGGTGCGCTATGACGGCGGGGCCAGCGGCCCATTCGACCCACTGGCAGCGTGGCAAGCTGAAGGCCGCGTGGTTGCCATCTGCCCGGAAGTGGCGGGCGGCTTGCCCACACCGCGGCCATCGGCCGAAATCCCAGGCGGGCAGGGCATCGACGTGTGGGAAGGCCGCGCCCAGGTGCTGACGGCCGAGGGCGAAGACTTCACCAGCGCCTTTCTCGACGGTGCCCGCCAAGCCTTGGCGCTGGTGCAACGCCATCACATCCGCATCGCCATTCTCAAGGCCAACAGCCCATCCTGCGGCAATCTGTTGACCCATGACGGCACCTTCAGCGGGGTGAAGGTCAGTGGCGAAGGCGTCACGGCGGCGCTGCTCAAACGCCATGGTGTGCAGGTGTTCAGTGAGTTGCAGTTGCCTGAGGCGGCGGCGGCCCTCACGCAGCTTTAAGAAGCTTAAACAGATCAAGTGTGGGAGCTGGCTTGCCAGCTCCCACATTTATTGCACCTTGAGCCATTTCTGCGCCAGCGCCTTCAACCGGCCATCGTCCTTAACCCGCTTCAACGCCCCGTTCAAACTGGTCTTGAACGCCGGGTTGCCCTTCTGGAACGGGATCGCCAATGCCGGCTTCTGGTGGTAAGGCTCACTGAAATCGAAACGATCCTCAAGCTCGGCAGTCATAGCCATATGGTTAATGGCCACGTCGTACTTGCCGGTTTCCACACCGGACAGCAGGTCCGCGTTATCGGTGGTAATAAACGAGGAGCGCACCTCCATCTCCTTGGCCAGCAGTTCACCCAGCTCCACTTCAAAGCCGGCGAGTTTGTCGCCCTCTTTGAAATTGTACGGCGGGGTGTTGGCTTCCAGGGCGATGCGCAGTTCACCGCGATCGTTGACGTCGTCAATCAGTTCGGCATGAGCCAAGGGGCTCAGAAGAGGAAGCAACAGCAACAGGCCAGGCGAAAAGCGCATGGTCACTCCTAAAGAATTCGTACAGGCGAGGCGCCGTTCAGCAACGTTTTGTTATGGTGTCGGGTGCCTTGGACCGCAATTTATCGCGAAGTTGTCATAACCCTACAGATTTCACCGAAAAACTGGAGAAGCGAATGAAAGCCCTTTTGTCCCGTGCAACGATTGCCAGCCTTTTGCTGGGTACCTCGATGTTGGCCAGTGCCGCAGACCTTCCTCGTACACCTGCGCCTGAAGGTGCCGAAGTGTTCATCGTCTCGCCGAAAGATGGCGCCACCGTTGATAAAACCTTCACCGTCAAATTCGGCGTCAAGAAGCTGGACCTGGAACCGATCGACAAACAAGTGCCTAACGCCGGGCACCACCACCTGTTGGTAGACCAGAAGGTGGAGTCGCTCAACGCCAATGAGGCGATCCCGGCCACGCCTACTTCGATTCACTTCGGCAAGGCGCAGACCGAAACCGAGCTGACCCTGACGCCAGGCAAGCACACCCTGCAATTGGTGGCCGGCGACAACGTGCATCGCCAGTTCGAACCCACAGTCGCCTCGAAAGTGATCACCGTTAACGTCAAATAAGCGTTATTCGGGCAAAAAAATGGGAGACCCCTGCGGGTCTCCCATTTTTTATCCAGCGCTTGAAGCCTTAGAACAACACGCGGCTACGAATAGTGCCGTTGATGTGCTGCAGCTTCTCTTGCGCCAGGTCCGAGTACTCGGCGTCGACGTCGATTACCACGTAGCCGACCTTCTCGTTGGTCTGCAGGAACTGACCGGAGATGTTGATGCCGTTTTCGGCGAAGACCTTGTTGATCTCCATCATCACGCCAGGGATGTTCTGGTGGATGTGCAGCAGACGGTGCTTGCCCGGGTGAGCCGGCAGGGCCACTTCCGGGAAGTTGACCGACGATACCGAGGTACCGTTGTCGCTGTACTTGACCAGTTTTTCCGAGACTTCCAGGCCGATGTTGGCTTGGGCTTCAGCGGTGGAGCCGCCGATGTGCGGGGTCAGGATCACGTTGTCCAGGCCACGCAGCGGGCTTTCGAAGATGTCATCGTTGGAGCGCGGCTCCACCGGGAACACGTCGATGGCAGCGCCGATCAGGTGCTTGTCCTTGATCGCGTCGGCCAGGGCATCCAGCTCGACCACGGTGCCGCGAGCGGCGTTGATCAGGATCCCGCCTTTCTTGATCGCGCGGATTTCCTTCTCACCGATCATCCACTGAGTCTCGGCCGTTTCCGGAACGTGCAGGGTGACGATGTCGGACATGCCCAGCAGCTCGGTCAGGCTGGCCACTTGGGTGGCGTTGCCCAATGGCAGCTTGGTCAGGGTGTCGTAGAAGAACACCTGCATGCCCAGGCCTTCAGCCAACACCGACAGTTGCGTGCCGATCGAGCCGTAGCCGACGATGCCCAGCTTCTTGCCGCGGATTTCGAAGGAGTTGGCCGCGCTCTTGATCCAGCCGCCACGGTGGCAGGAAGCGTTCTTCTCAGGGATACCGCGCAGCAGCAGGATGGCCTCGGCCAGCACCAGCTCCGCTACGGAACGGGTGTTGGAGTACGGTGCATTGAACACCGCGATGCCGCGCTCGCGCGCTGCATTGAGGTCGACCTGGTTGGTGCCGATGCAGAAACAGCCGACAGCCACGAGTTTTTTGGCGTGGTCGAAGATCTCTTCGGTCAGCTGAGTGCGGGAGCGAATGCCGATAAAGTGCGCGTCGGCGATCTTTTCCTTGAGCTGGGCTTCCGGCAGAGAACTGGTGATGTACTCAATGCTGGTGTACCCGGCGGCTTTCAGAACGTCGACAGCCGATGGGTGGACGCCTTCCAGAAGAAGGAACTTGATCTTGCTCTTATCGAGAGAAGTCTTGCTCATCTGCGTAAACCTGTATCCCGGAGAAAATTGGCAGGGAGTCGAGCAGCGCAAGCTGACCCGGACGGCAGGAAAGCCGTCACCGCAGAAACGCCCTTTGGGTCTGTCCTGCGGGGGCGGTATGCTAGCATACGCACCCCGCTAAACACCTATTCCTGCGACGTGAAGCGTTCTCAGGATGACCATGAATTGTTCGAGAGTTCTGTCGATGACCCATCCTGCCCTGATTGATGAGCTAAAGACCCTGGTTGAGCCCGGCAAAGTGCTGACCGATGCCGACTCCCTGGAGGCTTACGGCAAGGATTGGACCAAGCACTTCGCTCCCGCACCTAGCGCCATCGTGTTCCCCAAGACCACCGAGCAGGTACAGGCCATCGTGCGGTGGGCCAATGAGCACAAGGTGGCGCTGGTGCCCTCGGGCGGGCGCACCGGTCTGTCGGCTGCTGCCGTTGCCGCCAATGGCGAAGTGGTGGTGTCGTTCGACTATATGAACCAGATCCTCGACGTGAACCTCACCGACCGCACCGCCGTGTGCCAGCCGGGTGTGGTGACCAAGCAACTGCAGAACGTCGCTGAAGAAAACGGCCTGTATTATCCGGTGGACTTCGCCTCGTCCGGTTCCAGCCAGATTGGCGGCAATATCGGCACCAATGCCGGCGGGATCAAAGTAATTCGCTACGGTATGACCCGCAACTGGGTGGCCGGCATGAAGGTCGTCACCGGCAAAGGCGATGTGCTGGAACTGAACCGCGACCTGATCAAAAACGCCACCGGCTACGACATGCGCCAGCTGTTTATCGGCGCCGAGGGCACCCTGGGCTTTGTGGTCGAAGCCACCATGCGCCTGGACCGTGCGCCAAAGAACCTCACGGCAATGGTGCTCGGCACGACTGATTTCGACTCGATCATGCCGGTGCTGCATGCCTTCCAGAGCAAGCTGGACCTGACCGCCTTCGAATTCTTCTCGGACAAAGCCCTGGCCAAAGTCCTTGGCCGTGGCGACGTGCCGGCGCCGTTCGAAACCGAGTGCCCGTTCTACGCGTTGCTGGAATTTGAAGCCACCACCGAAGAAGTCGCCAACCACGCTCTGGAAACTTTCGAACATTGCGTGGAGCAGGGCTGGGTGCTGGATGGCGTGATGAGCCAGAGCGAAACCCAACTGCACAACCTGTGGAAGCTGCGCGAGTACATCTCCGAAACCATTTCCCACTGGACGCCGTACAAGAACGATATCTCGGTGACTGTCTCGAAAGTGCCAGCGTTCCTGAGCGAAATTGACGCGATCGTCGGCGAACACTACCCGGACTTCGAAATTGTCTGGTTCGGCCATATCGGCGACGGCAACCTGCACCTGAACATCCTCAAGCCGGAAAACCTGAGCAAGGATGAGTTTTTCGCCAAGTGCGCCACCGTTAACAAGTGGGTATTCGAGACCGTCGCCAAGTACAACGGCTCGATCTCCGCCGAACACGGCGTGGGCATGACCAAGCGCGATTACCTGACCTACAGCCGTTCACCGGTTGAAATCGAATACATGAAGGCCGTCAAAGCCGTGTTCGACCCTAACGGGATCATGAACCCCGGCAAGATCTTCGCTGTTTAACCGCACCTGAAGGAGTCGTTCCATGAGCTACCAGCACAAGTATGTCGACGGCACCAACATCCACTTCCCGGTGGGTAAAGTGGTGTGCATCGGGCGTAACTACGCCGAACACGCCAAGGAACTGGACAACCCGGTACCCACCGAGCCGCTGCTGTTCATCAAGCCGGGCAGCTGCGTGGTGCCGTTGGAAGGTGGCTTTGCCATTCCGACCGAGCGTGGTTCGGTGCACTACGAAGCGGAAATCGCCGTATTGATCGGCAAGCCTTTGTCCGCCAAGCCGAGCCGGGAAGAAGTGCTGGACGCCATCTCCGGCTTCGCTCCGGCCCTGGACCTGACCCTGCGCGACAAACAGGCCGAGCTCAAAGCCAAGGGCTTGCCGTGGGAAATCGCCAAGTCTTTCGATGGCGCGGCGGTGATTGCCCCCTTCGTGGTCAGCAGTACCTTTGCGGACGTGACCGATATCGGCATTCGCCTGAGCATCAACGGCGAATTGCGCCAGGACGGCAACAGCGCGCAGATGCTTAACCCGATTGTGCCGATGATTCAGTACATGGCGGGTTGCTTCTCCCTCCAAGCGGGCGACGTGATCCTGACCGGCACCCCGGCGGGCGTTGGCCCGTTGAATGTGGGGGATGAAGTGATGTTGGAGCTGGCGGGTGTCAATCGCTTCGAAAGCGTTGTGCGCTAAATCACTGCCAAACTGCGATCAAACTGTGGGAGCGGGCTTGCCCGCGATGGCGGTGTGACAGTCACTGAATAGTTGACTGAACGCCCTTAATCGCGGGCAAGCCCGCTCCCACAGTTGTTTGTGTACATCTGCAGGATCCAGCGTTTTGCATTTTTTTCACACACTATCCGGATAATTCCCTGCTCTTGCGCGCGGGTCCTTGAATCCTGTGCTATCCCCTACAGCTGACTTTCCGGAAAAGCGCTCAATGGTCGTGCCTCTGCCCACTTCGAAAACCTCGCTTCGCTCTCGCTTGTCCATGCGCTGGTATTCCTGGGTATTTTTGGCTGGTGCCATTTTGTATGGCATCGCCTGGGCCATGCACTGGGATGATCGCGGCCTGCTGTGGGTGCTGGAGCGTTTCGAGAGTTCGGCCGAACGCCGGGAAAGTGTGTGGCTGCCGGACTATCACGCGGTGATCGACGCCAAGTTGCTGCCCGGTATGGAGAAGGACGAGGCATCAGACCTGTCCTATAACCCGCAGACCAAAACCCTGTTTTCAGTGATGGGCAAGAACCCCTTCCTGGTCGAACTGAGCCTGCAAGGCGATGTGTTGCGCAAAATGCCGCTCAACGGTTGGAACAATCCGGAAGGCGTGGCAGTGATGGAAAACGGCTTGATGGCGGTGGTCGATGAACGCGATCACAGCCTGACCGTGGTCAAGGTCGACGCCGGCACTACGGCGCTGAACAAGGCCGATTTCCTCAGTTATGACCTGGGCCCGTCCAAAGATCAGAACAAAGCCTTTGAAGCCGTCACCTGGGACAAGCGCAACCAGCAGTTGGTGCTGGGCGAAGAACGTCCCCCGGCCCTGTTCACCTGGAAAAGCGATGGCAATACGCTGACCGGCGACAAGCAAAAACTGGCCAGCACCGAACTGGATGTGCGCAACCTGTCGGCCCTGTCCATCGACCCACGTACCGGGCATTTGCTGGTGCTGTCCGCCGATTCCCACCTGCTGCTGGAACTGGATGAAACGGGCGAGCAAGTCAGCTTCATGACCTTGCTTGGCGGCTTCAATGGCCTGAAAGACACGATCCCTCGTGCCGAAGGCGTGACCATGGACGAGAGTGGCAACCTGTACATGGTCAGTGAGCCAAACCTGTTCTATCGTTTTGAAAAGCAGAAATAACTGACGAATTACGTCAGACTTTTCTTTATAAACGGCATTCGCCAGGCAGTCCGGTGCGTTTAAGTTTAAATTCAGGTGACCTTGATATCTATTCGCCAGTTTTTTCTCTGAGCCCGCCCCGATGCGTCGACTTGCCCGCCCTAAACCTGCTGTTTTTATCCTGCTGTTGCTCGCCCTGGTCACTGCCGGGCTGGTGGCACAGCAGTTCCGTCTGTTCGAACGCGCCTGGTTCAACTGGCAGGTGTGGTACCAGCCTGCGGATGAGCGCGCCATTGGCCTGGCGGACTACCGTGTCACCCTCGAAGGCCAGGTGATCGAAGGGCTCGACGACGATGTCTCGGCCCTGACCTACGACCCCGTGCGCAAAAGCCTGTTTACTGTCACCAATAAAAACGCCGAACTGGTCGAGTTGTCGCTGGCGGGCAAGATCCTGCGGCGCATTCCGCTGGTGGGCTTTGGCGATGCCGAAGCGGTGGAATTTATCAGCGACAACATCTACGTCATCAGCGATGAGCGCCAGCAGCGCTTGATCAAAGTGCATGTGGACGACGACACCAAGTTCCTCGACGCCGCCGATGCGGAGCAAATGACCCTGGGCGTGCACGTCGGCGGCAACAAGGGCTTTGAAGGGTTGGCCTACGACTCGGTGGGCAAGCGCTTGTTCGTGGCCAAGGAACGCGACCCCATGCTGATCTACGAGGTGCACGGGTTTCCCCATTTCAAGCCGGAAAAAACCTATTCGGTACATGTGATCAACAACCCCAAGCGCGATGCCGGCCTGTTTGTGCGCGACCTGTCGAGCCTGCAATACGACGAGCGCAGTGGCCATCTGTTGGCGCTGTCGGATGAGTCGTTCCTGGTCTTGGAGCTGGATATTGATGGTCGCCCTCTAAGCAGTCTGTCGTTGCTTAAAGGGCGCCATGGCCTGAGCAAGCGCGTGCCCCAGGCCGAAGGGATCGCCATGGATGACGACGGCACGCTGTACATGGTCAGCGAGCCCAACCTGTTTTACGTGTTCAAGAAACCCTGATCAGAACATCCATTGCACACCCAGCGAATAACCGGTCTGGCTGCCTTCAGCATGCCCGAGGCGGCCATTGACCTCGGCAAACACGCCCAACTGTGGGGTGATCGCCAGTTGGCTGCCCAGTTGTGCGCGAGCGAAGCTCTTATCCACTGAGCCCAGCCTGGCGGTGCGGGCCTGGCCATCGGCGCGTGCGGTGAGTTGCAGGTCGTCCAGGCGGCCGTCGGCCAATTCCTTGACCCAGGCGATGTCGCCGTAGGGCATCAGGTTCAGGCCATAGGGCAGGGCAACAGCGCCGCGCACGCGCCAGCCGAGGCTGGCTTCCAGGGAGTCGAAAGACTGCTCTTCGTACTCTAGGGCCGTGCGCAGGTTCTGCTTTTCGTGGAACTTGTCGATGCGGTAATGGCTGTAGTCCAGGCCGGCGAACGGCCCGCTCTTGATCGCGCCAAAGTCAAAGTCATAGCCACCCAGCACCCGTGCGCCCAACGCCAGGGCATCGGTATCGCCCGTCAGTTGCTGGTTGAGCAGGATCGGCCCGCCATTGGCCTGGATGACCAGGTTGCGCTTGGAGTCGAAGCGCGTGTGGCCCACGCTCAGGTCACCGGCCAGCCAGCGTGGCCCGCCATCGTTGAGCAGTGCATAGACGGCTGCCTGCCAGGTGTCGCTGTCGAGCTTGCCGCGATGCTCCAGTTTGTCGCGCCCATTGAGGTAGCTGAGGCTGGCGCCGATATTCAGGCTTGAAGTCAGTTGGTAGTCGCCGAGGGCATGCAGGCCCACGCGCCGGGCTTCGGGGTTGGGGGCCGTGTCGAAGCCGCTGTCCGGGTTGTATTCGCCATCCACGCCGATCTCGCCATCGAAGCTGCCGACCCCGCGGCTGGCCGCTTGCAGGGTCAGCCAACGGCGATCATGCAGGCGCACCAGGGCCTGATGCTGGCGCTGCAGGTTGTCTTGCATATTGCGCGCAACGGCACCGCCAGAAGCGGTCGAGGCCATCAGGTCGGCGTTGGTCAGTTCCAGCACCAGGCGGCTGAGCAGGCGTGAATAGTCGCGCAGGCGCTGGTCGATGCGCGCCTGGCCGAATGCATCGGTCAGCACGGCTTTGTTGTCTTCGTTCGGGTCGTGCCAGGTCGAGCCGCCGGGGATTTTCGGGTTGTCGGTCTGGGTGTAGCCGTCCAGGTCGCCCAGTTCCCAGTTGGTGGCCTCTATATAAAGGATCGGGATATTCAGCGGTTCAAACGCTTCACCATCGCTGCAGCAGCCGGTGCCCTTCGGGTACTGCGGGTCCAGGCCGGGGTTGCTGAATAAGGGGATGTTCAATTCCCTGGCGATCTGGAAGGTGTGCTCGCGCAAGGAGGCCAAGGCCGGGTTGGCGGTGCTGTTCTGGCCGGCGTGGGCGTACATCATGTCGCCAGTGATCAGGCTGTCGAGATTGATCATCGCGAGCATGTTGGCGCGCTGGCTGGTGTTGAGTGAGTCGACAAAGGCACGGGAGCCACGCAGGCCTTCTTCTTCGGCGCCGAAGCCCACTACCTGCAGGCCGTTTTCCAGTGACAGGCCGCCGAGGTTCTTCGCCACCTCGGTCAGCACGCTGGCGCCGGAACCGTTGTCATCCAGACCTTGCAGGGTCGGGCGGCCGAAGTAAGTGTCGAAATGCGCGCCAATCACCACGTACTGGGCCTTGGTACCAGCGGCAGAGGCCACCACGTTTTGCGAAGCCCGGCTGCCGTTGTTCCAGGTGAAGTCCTGGCGGCTGATGCTGTAGGCCGTGCCCATCTGGCTCTGCATCCAGTCGGCTGCCCCGGCAAAATTTGCCGTGCCTCGATATCGGCCAGGGTAGTCGTTGATCAGTTTTTCCAGGGTGGTGTTGGCGTGCTGGCCGTAATCGTAGGCCTGGGTAGGCGTGGACAGCAGGGCACCGGCAACGCTGATGGCGAAGGCTAAGGGCTTTATCACAAGGTCTTCCTTGAGGTGAGGGGGACGTTCAAGCCCAGACCCTTTGCACAATGCGCGCCTCATTCCATGGGCGGCTGCGAATTGGCGCATTGTTAAACGCGTGGGTCGCGTGGCTGTAATTTGTAACGGATTGGATACCAGGCGGGGCAGGGGATGCCGTGACAGAGCGCACGGTTTTGGCGAGGAGTGCTGCGAAAAGTAGCGTTTTTGTTACATCGCTCTAGAGTCGAGCGCTAACACATGTGGTAGCTGGCTTGCCTGCGATGGCATCGCCTCGGTATCCATTGATACGCCGAGTCGTCTGCATCGCGGGCAAGCCCGGCTCCCACAGGGTCAGGCCTTGAGGGTTTTCACGCCTTCCGGGGTGCCCAGCAGCAATACATCCGCCGGGCGCGCCGCGAACAGGCCGTTGGTGACCACGCCCACGATGGCATTGATTTGCGTCTCAAGCTCCACCGGGTTGGTGATCTGCATATTGAACACGTCGAGGATGATGTTGCCGTTGTCGGTCAACACACCTTCGCGGTACACCGGGTCGCCGCCCAGTTTCACCAGCTCGCGGGCCACATGGCTGCGGGCCATGGGGATGACTTCCACCGGCAGTGGGAACGTGCCCAGCACGGGTACCAGCTTGCTCGCGTCGGCGATGCAAATGAAGGTCTTGGCCACGGCCGCGACAATCTTCTCGCGGGTCAGGGCCGCGCCGCCGCCTTTGATCAGGTTCAGGTGCTCGTCGCTTTCATCGGCGCCGTCGACGTAGAACTCCAGGTCGCTCACGGTGTTGAGCTCGTACACCGGAATGCCATGGCCCTTGAGGCGGGCGGCGGTGGCTTCGGAACTGGCCACGGCGCCGTCGAACGCGCCCTTGTGCTGGGCCAGTGCGTCGATGAAGCAGTTGGCGGTGGAACCGGTGCCGACACCGACGATGCTCTTGTCGTCGAGCTTAGGAAGGATTAAATCGACAGCGGCCTGGGCCACTGCCTGTTTGAGTTGATCCTGGGTCATGCGGGCTCCGGAACGGGCGGGGAATTAACGAGGGCGGCGAGTATAACCCAACAAAACCTCGGGATTCGTGTGGTCGCCCGGCCAAACGCTGGGTTAGACTCCTTGGCCCTGCCCAACCCGTGAAGTAGATGCCTGCCGATGCTTGAACACTACGTCAAAAAAATCCTCACCTCGCGTGTTTACGACATCGCCGTGGAAACCCCCTTGCAGACTGCCCGCCAGCTCTCCGAGCGGCTGGGTAACAAGATTTGGCTCAAGCGCGAAGACTTGCAGCCGGTGTTCTCGTTCAAGATTCGCGGCGCCTACAACAAGCTGACCCAGCTCAGTGCCGAAGAACGTGCGCGCGGCGTCGTCACCGCGTCGGCCGGCAACCATGCCCAGGGCCTGGCCCTGGCGGCCAAGGTGCTGGGGGTCAAGGCCACCATCGTGATGCCCAAGACCACCCCGGAGATCAAGGTCGAAGGCGTGCGCTCCCGTGGCGGCAAAGTGGTGCTGCACGGTGATTCCTTCCCGGAAGCCTTGGCCTACTCGCTCAAGCTGGTCGACGAAAAAGGCTACGTGTACATCCACCCCTACGATGATCCGCACACCATTGCCGGGCAGGGCACCGTGGCGATGGAAATCCTGCGCCAGCACCCAGGGCCGCTGGACGCGATTTTCGTACCGGTGGGCGGCGGCGGTCTGATCGCCGGGATTGCGGCGTACGTGAAATACCTGCGCCCGGAGATCAAGATCATCGGCGTGGAGCCGGACGATTCCAACTGCCTGCAAGCCGCCATGGCGGCGGGCGAGCGCGTGGTATTGCCGACCGTGGGCATCTTCGCCGACGGCGTGGCGGTGGCGCAGATCGGCCAGCACACCTTCGACATTTGCAAAGACTACGTGGATGAAGTGATCACCGTCAGCACCGATGAAATCTGTGCGGCGATCAAGGACATCTACGACGACACTCGCTCCATCACCGAGCCGGCCGGCGCGCTGGGCGTGGCCGGGATCAAAAAATACGTCGAGACCCGCGGTGTCAGCGGCCAGACCTTTGTCGCCATCGACTCGGGCGCCAACGTCAACTTCGACCGTTTGCGCCATGTGGCCGAGCGCGCCGAACTGGGTGAAGGCCGTGAGGCCATCATCGCCGTGACCATCCCCGAGCGGCCGGGCAGCTTCAAGGCCTTCTGCGAAGCGGTGGGCAAGCGCCAGATCACCGAATTCAATTACCGCTACCACTCCGGCAGCGAAGCGCACATTTTCGTCGGCGTGCAGACCCACCCGGAGAACGACCCGCGCAGCGCGTTGGTGGCCAGCCTGACCAGCCAGGGTTTCCCGGTGCTGGACCTCACCGAGAACGAACTGGCCAAGTTGCACATTCGCCATATGGTCGGTGGGCATGCGGCCAAAGTCAGCGACGAGTTGGTGTTTCGCTTCGAATTCCCGGAGCGGCCGGGGGCGTTGTTCAACTTCCTCAACAAACTCGGCGGGCGCTGGAATATCTCGATGTTCCACTACCGCAACCACGGCGCGGCTGACGGCCGAGTGGTGGCGGGCTTGCAAGTGCCGGCGGACGAGCGCCACCTGGTGCCTGCCGCGCTGGCGCAAATCGGTTACCCATACTGGGATGAAAGCGAAAACCCGGCTTACCAGCTGTTCCTCGGTTGAGCGACTACGCTGACTGAGCGGCCTATAAGGAATAGAGACCATGGAAACGCTGACCACCCTCAAGGTGATCCACATCACCGCCACCGTATTGCTGCTGCTCAGCGGCCTGGGCCTGGCGGTATTGGCGTGGCGTAAACGCAGCGCCGGCCCGGCCGCGACCGTGCAGCGCCCCTGGGCATTTGTATGGCTGCTGATGGGCATTTGCCTGGTCAGCATGCCGTTCACCGGCTGGTGGCTGGTGCACCTGCTCGGCTGGCCGCTGGGGCAAACCTGGATTTTGGGCTCCAGCATCCTCTACACCGTGGCGGCGCTGGCCTGGTTCTGGCTGGTGGCGCGGCTCAATCGGCTGCGCAAGGGCGAGGGCGGGAGCCTGAATTTCACCCTGGTGCTGGCGGTGGTCAGCCTGGTGGGGTTTGTGGCGATTGCCGGGCTTATGGGCGCCAAGCCGGTTTAAGGCTTGAAACCGCGTTGGCTTCATTCGCGAGCAAGCCCGCGCCCACATTTTGACCTGGTCTTATGTTGGAACTCGATCAACTGTGGGAGCGGGCTTGCTCGCGAAGGCATTGTCAGCCGCGCAGCGTAATCACCGGCCAACCACGCTTTTCAGCCTCGGCGCGCAAATTCTGATCCGGATCCACTGCCACCGGGTGCGTCACCTGCTCCAGCAACGGCAAATCATTCATCGAATCGCTGTAGAAGTAGCTGTCTTCCAGGCTATGCCCGGTTTCTTCCAACCAGCGGTTCAAACGCGTCACCTTGCCCTCGCGAAAGCACGGCACATCGGTGCTGCGCCCGGTATAGCGGCCATCCACCATTTCGCACTCGGTGGCGATCAGGGTCTCGACGCCCAGGCGTTCGGCAATCGGCGCGGTGACGAAGCGGTTGGTGGCGGTGATGATCACCAGCTTGTCACCGGCGGCGCGGTGCCTGGCCAGCAGTTCAACGGCCTTGGGGAGCATGATGGGCTCGATGCAGTCGCGCATGTAGTCGTTGTGCCACGCGTCCAGCTGGGCCATCTCGGTGCGGCCGAGGATTTCCAGGCAGAAGTTCAAGTAGGCGGCGTTATCCAGCCGCCCGGCCAGGTAGTCCTGGTAGAACTCGTCGTTGCGGGCCTTGTAGGCTACCGCGTCGAGAATCCCGCGTTCACACAGGTAATCGCCCCAGGCGTGATCGCTGTCACCGCCCAGAAGGGTATTGTCCAAGTCGAATAAAGCCAGGCGCATTGCAGTTACTCGCTGAAAAGTCTGTAAAAAGGCGTCCAGAATACGGTCTTTTCACAAGAGTGCACATAAGGTAAGAAGCCTCGTTGCCGCTGGAACAACCTTTGTGGAACAATGCGGCGACATGCGTTTGCGAGGTTGTTGCCGTGATCGACCCCGATGGTTTCCGTCCTAATGTCGGCATTATTCTGACGAATGATGCCGGACAGGTGCTATGGGCTCGCCGAATCAACCAAGATGCCTGGCAGTTTCCTCAAGGTGGAATCAACCCCGACGAAACCCCTGAAGACGCCTTGTACCGTGAGTTGAACGAAGAAGTCGGCCTTGAGCGCGAAGATGTACAAATTCTGGCCTGTACCCGTGGCTGGTTGCGCTATCGTTTGCCGCAACGCCTGGTGCGTACCCACAGCCAACCGCTGTGCATCGGCCAGAAGCAGAAATGGTTTCTTTTGCGCCTGATCTCCAACGAGCAGCGGGTGCGGATGGATTTGACCGGTAAACCGGAGTTCGATGGCTGGCGCTGGGTCAGCTATTGGTATCCGTTGGGCCAGGTGGTGACATTCAAGCGCGAGGTTTATCGTCGCGCTCTCAAAGAGCTTGCCCCGCGCCTTTTAGCGCGCGACTGACGACGGAGTTCGACCCCGAGCCATGCTCAATACGCTGCGCAAGATCGTCCAGGAAGTTAACTCCGCCAAGGATCTCAAGGCGGCGTTGGGGATTATTGTGTTGCGCGTCAAGGAAGCCATGGGCAGCCAGGTCTGCTCGGTTTACCTGCTGGACCCCGAGACCAACCGTTTTGTGCTGATGGCCACGGAGGGCTTGAACAAGCGCTCCATCGGCAAGGTCAGCATGGCGCCCAATGAAGGTCTGGTGGGCCTGGTGGGGACGCGTGAAGAACCCCTGAACCTCGAGAACGCGGCCGATCACCCGCGTTATCGCTACTTTGCCGAAACCGGCGAAGAGCGCTACGCCTCGTTCCTTGGTGCGCCGATCATTCACCACCGCCGCGTTGTCGGCGTGTTGGTTATCCAGCAAAAAGAGCGTCGCCAGTTCGACGAAGGCGAAGAAGCCTTCCTGGTGACCATGAGCGCGCAACTGGCCGGGGTTATCGCCCACGCCGAAGCGACCGGCTCGATTCGCGGCCTGGGGCGCCAGGGCAAGGGTATCCAGGAAGCCAAGTTCGTCGGCGTACCGGGTTCGCCAGGCGCTGCGGTGGGTACCGCGGTGGTCATGCTGCCGCCCGCCGACCTCGATGTGGTGCCGGACAAGACCGTCAGTGACATCGACGCCGAAATCAAACTGTTCAAGACCGCCCTGGAAGGCGTGCGCGCCGACATGCGCAACCTGTCGACCAAGCTGGCCACCCAGCTGCGCCCCGAAGAGCGTGCGCTGTTTGACGTGTACCAGATGATGCTCGACGACGCGTCCCTGGGTAACGAAGTCAAGACTGTGATCAAGACCGGCCAGTGGGCCCAGGGCGCGTTACGCCAGGTGGTCACCGATCACGTCAACCGTTTCGAAATGATGGACGACGCCTACCTGCGCGAGCGCGCATCGGATGTGCGCGACCTGGGGCGACGTCTGTTGGCGTACCTGCAGGAAGACCGCAGCACCAACATGGTCTTCCCCGATAACACCATCCTGGTCAGTGAAGAGTTGACCGCCACCCAGCTTGGCGAAGTGCCTGAAGGCAAGCTGGTGGGCTTGGTTTCGGTATTGGGTTCGGGTAACTCCCACGTGGCGATCCTGGCCCGGGCCATGGGTATCCCGACGGTGATGGGCCTGGTGGACCTGCCGTACTCCAAGGTCGATGGCATCGACATGATCGTCGATGGGCATCGCGGCGAGGTGTTCACCAACCCCAGCGACGTGCTGCGCAAGCAATACGCCGAGGTGGTGGAAGAAGAGAAGCAACTGGCCCAGGGCCTGGATTCGCTGCGCGAGCTGCCGTGTGTCACCCCCGATGGCCACCGCGTACCGCTGCTGGTCAACACCGGCCTGCTTGCGGATGTAGCCCGTGCGCAACAGCGCGGCGCCGAAGGGGTGGGGCTGTACCGCACCGAAGTGCCGTTCATGATCAACCAGCGTTTCCCGAGCGAGAAGGAGCAGCTGGCGATTTATCGCGAGCAATTGCAAGCCTTCCACCCGTTACCGGTGACGATGCGCAGCCTGGATATTGGCGGCGATAAGTCACTGTCCTATTTCCCCATCAAGGAAGACAACCCCTTCCTTGGCTGGCGCGGTATTCGCGTTACCCTCGACCATCCCGAAATCTTCCTCGTCCAGACCCGCGCCATGCTCAAGGCCAGCGAGGGCTTGAACAACCTGCGCATCCTGCTGCCGATGATCTCCGGCACCCATGAGCTGGAAGAAGCCCTGCACCTGATCCACCGTGCCTGGGGCGAAGTGCGCGATGAAGGCGCCGATGTGCCGATGCCGCCGATTGGCGTGATGATCGAAATACCGGCGGCGGTGTACCAGGCCAAGGAGCTGGCGCGGCAGGTGGACTTCCTGTCGGTAGGCTCCAACGACCTGACCCAGTACCTGCTGGCCGTGGACCGTAACAACCCACGGGTGGCCGACCTCTACGACTACCTCCACCCGGCGGTGCTGCAAGCGCTGCAACACGTGGTGCGCGACGCCCATGCCGAAGGCAAGCCGGTGAGTATCTGCGGCGAAATGGCCGGCGACCCGGCGGCGGCGGTGCTGTTGATGGCGATGGGCTTTGACAGCCTGTCGATGAACGCCACCAACTTGCCGAAAGTGAAGTGGATGCTGCGCCAGGTGGAATTGAGCAGGGCCAAGGATTTGCTCGCCGAGTTGATGACCATCGACAACCCGCAAGTTATCCACAGCTCGCTGCAATTGGCGCTGAAAAACCTGGGGTTGACCCGGATGATCAACCCGGCCTCGGCCAAAACCCTGTAGGAGCGAGCTTCTAGCAGATCGTTCCCGCGCTCTGCGTGGGAAGGCAGCCCTGGACGCTCCGCGTCGGCTTTTAGAGCGTGACGCAGAGCGTCACAAGAGGCGTTCCCACGCAGAGCGTGGGAACGATCAAAGACCCAGGCGCCTTCATCGCAGGCAAGCCAGCTCCCACCTGTGGAATGCATTCACCTGTGGGAGCTGGCTTGCCTGCGATAGCGGTGGTCCAAGCAGCGCTAAAACATCAGGTCCACCTCACCCAGCCGCCCCCCGTGCGGGCCAAAGCTGCGCTCCAGCATCCGCCGCGTCCCATCGGCATTCACGATCAGCGCTGTGCTCGCCCGTGTCCCATAACTGGGGCTGGCGATAAACACGCTCGACAGCAGGCTTTCGGTCGCCAGGCCTACGCCGGTGTCCGGCAGCTCAGCAAACGGCGCGGTCTGCGGGTCGCTGAGAATCCCCAGCAGTGCCTCAGGCTCGGGGTTCTCCAGCACGGCGCTGAACGCTGCTTTGGCCTTCACCAGCTTCGGCCATGGCGTATCCAGCCCGGCATTGGATAATCCATACACCCCAGCCTTCAGCAACGTCGGCTCGGTGTCATTGGCGTTGTAGTGCCACAGCTCATCCCGCGTGCCCACCAGCAGGTTGAACCCGGCATATTCAATCGAGCGGCCGTTCACATCGGCCAAATAATCGTCGATCGGCAGCGAACCGCTGAGAAACCGCGCAACCAGTTCGCCGCGAGACTTGCGTGCCGGTGGCTGGTGCGGGTCGCGGATGTTGGTCAAGGCGGCAAAGCGCCCATCCGCGTTCACCCCCAGCCAGGTGCCCCCGGCCTCCTGATCGCGACCGGCATAAACCTGGGGCACATCCGCCCACTGGGCCAGCGGCAGGCTGGGGCGGGCGTAGAACTCATCGCGGTTGGCCGCGACGATCAGCGGCAGGGCATGGCCCGGTCGCCAGGCGAAAACAATCAGGCACATTGGGTGACCCCTTTTGTGTTTTTGCCACTCTACCCACAGACGCGCCGGTGTTCCATCGTCTCGAAGTTGGGCCGTGCACCTCTGATCCGTTAACATGCCGGGCTATTTGGCGTGTATGTGAACTTCTTAATTTGATCTCGCCGCTGTAACGCAGGCTTAATCGCACATCGGCATGGTCCGGTGCGTCATGACTAAATGTTTTAACGAGGAGTCGCAATGCTGCCTTACCCGCAGATCGACCCGGTGGCCCTGGCCATCGGTCCGCTGAAAATCCATTGGTACGGGTTGATGTACCTGATCGGCATCGGCGGCGCCTGGCTGTTGGCTTCCCGGCGCCTGAACCGTTTCGACCCGACCTGGACCAAGGAGAAGCTCTCCGACATGGTGTTCTGGATGTCGATGGGGGTGATCGTCGGCGGGCGCCTGGGGTATGTGCTGTTCTACGACCTGTCTGCGTATCTCGCCAACCCGACCCTGATCTTCGAAGTGTGGAAGGGCGGCATGGCGTTCCACGGCGGGTTTATCGGCGTGATGATCGCCGCCTGGTGGTTTGGCCGGCGCAATGGCAAGTCGTTCTTCCAGCTGATGGACTTCGTCGCCCCCTTCGTGCCGATCGGCCTGGGTGCTGGGCGCATTGGTAACTTTATCAACGCCGAGCTGTGGGGCAAGCCGACCGACGTGCCGTGGGCGATGGTGTTCCCGCCGTTCAGCGACCCGGCGCAACTGCCGCGCCACCCGTCGCAGCTGTACCAGTTCGCATTGGAAGGTGTGGCGCTGTTCCTTATTCTCTATATCTTCTCGCGCAAGCCACGCCCAACCATGGCCGTGTCGGGCATGTTCGCGCTGTTCTACGGGATTTTCCGCTTTATCGTCGAATTCGTACGGGTACCGGATGCGCAGTTGGGCTACCTGGCATGGGGCTGGCTGACCATGGGTCAGGTGCTTAGCTTGCCAATGATCCTGGCGGGCCTGGGCATGCTGTGGTGGGCGTACAATCGCCCGCAGCCGCTGAAGAACGCCGCGCTTTAAATTCGAATGCCAAGACCAGGAGGTCTTGGCTTCAACGATACGGGTAAAAACATGAAGCAATATCTCGAACTGCTGCAGGACGTCGTGACCAATGGCCTGACCAAGGGCGACCGTACGGGCACCGGCACCAAGGCTGTGTTTGCGCGTCAGTATCGGCATAACCTGGCCGACGGCTTCCCGCTGCTGACCACCAAGAAGCTGCACTTCAAAAGCATCGCCAACGAACTGATCTGGATGTTGAGCGGCAACACCAACATCAAGTGGCTCAACGAAAATGGCGTGAAGATCTGGGATGAGTGGGCCACCGAAGACGGCGACCTGGGTCCCGTGTACGGCGAGCAGTGGACCGCCTGGCCGACCAAGGACGGCGGCACGATCAACCAGATCGACTACATGGTGCACACGCTCAAGACCAACCCCAACAGCCGCCGCATCCTGTTCCACGGCTGGAACGTCGAATACCTGCCGGACGAAACCCAGAGCCCGCAGGAAAACGCGCGTAACGGCAAGCAAGCCCTGCCGCCGTGCCATTTGCTGTACCAGGCGTTCGTGCATGACGGCCATCTGTCGATGCAGCTGTATATCCGCAGCTCCGACGTATTCCTGGGGCTGCCGTACAACACTGCCGCGCTGGCGTTGCTGACCCACATGCTGGCCCAGCAGTGCGACCTGATCCCCCACGAGATCATCGTCACCACGGGCGACACCCACGCCTACAGCAACCACATGGAACAGATCCAGACCCAGTTGGCGCGTACGCCGAAAAAACTGCCGGAACTGGTGATCAAGCGCAAGCCTGCGTCGATCTACGACTACAAGTTCGAAGATTTTGAGATTGTGGGCTACGACGCCGACCCAAGCATCAAGGCCGACGTAGCTATCTAAAACCTTACTCGGTGAAAAACTGTGGGAGCTGGCTTGCCTGCGATAGCGCAGTGTCAGGCGACATCAATGTCGCGGGCCCGCCGCTATCGCAGGCAAGCCAGCTCCCACATAGGTTTGGTGTTCGCTTGAGTTAATGGCCGTGGCTTCTGCCCACATGCGAAGGCTCGGCCTCGCTGGCCGCAATCCCGCCGCTGACTTCCAACTGCTGCAAGATCCCGCACTGGTTCCCACCGCCGCAACGTTGGCGCAGGTCCAGCAGTTGTTCCTGCAAGGCCAACAACCCGTCGATCCGCGCTTTCACATGGTGGATATGCTCGTCGATCAAGGCATTCACGCTTTCGCATTGGTCCTGGGGGCTGTCGCGCAGACCCAGCAGGCTGCGGATTTCTTCGAGGGTCATGTCCAGGCTGCGGCAGTTGCGAATAAAGGTCAGCCGCTCGGTGTGCGCCTGGGTGTACACGCGGTAGTTGCCGTCGGTGCGTGCCGGGGGCGGCAGCAGGTTTTCCTTCTCGTAATAACGGATGGTTTCCACCGGGCAATCGGTGAGTTTGGCCAGTTCGCCGATCTTCATCGCAGCAATCTCCAAATGGGCGCTTGACCCTATAGTGGCTACAGGGTCTTTACTTGGCAACAGGCACCTTTACGGACGCGACCTGATGAGCCACTCCATTCATACCCCGCACAAGCACGACCACAAGCATGATCACGATCACGATCACGATCACGATCACGGTCATGACCACGGCCATGAGCACAAACATGACCATGGGCCCGCCAAACTCACGCCTGTGGATAACCACGGCCATTCCGGCTCCTGCTGCTCCGGCGCTGCCGGGCCTGCCATCGTGACCCTGAGTGAGGCGCCCACCGCCGGCTCGCGCCTGAGCACCTTCCGCATCGAAGCCATGGACTGCCCTACCGAGCAGACGCTGATCCAGAACAAGCTGGGCAAGCTCGCTGGCGTGCAGCAACTGGAATTCAACCTGATCAACCGCATCCTCGGCGTCACCCATGACCTGCCGAACACCGCGCCGATCATTGAGGCAATCAAGTCCATCGGCATGCAGGCCGACCCTATCGAAGAAGGCAGCCCTGCCGCCGCGCCGCCCGCCAAGAAACATTGGTGGCCGCTGGCGGTGTCGGGCGTGGGTGCCCTGGGGGCCGAAGTGCTGCACTTCACTGGTGTGGCGCCCACCTGGGTAATCGCGCTGGTGGCGCTGGTGTCGATTCTCAGCGGCGGCCTCACCACCTACAAGAAGGGCTGGATTGCCCTGAAGAACTTCAACCTCAATATCAATGCCTTGATGAGCATCGCGGTGACGGGCGCGATCCTGATTGGCCAGTGGCCCGAAGCGGCGATGGTGATGTTCCTGTTCACCGTGGCCGAGTTGATCGAGGCCAAGTCCCTGGACCGTGCGCGCAACGCCATCAGCGGCCTGATGCAGATGACTCCGGAACAGGCCACGGTGCGCCAGGCTGACGGTTCCTGGCTGGAACAAGAGGTCAAGAGCATTGATCTTGGGGCGATTGTGCGGGTAAAGCCTGGCGAGCGCATCGGGCTCGACGGGGAAGTCACGGCCGGCCAGTCCACCATCGACCAGGCACCGATCACCGGGGAAAGCCTGCCGATAGAAAAAACCGTGGGCGATAAAGTGTTTGCCGGCACCATCAACCAGGCCGGCGCCCTGGAGTACAAGGTCACCGCCGCGGCCAACAACTCCACGCTGGCGCGGATCATTCACGCCGTGGAACAGGCTCAAGGGGCACGGGCGCCAACCCAGCGCTTTGTTGACAGTTTCTCCAAGGTCTACACCCCGGCTGTCTTCCTGTTTGCCCTCGGTGTGGCGGTGATTCCGCCGCTGTTCATGGCGGGCGTGTGGTTTGACTGGATCTACCGCGCCCTCGTGCTGCTGGTGGTGGCCTGCCCTTGTGCCTTGGTGATTTCCACCCCGGTGACCATTGTCAGCGGCCTGGCGGCAGCGGCGCGCAAAGGCATCCTGATCAAGGGCGGCGTGTACCTGGAGGGCGGCTACAAGCTCGACTACCTGGCCCTCGACAAGACCGGCACCATCACCCACGGCAAACCGGTGCAAACCGACTACCTGCCGCTGTTCCCGAACATCGAAGACAGCGCGCCGGCCCTGGCGGCCAGCTTGGCATCGCGCTCCGATCACCCGGTGTCCCTGGCGATTGCCAACGCAGCTGTGGATAAAAACCTGTCGACTCACGCTGTGGATAACTTCGAAGCCCTGGCCGGGCGCGGTGTGCGGGGTGATATCAACGGCCAGACCTATCACCTGGGTAACCACCGCCTGGTGGAAGACCTCGGTCTGTGTTCCGAGGCCTTGGAAGAGAAACTCTTTGCTTTGGAAAAACAAGGCAAGTCCGTGGTGTTGCTGTTGGACAAGTCTGGCCCGCTGGCGCTGTTTGCCGTGGCCGACACGGTCAAGGAGAGCAGCCGCGAAGCTATTCAGCAGTTGCACGACCTGGGCATCAAGACCCTGATGCTCACCGGCGACAACACCCACACTGCCAAGGCCATTGCGGCCCAGGTGGGTATCGACCAGGCCCAGGGCGACCTGTTGCCCACCGACAAACTGCAAGCCATCGAAACCCTCTACGGCCAGGGCCGTCGGGTGGGCATGGTCGGTGACGGTATCAACGACGCCCCGGCCCTGGCCCGTGCCGAGATCGGCTTCGCCATGGCCGCGGCGGGCACCGACACCGCTATCGAGACCGCCGACGTGGCGCTGATGGACGATGATTTGCGCAAGATTCCGGCTTTCATACGGTTGTCGCGGCAAACGTCGAGTATCCTCAAGCAGAACATCGCCCTGGCGCTGGTGATCAAGGCGATCTTCCTGGCCGTCACGTTCATGGGCATGGCGACCATGTGGATGGCGGTCTTCGCCGACATGGGCGTGAGCCTGCTCGTGGTGTTCAATGGCCTGCGCCTGGTGCGCAAATAGCGGATGAGAGGGTGGTGTGTTGAGTGCTGAGTTAAAGGCGTTTTTCATGGTCGCCCGCCTGGGCAGCATTACCCAGGCGGCGAAGAAACTCGGCTTGAGCCAGCCCACGGTGACCACCCAGATTCGCAACCTCGAAGGCCACTACGGCGTCGAGTTGTTCTACCGTGGCGGCCGCCGCCTCACCGTCAGCGACGAAGGCGCGCGGCTGTTGCCGATGGTCAAGGCGCTGTTGCAGCAGGAAGCGGATATCGAGTTTTTCCTGCGTAACAACGGCCAGGTCCAGGGTGCGCTGAGGATTGCAGCAACGGCGCCGTATTACATCCTCGATCTGGTCAAAGCTTTTCGTGAGCGACTGCCCCAGGTGGAAGTCTCGGTGGAAATCGGCAATTCCCAACAGGTGCTTGAGGCGTTGGACGATTACCGCGTCGATGTCGCGGCCTCATCGCAATTGCTGGAAGATGCCCGTCTGATCCGCCGCGTGCTGGGCACGGACCCGCTGGTGCTGGCGGTGCACCGCAATCACCCGTTGGCCAAGCTCGATCACGTACCGTTGAGCGCGCTTATCGGGCACACCTTGCTGATGCGTGAAGCGGGCTCCACCACCCGCCGGCTGACGGAAGAAATGTTGAAGAACGCCGGCGTGGGGTACGGGCCGTTGCTGGAGATTGGCAGCCGTGAGTCGATTCGCGAGGCGGTGCTGCGCAACATCGGCATTAGCATCATCGCCCGCCAGGAAGTGCCCCATGACCCGCAGTTGCGCGTGCTGACCATCGAGGATGCACCGCAGATTCCGGAGTATCTGTATTGCCTCAAGGAGCGCAAAGGTGCGCGCCTGCCGGCGGCTTTCCTTGGCCTGGCCCAGGAAATGTCACCCCTCTGATCGTTCCCACGCTCCGCGTGGGAACGCCGCCCAGGACGCTCCGCGTCCGTGACGCGGAGCGTCACTAGAGACATTCCCACGCAGAGTGGGAACGATCATGAGTCCTACACAAATCCACCAATACCACTATCACCTCTTTTTGCCTTTCTGCCACACCCGCTACGCATTGCCCTCCTAGCATGGCCTTCATCCGTTCGATGAGGTGCCACCATGCACACAGCCCTGACCCAACCCGGCGCACCGATGAAAGTGCGCGCAATCCAGAAACGCTTTGGCGCCTTCACCGCGCTGGACAACGTCTCCCTGGACGTCGCCGCCGGCGAGCTGGTGTGTCTGCTGGGCCCTTCCGGCTGCGGCAAGACCACACTGCTGCGCTGCATTGCCGGCCTGGAGCGCCAGGACAGCGGTGAGCTTTACCTGGGCGAGCGGGACGTGTCCCTGCTGCCACCCCAGGCGCGGGACTACGGCATCCTGTTCCAGTCCTATGCGTTGTTTCCCAACCTCAGCGTTGAAGCGAACATCGGCTATGGCCTTACGGGCAGCGGCCGCGATGAAGTGCGCAAGCGGGTCGCGCAGATGCTTGAGCTGGTGGGCCTGGTGGGCAGCGAAAAGAAGTACCCCGGCCAACTCTCCGGCGGCCAGCAACAGCGCGTCGCCCTGGCCCGTGCACTGGCGCCGGCGCCGTCGTTATTGCTGTTGGATGAGCCGATGTCGGCCCTCGATGCCCGGGTGCGCGAGCACCTGTGCACCGAGCTGCGTCAACTGCAGCGGCGCTTGGGTATCACCACCTTGATGGTGACCCACAACCAGGACGAAGCCATGTTGATGGCCGACCGTATCGCCGTGATGAACAACGGCAAGGTCGAGCAGTACGCCACGCCCCAGGAAATCTACGACCGCCCGGCCACGCCGTTCGTGGCGGAGTTTGTCGGCCAGGGCAACTGGTTGCCGTTCAGCCGTAACAGCGCCAGCCATGCCCAGGTGGGTGGGTTGAACATGCGCCTGGCTGAGGACGCGGGTGTCGCCCAGTCCGGCCGCTTGTTCTGCCGCCCGGAAGCCATTTGCGTCAACCCGCTGGTGCATGAAGAAAACCTTTTCCCGGCCAAGGTTCGTGAGATCACCTTTCTCGGTAACCGCTGCCGCATGAGCTTTGAGCTGGAACAATTGCCGGGCCATGCGTTGCTGGCTGAACTGGCGCCGGAAGCGATGCCGCGCCTGGGCGCCCAGGACATCTGGGTGGCGTTGCCGCCGCGCAGCCTGCAGGTGTTTGCCTGAGATGGGGGCTGTGATGACATTGCCGGTACCGCGCCAGGTGTCCCGCGCCGAGTGGGGCGACCGCCTCTTTGTGGTCGGCGGCAAATGGCTCTGGCTGGGCCTGTTGGTGGTGGCGGTGCTGTTGCCGCTGTTGGCGATCTTCTGGCGCGGCTTCAGCAGCGAAGCCGGGCAGGGCGGCGGCCTGGTGGCCGCGCGCGAACTGCTGAGCAGCGCCAACTTCCACTGGTTGCTGGGCAATAGCCTGAAAGTTTCCCTCAGTGTGGCGACCATCGTCGTGCCGCTGGCCTATCTGTTTGCCTATGCCCTGCAACGCACGCTGATCCCCGGCAAGTCCATCTGGCGCGGCCTGTCCTTGCTGCCGTTGATGGCGCCGTCGATGTTGCCGGGCATTGCCCTGGTCTATTTGTTCGGCAACCAGGGCCTGCTGCGCGGCTTGTTCTCGGAGAATATCTATGGGTTCTGGGGCATTGTGCTCGGTGAGGTGATCTACACCTTTCCCCATGCCTTGATGATTTTGCTGTCGGCGTTGTCCCTGGCGGATGCGCGTTTGTTCGACGCCGCTTCGAGCATGGGCGCCAGCCCGGCCCGGGCGTTTCGCAGCATTACCTGGCCGGCCACGCGCCAGGCGGTGTTCGCCGCGTTTTGCCTGGTGTTCACCCTGACTATCACCGACTTCGGGGTACCGGTGGTGGTGGGCGGTGATTACCAGGTGCTGGCGCTGGAGGCCTACAAGGCGGTGGTGGGCCAGCAACAGTTCGGACGCGGCGCGTTGATCGGCATGGTGTTGCTGCTGCCGGCGCTGTTCAGCTTTGGCGTGGATGCCTGGTTGCGTCGTCGGCATGGCGACGCGATGAGCGGCCGCGCCCAGGTGTTCCAGCCGGCGCCATCGCGGCTGCGCGACGGGTGCTACCTGGCCATCGTGCTGCTGATCTGCGCGGCGTTGCTGCTGGTGTTCGGCATGGCGGTGTATTCCTCGCTAGTGAAATTCTGGCCGTACAACCTGTCGCTGTCGCTCAAGCACTACCAGTTTGAAGACACCGCCGGAGGCGGCTGGCTGGCCTATCGCAACAGCCTGACCATGGCGCTGTGCACCGCGTTGATCGGCAGCGTGCTGATTTTCACCGGCGCCTACCTGATGGAAAAGACCAAGGGCCAGAAGAACCTCAACCTGGCGCTGCGCATGCTCAGCTTCGTGCCGATGGCCGTGCCGGGCCTGGTCCTGGGGCTGGGCTACGTGTTCTTCTTCAACCTCAACGGCAACCCGCTGCATGTGTTGTACGGCAGCATGGCGTTGCTGGTGGTGTGCACCATTGCGCACTACCTGACCACCGCGCAGATGACCGCGACCACCGCCTTGCGCCAGTTGGACGCCGAGTTCGAAGCTGCCGCGTTGTCCCTCAAGGCACCGTTGTACCGCCATTATCTGCGCGTCACGGTGCCGATCTGTCTGCCGGCGCTGCTGGACATCCTGCGCTACCTGTTTGTCTCGGCGATGACCACCGTGTCCGCCGCGATCTTCCTCTACAGCCCAGACACCATCCTTGCCGCCGTCGCCGTGCTGAACATGGACGACGCCGGCAATGTGGGCGGTGCGGCGGCCATGTCGACCCTGATCCTGTTCACCTCGGCCAGCGTCTCGCTGCTGCTGGCGTGGGCCTCACGTGGCGCGCTGCGCCGCTCCCAAGCCTGGCGCCAGCGCGCACCTGGCCAATAAAACATCCCTGAAGGAGGTGCTCCATGTTCAAGCCCCTGGCGCTGGTCGCTGCAGTCCTCACGGCATTCAGTCTGAATGCTTTGGCCAAGACCGAGTTGACCGTGTACACGGCCCTTGAAGCCGAACAATTGAAGACCTACAAAAAAGCTTTCGAACAGGCCAACCCCGACGTCGAGATCAAGTGGGTGCGCGACTCCACCGGCATCATCACCGCCAAACTGCTGGCCGAGAAAGACCGCCCCCAGGCTGACGTGGTGTGGGGCCTGGCCGCCTCCAGCCTGGCGATCCTCGATCAGCAAGGCATGCTCGACAACTACGCGCCCAAGGACTTGGACAAGATCGGCAAAAACTACCGCGACGCCGCCAACCCTCCGGCCTGGGTCGGCATGGACGTGTGGGCCGCCACCCTCTGCTTCAACACCGTCGAAGCCGAGAAGCAGGGCCTCACCAAACCGGTGAGCTGGCAGGACCTCACCAAGCCCGAATACAAGGGCAAGATCGTGATGCCTAACCCGGCGTCTTCAGGCACCGGCTTCCTGGATGTCAGCGCCTGGCTCCAGACCTTCGGCGAGAAGCAAGGCTGGCAGTACATGGACGACTTGCACCAGAACATCGGCCAGTACGTTCACTCCGGCTCCAAGCCGTGCAAGTTGGCGGCGTCCGGTGAGTTTCCGATTGGTATTTCTTTCGAATACCCGGCGGTTCAGCTCAAGCGCCAGGGCGCGCCGCTGGACATCATCCTGCCCAAGGAAGGCCTGGGCTGGGACATCGAAGCCACCGCCGTGATCAAAGGCACGGCCCATGCCGAGGCGGCGAAAAAACTCGCTGACTTCTCCGCCAGCACCGCGGCGATGGATCTGTACAAGGACAACTTCGCCGTGCTCGCCCAACCGGGAATCGCCAAGCCACAGACCGAATTGCCGGCCGACTATGAGCAACGGTTGATCAAGAACGACTTTGTCTGGGCTTCCAAGAACCGTGACAGCATCTTGGCCGAATGGCGTAAGCGTTATGACGGCAAGTCGGAAAAACAGTAACCGATCGTTCCCACGCTCCGCGTGGTAACGCCGCTCTGGACGCTCCGCGTCCGCTTTTAAAGGTCGTGACGCGGAGCGTCACCGGATGAATTCCCACGCGGAGCGCGGGAACCAGAGGACAGTATGAGTAGTGATCTGTTAGTCGTCGGCGCCGGCGTTCTCGGTCTCTCCCACGCCTATGCCGCCGCCAGGCGCGGCCTCAAGGTCAAGGTGTTCGAGCGCAGCGCCACGCCATTGGGCGCCTCAGTGCGCAACTTCGGCCAGGCGCTGGTCACCGGTCAACCACCAGGGCCAATGCTCGACCTGGCGCGGGAAAGCCGCGAAATATGGGGCCAGTGGGCGCAAGCGGCGGGCCTGGCGCTCAAACGCAATGGCTCGTACCTGTTCGCCCGCACCGAAGCCGAAGAGCATCTGCTCGAAGCCTTCTGCGCCGGGCGCGCGCGGGAGCACGGCTACAACGTCGAGCTGCTGCAGGGCGCTGTCATGAACGACCTGTACGCCGGCCAGTTCCGCCATCACCGCGCCGCACTGCATGGCAAGGACGACCAGCAACTGTATTCCCGCGAGGCCATCCCGGCGCTGATCCATTACCTGAGCCAGGCGCTTAACGTGGAGTTTCACTTCTCTACCCTGGTGCGCGAGGTTGAACCGGGCCAGTTGCACAGCACGGCAGGCCGCTTTCGCGGCGAGCAGATCATTGTTTGCTCCGGCCACGACTATCAAACCCTGCTGGCCGACGCCATCGCCGCGCTCAACCCGCAAACCTGTCGCCTGCAAATGCTGCGCGCCCGGCCAGTGCTCAACCTGAACCTGCAACATGCCTTGCTCACCGGCTTGAGCTGCGTGCACTACGGCGCCTTTGCCGACCTGCCGGAAGCGGCCGCCGTGCAGGCGCAGATCTTGCGCGAAACGCCGTACCTGCACGAGCACGGCATTCACCTGTTGATCAGCCCTACGCCCCATGGCGAGTTGATCATCGGTGACTCCCACCATTACGACAGCGATCCGTCGCCCTTCAACGCCGAGCAGGTGGATGACTGGCTGATCGAACTGGCGCAACAGACCCTGGGTTGCAAGGTCCAAGTGGTGGAGCGCTGGCAGGGCGTCTACGGTTCGCGCGGGCCTGGGCCGTTTTCGTTTGTGCAGGCGGCACCTGGCGTCAGCGCTGCCTTGATGCACACCGGCGTAGGGATGAGCGTGGGGCCGGCGATGGCCGAGCGTAATATCAGCACACTGTGGGGCGCGACGCGATGAGCCCGGAACAGGCGATTGCCCAGGTGTTTGGCTTGTACGAGCAACATGGCACGGCTGACTACATCGGCGAGCCGGTGTCGCAAATCGAGCACATGTCCCAGGCCGCGCAATTGGCCATGGCCGAAGGTTTTGACGACGAGGTGGTGCTGGCGGCGTTTTTCCACGACATCGGCCATCTCTGCGGCCAGGGCGGCGCGAACATGGGCGGTTATGGCGTGGTCAGCCACGAGCGGCTGGGCGCCGATTACCTGCGCCGAGCAGGCTTCAGCGAACGCCTGGCCAGGCTGGTGGAATACCACGTCCAAGCCAAGCGTTACCTGACCTTCAGCCAACCGGACTATTTCGCCCGCTTGAGCGAAGCCAGCCGTCGCACTCTGGCTTACCAAGGCGGCGTCATGAGCGCAGAAGAGGCCCGGACCTTTGAGCAAGACGCGTTGTATGCCGTGAGCTTGCGTATGCGCCACTGGGACGAGCAGGCCAAGCAAATGCAGGTGCCGGTGCTGGACCTTGAGGTGCTTAAGGCCAAGGCCCGGCAGGTGCTGATGACTGCTTAGGTCTCGTCGAGGCGCATGGCAAGGGCTTCGACCTGTTCTTGACGCTCGGCCTGGCTTAGTTTGGCGTGGGGATTGAGGGACGACCATTGGGGATAGGCGCGGGCCTTGTTCAAGGCGTCGGGCAGTTTGCCCTCGCGCCAGGTTTTGTCCTGGGGTGTGTCGACCTTGATGCTGTGCATTGCCGCATGACCGCGCAGGTTCAGGGCCTTGAGCAACTGGCGCTGGCGCAGGGCGAGCAGGCGCAGCACGCTGTCATCGACGGTGAGTTCGCGTTGGCCCTTGATCTTGCCCATCAGGCGGCTGCCGTAGCTGCGCGCGGTTTGCAGCGCACCGCCGGCAATCGCGCCCGCCAGGGCAGCAGCGCCCAGCGTCAGGCCGCCGACCAGGAGGTCCACGCCCGCACCGGCGGCTGCGCCGGCGGCGATCCCGCCACCCACCCGCACGCCCAGTTGCTTGAGGGTTTCGGGGTTGAACAGGTCGTCGCCCCAGCGCCCATCCAGTAGCGGCAGGTCGCTGGCCGCCGCGTCCTGTGGGCGAAAGCCGTACAGCTTGAGCAGGGCATCAACACACTTTTGTTCCCGTTGGCGCACCGCTTTGCGCAGATCGCCGATGGCTTGCTGTTCATCTTCGGTGAGGACACTGCGACGGCAGGCCGCGCAGTCGATCAACAGTTCGGCGATCAAGCGGGCGGCGCTTTGCTGGCGAGCCTGGCGCTGGGCTTCTTGATCGAGGATCAGGCGTTCCAACTGCGGCCGTGAGTTTTCCAGCAGCAGGGCCAGGCTTTCATACAGCCGGCGTTCGCCGTCTTCGGGCGGTGCCACGCTGTCGAAACGCACCAGCGCATGCAGGCCGAGGCGGGCCAGGGCTTCGCGCCAGTCCGGTTCGCGGTGGTCGCTGCTGCTGACAAAGTTGAGCACCGGCAACAACGGTTTGCCACAACTGGCCAGCACTTGCAGCTCGTCACGGTACTTGGCCAGCACCGGCTCGCGAGCGTCGATCACGTACAGGCCGGCATCGGAGGCCAGCAACTGGCGCAACACCTTGGCTTCCTGTTCGAAACGCTGGCGCGCCTCGCTGCCTTCCAGGAAACGCGCCAGCCGCGCAGGGCCATCCAGGCGTTCGCCGGGGCGGTCGAGGCGCTCCAGGTAATCGAGCAGGGCGATGGCGTCTTCCAGGCCGGGGGTGTCGTACAGCTCCAGCAAGGCTTCGCCATCTACCGATAGGCGCGCACCTTCCACATGTCGCGTGGTACTGGGGCGGTGGGACACTTCGCCAAAGCCGACATCGCGGGTGAGGGTGCGCAGCAGTGAGGTTTTGCCCACGTTGGTATGGCCGACCACGGCGAGTTTCAGCGGTTTAGTCATGACCGGTCTCCAGCCAGCTCAGCGGCGCACAATCGGCAAAAGACACTTCAAGCTGTCGCAACGCGGCATGCCAGTCGCCCAGGCGCTCGGCGTCCAGCGCCTGGCCCGGTGGTGCCTGCAGCAGCCATACGCGGGTGTCGGTGGCGCTGCGTGCCAGCTCGGCGATCAGCGCCAGGCTGCCACGGTCGGGCGAGCGGCGCGGGTCACAGGCGATGGCCAGGCGCGCGGGTGGGAAACGGCTGAGTTGCTCCAGCAGTTTGTGGCGTGATTCGCGGCTGTCGAGGATGCCGGCGTTCTTGACGTTGGCAGGCAGTTTAGGGGGCCAAGGGTGTTGGTCGTCGAGTTCGATGGCGACCAGCAAGGCGCCATCACTCTGCAGCTCACTTGCGCCGCCGCTGATCGGGTGCAGGTGTTCGGGCGCCACATCGTTGACCCCCAGGCGCTCGCTGCTGGGCATCAGGCGTTCGCGCAGTTGGGCGTAGCCGGGCAGGTTGAGGTCCAGGCGCAACGCTGCGCGCCCGCGTTTCCATCGCCACAGGCACAGCAAGGCAAGGATCAACCGCGGCAGCAGGCCGTAGACCAGCAACACGCCCACCAGCCAGGCCGCCCAGGCCTGGCGGGCGCTTTCGATATTCAGCGCGGAGTCGCCGCTGGCGCGGATCATCTCCACGGTGGGCACATTGAAACCGAGCAGCGCCGGGAGTGTGCCGAGGGCCTGGGTCACGGCGACAAAGGTATCGGCGCCGAGAATGGTGGTTTCCCACACAAACCCGTAGCGGCGGGTGGCAAGCAGGGTCAGCAGGATCACCAGGGCGCTGAGCAAGGCCAGCAACCACAAGCTGTTGACCAGCACACCCACCGCCCAGCGATTGAGTTTTTGCCGTTGCAGCAACAGCAACAATGCTGGGGCCAGTTGCGCGGCCTTGGCGTCACGCGCCAGTTTCTCGCTGAGCCACAACCACAGCCGGCCAAGGCTGGCGCTGTGTTCACCGGCAAACAGCAGGCCCAGGGCCCAACTGATCAGCAAGATCAGGTTCAGGCCGAGCAGGCTGCCCAAGGCCCAGAACACATTCACCGGGGCCAGGCCATTACCCAGCGCGGCGAACGCCAAACCGGCGCCGCTGATGACGGCGACCGCCGCCAGTAACAACAGCGCCAGGCGTGCGCCTTGCAGCCAGCGGCTGAGTGCGGCGGCCAAACCATCGCGCTCGGCCAGGTGCAGCGCACGCTGCTGGATGCGCGTGGCCAGGTCGCCCCCGGCGGTGCGGGCCAGGCGGTTGGCTTCCAGGTCTTCCAGGGGGCCGGCGTGTTCTTCGCGCAGGCGCACGGTTTCTGTCAGCCAAAGTCTGTGCAGCGGGTTCAGTGCAGTCACGCGCCGTCCTGTCGAGTTGATGAGGTTGGAGCATAACCGCTGGCTCGCCGCTCTGGTATTCTCGTCGCCATGAAAAAAACTCTCCCTTTAAGCCTGATCGCAGCCCTCGGTGAAAACCGTGTGATCGGCGTCGACAACAGCATGCCCTGGCATTTGCCGGGGGATTTCAAATATTTCAAAGCCACCACCCTTGGCAAGCCGATCATCATGGGGCGCAAGACCTGGAACTCCCTGGGCCGACCGCTGCCGGGGCGCTTGAACCTGGTGGTCAGCCATCAGACCGATCTTGTGTTGGAAGGTGCGCAAGTGTTTCCGTCACTGGACGCGGCGGTAGAGCGGGCTGAGGAATGGGCCAAGGCGCAAGGCGTGGACGAGCTGATGCTGATCGGCGGCGCGCAGTTGTATGCGCAGGGGCTGGAACAGGCCGATCGCTTGTACCTGACCCGCGTGGCGCTGAGCCCTGAAGGGGATGCGTGGTTTCCAGAGTTTGATATGAACCAGTGGAAGCTGGTGTCGAATGTCGAGAATCCGGCTGAAGGTGATAAGCCGGCCTACAACTTCGAAGTGTGGGAAAAAGCCTAAAAGCATCGCAGGCAAGCCAGCGCCCACAGTTTGATGTGTGAATACATTCAAATGTGGGAGCTGGCTTGCCTGCTATAGCGGTCTATCAGACCTGCGCTAACTCGGCATGCTCATCGGCATCCAGCAAGGCCTTATCCGTCTGCCCCATGATCTGGCTGGTAATCGCCCCCGCCGTCATCGAACCATTGACGTTCAACGCCGTGCGGCCCATGTCGATCAGCGGTTCCACGGAAATCAACAGCGCCACCAGTGACACCGGCAAGCCCATGGCGGGCAGCACGATCAGCGCGGCAAAGGTCGCACCGCCGCCTACGCCGGCAACGCCCGCCGAACTCAAGGTCACAATCGCCACCAGGGTTGCGATCCACAGCGGGTCCAGCGGGTTGATGCCCACGGTCGGCGCGACCATCACCGCCAACATGGCAGGGTAAAGACCGGCGCAGCCGTTCTGGCCGATGGTCGCGCCAAACGAGGCGGCGAAACCGGCGATGGATTGCGGAATGCCCAGGCGACGGGTCTGCGCTTCAATGCTCAGCGGGATGCTTGCAGCGCTGGAGCGGCTGGTAAAGGCAAAGGTCAGTACCGGCCACACCTTGCGGAAGAAGCGTAGCGGGTTGATCCCGGCCAGGGACAGCAGCAGGCCATGCACCACGAACATCAGGCCCAGGGCCAGGTACGACACCACCACGAAACTGCCCAGCTTGATGATGTCTTGCAGGTTGGAACCAGCGACCACTTTGGTCATCAGCGCCAGCACGCCGTAGGGGGTCAGCTTCATCACCAGGCGCACCAGGCGCATCACCCAGGCTTGCAGGGTGTCGATGGCGTTAAGGACTTTCTGGCCTTTTTCCACGTCGTCCTTGAGCAGTTGCAGCGCGGCAACTCCAAGGAACGCGGCGAAAATCACCACGCTGATGATCGACGTCGGCTTGGCCCGGGCCAGGTCGGCGAACGGGTTGGCCGGCACGAACGACAGCAGCAACTGCGGGATATTCAGGTCGGCAACCTTGCCAGCGTAATCACTCTGGATCACTTGCAGGCGCGCCATTTCCTGGGTGCCGGCCACCAGGCCTTCGGCGGTGAGGCCGAACAGGTTGGTCAGGCCGATGCCGATCAGCGCCGCGATGGCCGTGGTGAACAGCAGCGTGCCGATGGTCAGGAAGCTGATCTTGCCCAGGGACGAGGCGTTGTGCAGGCGCGCCACGGCACTGAGGATCGAGGCGAACACCAGCGGGATCACGATCATTTGCAGCAGCTGCACATAGCCGTTGCCGACCAGGTCAAACCAGCCGATGGAGGCTTTGAGCACCGGGTTGCCGTCGCCATAGATCGTGTGCAACGCCGCGCCGAACAGCACGCCCAGCACCAGGGCGAACAGCACCTTCTTGGCCAGGCTCCAGTTAGTACGGCGAGTTTGTGCCAGGCCCAGCAACAGGGCCACGAACACCAATAAATTGAGAATCAGGGGCAGATTCATTGAAGCTCCGTTGAGAAAGCAGCCAATCGCGTGAGCCTGCGATTGCGAACCGGGAAGCCTAACAGCTTGAAATATATTGATTTAATACCGATATGGAATGGGGACTGTCGTTTTTGGAATAAGCATTTGACGCTCAGGCGTATGCCCTTGGCGTGATCACGACGTCCCTGGTCGCGCTCGGGCGATAACTGTCATACGGATTTGTTAGCGTCGATGTCTTTCACTTGAGGAGAAAACGCCTATGAAGCTCGCGCCGAAACTATTGGTATCCGCCGCCTTTTGCCTCGGGCTCGCCAGCCAGGCGTTTGCCGCCACCGAGTTGAAACACTGGCCGGCACCTGCCGCCAAACAACTCAACGAAATGATCGCCGCCAATGCCAACAAGGGTAACTACGCGGTGTTCGACATGGACAACACCAGCTACCGCTATGACCTTGAAGAGTCGCTGCTGCCGTTCATGGAAAACAAGGGCCTGATCACCCGCGAAACCATGGACCCTTCGCTCAAGCTTATCCCCTTCAAAGACACCGCCGACCATAAGGAAAGTCTGTTCAGCTACTACTATCGCCTGTGCGAAGTCGACGACATGGTCTGCTACCCGTGGGTTGCGCAGATTTTTTCCGGCTTTACCCTCAAGGAGCTCAAAGTGCAGGTCGACGAGCTGATGGCCTCCGGCAAGCCCGTGCCGGTCAGCTATTTCGAAGGCGACGTGGTGAAAAAATCCGAGGTACAGCCGCCGAAAGTCTTCACCGGCCAGGCCGAGCTGTACAACAAACTGATGGAAAACGGCATCGAGGTGTATGTGATGACCGCCGCGTCCGAGGAGCTGGTGCGCATGGTCGCGGCTGATCCGAAGTACGGCTACAACGTCAAACCCGAGAACGTCATCGGCGTGACCACGATGCTCAAGGACCGCAAGACCGGCGAGCTGACCACCGCACGCAAACAGATCACTGCCGGCAAGTATGACGAGAAGAGCAACCTCGGCCTGGAACTGACCCCCTACCTGTGGACCCCGGCGACCTGGATGGCCGGTAAGCACGCGGCGATCCTCACCTACATCGACGAATGGAAAAAACCAGTGATTGTCGGCGGTGACACACCGACCAGCGATGGCTACATGCTGTTCCACGATGTGGACGTGGCCAAGGGCGGCATCCACCTGTGGATCAACCGCAAAGACAAGTACATGACCCAACTCAACGGCATGATCGCCAAGCACGCGGCGGCGCAAGCCAAGGAAGGGTTGCCGGTGACGGCGGACAAGAACTGGGTGATCGTGAAACCGGAGGAGATTCAGTAAAGAGCCTTAAGTCGAAGTGCAGTCACTGTGGGAGCTGGCTTGCCTGCGATGCAGACACCTCGGTACTTCATGTACTCCGAGGTGATGCAATCGCAGGCAAGCCAGCTCCCACATTTGATCTCCAATGTCTTGGGGAATTTCTGCAGACAAAAAAAGCCCCGCACCTGGCGGGGCTTTTTTATGCGCGGGGCTTACAGGCCGTCGAGCATGGCTTTGTTGCGCACCGCACCCTTGTCGGCGCTGGTGGCCAACAACGCGTAGGCCTTCAACGCGGTGGTGACTTTGCGCGGGCGCTTCTCCACCGGCTTCCAGCCTTTCTTGTCCTGCTCAACCCGGCGTGCTGCCAGTTCTTCATCGCTGATCAACAGGTTGATCGAGCGGTTCGGAATGTCGATCAGCACCTTGTCGCCATCCTGCACCAGGCCAATCGCGCCGCCGGCAGCGGCTTCCGGGGAAGCGTGGCCGATGGACAGGCCCGACGTGCCGCCGGAGAAACGGCCGTCGGTCAGCAGGGCGCAGGCTTTGCCCAGGCCTTTGGATTTCAGATAGGACGTGGGGTAAAGCATCTCCTGCATACCCGGGCCGCCTTTAGGGCCTTCGTAGCGGATGATCACGATGTCGCCTTCCTTGACTTCGTCCGCGAGGATGCCGCGTACCGAGCTGTCCTGGCTTTCGTAGATCTTGGCGCGGCCTTCGAAAACGTGGATGGATTCATCCACACCTGCCGTTTTCACCACACAGCCGTCGAGGGCGATGTTGCCGTACAGCACGGCCAGGCCGCCTTCTTGCGAGTAGGCGTGCTCGACACTTCGGATGCAGCCGTTTTCACGGTCGTCGTCCAGGGTGTCCCAGCGGGTCGACTGGCTGAACGCGGTCTGGGTGGGGATACCGGCCGGGCCGGCCTTGAAGAAGGTGTGCACGGCTTCGTCGTCAGTCTGGGTGATGTCCCATTTGGCGATGCCTTCGGCGATGGACTTGCTGTGCACGGTTGGCAGGTCGGTGTGCAGCAGGCCGCCACGGGCCAGGGAGCCGAGGATCGAGAAGATCCCGCCGGCGCGGTGCACGTCTTCCATGTGGTACTTCTGGATGTTCGGCGCGACTTTGCACAGCTGTGGCACGTGACGGGACAGGCGGTCGATGTCGCGCAGGTCGAAGTCGATCTCGGCTTCCTGGGCGGCAGCCAGCAAATGCAGGATGGTGTTGGTGGAACCGCCCATGGCGATGTCCAGGGTCATGGCGTTTTCGAACGCCTTGAAGTTGGCGATATTGCGCGGCAACACCGACTCATCGTTCTCGCCGTAGTAGCGCTTGCACAGCTCGACGATGGTACGGCCGGCCTGCAGGAACAGCTGTTCGCGGTCGCTGTGAGTGGCCAATGTGGAGCCGTTGCCCGGCAAGGCGAGCCCCAGGGCTTCCACCAGGCAGTTCATCGAGTTGGCGGTGAACATGCCGGAGCACGAACCGCAGGTCGGGCAGGCGCTGCGCTCGTATTCGGCGACCTTCTCGTCAGAAGCGCTGGAGTCGGCGGCGATCACCATGGCGTCGACGAGGTCGAGGCCGTGGGAGGCGAGTTTGGTCTTGCCGGCTTCCATCGGCCCGCCGGAGACGAAGATCACCGGGATGTTCAGGCGCAAGGCAGCCATCAACATGCCGGGGGTGATCTTGTCGCAGTTGGAGATACACACAATGGCGTCGGCGCAGTGGGCGTTGACCATGTACTCCACGGAGTCAGCGATGATCTCGCGGCTCGGCAGGGAATACAGCATGCCGTCATGGCCCATGGCGATGCCGTCGTCCACGGCGATGGTGTTGAATTCTTTAGCCACGCCACCGGCGCGTTCGATCTCGCGGGCGACCAGTTGGCCCAGGTCCTTGAGATGGACATGGCCCGGCACGAACTGGGTGAACGAGTTGGCAATCGCGATGATCGGCTTCTTGAAGTCGTCATCTTTCATCCCCGTGGCACGCCACAGTGCGCGCGCGCCGGCCATGTTGCGGCCGTGGGTGGATGTTTTCGAGCGGTAATCAGGCATTGGAGCACTCCGGGCGGCTAATCAAGTACTAAAGGGGAGTGAGCTTCTAATTGACGACTGGAACACTCAGAAAATGGCCGTGTGTCCGGAAGTTGCCACTCGCGTCGCGGGATCGCCGCGTGCTTGGGCCTCGAGCTCATAAACCCGCCGGGGGATGACTGGCGATGAATAGGGCCGATTCTACACCGCTGGCGGCTGGAGGGAATGGGCGCAACCTTGAAGTTAGCCGCTACAGGACGTGCGGGCGCCGCCGTGCCCATGAGTTCAACGCAAGGGCGGCAAGGCTCAGGATCAGAAAACACAAGCCAAGCGCAGTACTCAACTGGTGGGTAAAGGTGCTGATAAATGCACTGATACAGCCGCCAGCAATGAACAGCGCTGCCGCAACGGCGGAAGCTGCGGCTCCCGCATTGTCTGGAAACAGGCTCATGGCCTTGGAGTTGGAAATGGGCCGGGTGATGGTGGTGCCCGCCGTGCAGAGCAGCATGGGCACCAACACTGTCGGGGTTGATAAGCCGAACAGGTAGGCCAACAGCAGCATGACTACGCCAGAGATAGCGATCAGAACCAGCCCGACTGCCATCTGGGTAGCCGCCGCCAGCCGTTTGTGCAGGACGCCGGCACAGAGGCCTCCCACTACGTAGGCGGCGCCGTAGAGAAGCAAGGTCAATGAGTACTCATGGGGTGACAGCTTTAACTGGTCCATGAAAATGAGCGGTGACACAACGATGAATGAGAAATGACAGGCGAAGGTGATCGCGGAGATCGTGGCGTAGCTGGCGAAATGTCTGTTGGCGAAAACCTTGGCGTAGGCCCTGAAAATACCCCGCTCGCTTGGCGCGGTTGGAGGGAAGCCGCCATGCAGTAATCGGTGAGCCATAAACCACGTTGCGGCACAGAGGGCGATAAACGCGTAGAAGCTGGCTTTCCATCCCCAGTGCAATTGCAGCCATGCGCCCAGCACTGGGGAAATCGAGATGAAAATGCCTCCGGCCGTGGCCATTGCTATGCGCAACCGCTCCTGTTCCCTGCCGAAAAAAAGGTCCTGCACCAGCGCTTGGGACAGTATGAAACCACCGCAGCCTATGGCCTGAATGACTCGAAAGAACAGGAATTGGGGCGTGTTTCTGGCGGCCAGACACCCGACTGCACCCAGGATGGCTACTACCATACTGGCCAGGAGTAGCTTCTTGCGACCGATTCTGTCGGACAGCGGGCCGATCAGCAGCATTGAGCAGGAAAATCCAATGGCGAACAGGCTGACGGATCGAGCGATATGGGTGGTCGAGGTATGGAAGTGTTCAGCCAGGGCGGGAAAGGAGGGCAGTACGACGTCAAGGGGGAAGACGCCCAGCAAAGTCATGGTCATCAGCCAGAAAACCAAGAGCGGTTTTTCAGCCTGTGTAATTGCCTTCGACATACGCGAGCCTCGGTTCCATGAGAGGGGCGAGGATCGAGTCTGCGCTACGGAAAGTCAAAGCCTGGGGCAGTACGACATTTCCTAAAAACCTGTAGGAACCCGCAAGTCCCTACAGGGGAACAGCATCAGCTATTGGGTAGCAACCGGCAGGTAATGCTCTTGATGTAGCGCGTCTCGACAATCGCCGGATGCACCGGGTGGTCCGGGCCTTGGCCGCCGCGTTCGAGCATCTGGATGTTGCGGTCCAGATGGCGGGCGCTGGTGAGCAGGATGTTTTGCAGGTCGTCTTCCGGCAGGTGCATGGAGCACGAGGCGCTGACGAGGATGCCGTCTTTGCTGAGCAGGCGCATGGCTTGCTCGTTGAGGCGGCGGTAGGCGCCTTCGCCGTTTTTCATGTCTTTTTTGCGCTTGATGAAGGCCGGTGGGTCGGCGACGATCACGTCGAAGCGCTCTTCGCTGGCTTTCAGTTCTTTCAACGCCTCAAAGACGTCGCCTTCGATGCAGGTCATCTTCTCGGCAAAGCCGTTCAGCGCGGCGTTGCGCTCTACGCCGTCGAGGGCGAAGGCCGAAGCGTCGACGCAGAACACTTCACTGGCGCCAAAGGCTGCAGCTTGCACGCCCCAGCCGCCGATGTAGCTGTACAGGTCCAGTACACGCTTGCCCTTGGCATACGGGGCCAGGCGGGCGCGGTTCATGCGGTGGTCGTAGAACCAGCCGGTTTTCTGGCCCTGGATCACCGGGGCTTCGAACTTGACGCCGTTCTCTTCCAGCGCCACCCACTCCGGCACCAAGCCGAACACGGTTTCGACGTAGCGGTTGAGGCCTTCGGCGTCGCGCGCGGCGGAGTCGTTCTTGAACAGGATGCCGCTGGGCTTGAGCACTTGGGTCAGCGCGGCGATCACATCTTCTTTATGCGCTTCCATGGTCGCCGAGGCGATCTGTACCACCAGGATGTCGCCGAAACGGTCGACCACCAGGCCCGGCAGCAGGTCGGAATCACCGTAGACCAGGCGGTAGAACGGCTTGTCGAACAGGCGGTCACGCAGGGACAGCGCGACGTTGAGGCGGTGCACCAGCAGCGACTTGTCCAGCGGCAACTTGATGTCGCGCGACAGCAGGCGGGCGCAGATCAGGTTGTTCGGGCTCATGGCCACGATGCCCAGGGTCTTGCCGCCGGCCGCTTCCAGGATAGCCTGGTCGCCTGCCTGGAAGCCGTGGAGTGGGGTGGCGGCCACGTCGATTTCGTTGCTGTAGACCCACAGGTGGCCGTTGCGCAAACGACGATCGGCGTTGGCTTTGAGACGCAGGCTTGGCAGGGACATGACGTCGCTCCGGAAAAAAGAGCGGGAGTATACCCTTTGCGCACTCTTTCATGTGGGAGCTGGCTTGCCTGCGATGCGGGCGGCGCGGTGTATCAGACGTACGGTGGTGATGCTATCGCAGGCAAGCCAGCTCCCACATTCGATCGGGTTTCACTTGGGTTTTTGGGTGTCGGCCACATCGGCATAAGGGGTAGAATTCGCGCCTAGCCCAGAGTGTGTACTTATGTCCCAAGAGCTTTCCCCCGAGCAGATCCAACAGGCCCTGCAAGGCATCAGCGTGCCGCCTCAACCGCAAATCATGGTGGATTTGCAGATGGAGCAGTACATGCCCGATCCGGACCTGGAAGTGATTGCGCGGCTGATCTCCCAGGACCCGGGCTTGTCCGGCGCGCTGCTCAAGATCGTCAATTCGCCGTATTACGGCCTGAGCAACAAAATCGCTTCGATCCAGCGTGCGGTGAACCTACTGGGCAGCCGTTCGATCATCAATTTGATCAACGCGCAGTCGATCAAGGGTGAGATGTGCGACGACACCATCGTCACCCTCAACCGCTTCTGGGACACCGCCCAGGATGTGGCCATGACCTGCCTCACCCTGGCCAAGCGCACCGGTTCCCAGGCCGTGGACGAAGCCTATGCCTTGGGCCTGTTCCATGATTGTGGCGTGCCGCTGATGCTCAAGCGCTTTCCCAATTACATGGCGGTGCTGGAAGAGGCCTACGCCAATGCCGCCCCGGATTGCCGCGTGGTCGACACCGAAAACAAAGCGTTCCACACCAACCATGCGGTAGTCGGCTACTACACCGCCAAGTCCTGGCGCCTGCCGGAGCATGTCACCGACGCCATCGCCAATCACCATAACGCCCTGGCGATTTTCAGCGATGAGACGTCGCGCAACCCACAGCTCAAGAACCTGCTGGCCATTTTGAAGATGGCCGAGCATATCTGTTCGTCCTATCGCGTACTGGGCAATCAGCCAGTGGATCATGAGTGGAACGCCATCGGCCATCTGGTGCTGGATTACGTGGGCCTGTCGGACTACGACTTCGAGAGCCTGAAGTTGTCGATCCGCGAACTGGGCGCGCACTGACCCGTCATTCAAGAGGTACATATGCCCGAGTTACCAGAAGTCGAAACCACCCGACGCGGCATTGCCCCGCACCTGGAAGGCCAGCGCGTCAGCCGCGTGGTAGTGCGTGAGCGGCGCCTGCGCTGGCCGATTCCGGAAGACCTGGATGTGCGCCTGTCAGGGCAGCGCATCGTGCTGGTGGAGCGCCGGGCCAAATACCTGTTGATCAATGCCGAAGTGGGCACCTTGATCAGCCACCTGGGCATGTCGGGCAACTTGCGCCTGGTGGAAGTCGGCATGCCCGCGGCCAAGCATGAGCACGTGGATATCGAGCTGGAATCGGGCATGGCCCTGCGCTACACCGACCCGCGGCGCTTCGGTGCGATGCTCTGGAGCCACGACCCGCACAACCATGAGCTGCTGATGCGGCTGGGGCCGGAGCCGTTGACCGACCTGTTTGATGGCGAGCGCTTGTTCCAGCTGTCTCGCGGTAAGTCCATGGCGGTGAAGCCGTTCATCATGGACAACGCGGTGGTGGTGGGCGTGGGCAATATCTATGCGACCGAGGCGCTGTTTGCAGCTGGGATTGACCCACGCCGCGCCGCCGGGGGTATTTCACGCGGGCGTTATCTGAAGCTGGCGATTGAAATCAAGCGGGTGCTGGCTGCTGCCATCGAGCGGGGCGGCACCACGTTGCGGGACTTTATCGGCGGCGATGGGCAGCCGGGGTATTTCCAGCAGGAACTGTTCGTGTATGGCCGGGGCGGCGAGGCATGCAAGGTCTGCGGCACTGAGCTGCGCAATGTGGTGCTGGGGCAGCGGGCGAGTGTGTTTTGCCCCAGGTGTCAGAGCTGATTGCTGGGTGAAGGCTGATATTACTATCGCAGGCAAGCCAGCTCCCACATTTGAATGTATTCATATATCCAAGTGTGGGAGCTGGCTTGCCTGCGATGAGGCCCTTAGGGGCAATGAAGAGGTTTAGGCCTTACCGGTAATCTTGCGGTACTTCTCCATCAACTGCTCTTCCGTCTCAGGGTGTGCCTCGTCCAGCGGAATGCAATCCACCGGGCATACCTGCTGGCACTGCGGTTCGTCGTAGTGACCGACGCACTGGGTGCACAGGTTAGGGTCGATCACGTAGATCTCTTCGCCCTGGGAAATGGCGGCGTTCGGGCACTCGGGTTCGCAGACGTCGCAGTTGATGCAATCGTCGGTGATGATCAGGGACATGGAAACTCCTGCCAGGGCACTCTGCCAAGGCATCTGAAAACTAATGCGCGCAATTGTGCCGCATTGGCGCCCGCAGTGCGAGCAGGCACCGACCGAGCAGCCTTACTTCTTGAAGCGCAGCGTCAGCGCATCGGCCACGGCTGGATGCACGAATTTGGTGATATCTCCGCCCAAAGCGGCGATTTCACGAACCAACGTCGAGGAAATGAACGAATAACGCTCCGACGGCGTCAGGAACAGGCTTTCCACGTCCGGCGCCAATTGGCGGTTCATGTTGGCCAGCTGGAATTCGTATTCGAAGTCCGACACCGCACGCAGGCCACGCAGGAACACATTGGCGTTCTGCTCCTTGGCGAAATGCGCCAGCAATGTCGAAAAGCCCACTACTTCCACATTCGGCAGGTGCTTGGTGACCTCTTGCGCCAGCTCCACACGTTGTTCCAGGGGAAACAGCGGGTTTTTCTTGGGGCTGGCCGCGACCGCGATGATCACATGGTCGAACAGGCGAGAGGCGCGTTCGACCAGATCGCCATGGCCTTTGGTAATCGGGTCGAAGGTACCTGGGTACAACACTCGGTTCATCGCGTCGTCCTGGCGGAGTCCGTTGGGGAACCGGATGGTATCGCAGCATTACCGGTGGGCCAAGTCGACTTATGTAGATAGATACCGTGAATACCCTGTCTTTTCATGCCGTTTTCAGACGTTCGGCCAATGCGCTCGCCAGTTGCGCGGTCAGTCCGTACACCGACAATTGCGGGTTGGCGCCAATGCTGGTGGGGAACAGCGAGCCATCGTGGATCGACAGGTTGCGCAACTGATGATGGCGACCCAGGCTGTCGGCAACGGCATTTTTTGGGTCTTCACCCATGGCGCAACCGCCCATCACGTGAGCGCTGCCCAGGGTGGTGCGATGCAGTTCCAGGTTCAGACCGTCGATCACGCTGCGGGCTTGGGCCAAGTTGTTCACAAAGCGCGCGTCGTGATGCAGGGGCTTGACCGATTTGGCCCCCGCCGCGAACTGAATCTCGGCCATGCTGTGGAAGGCCCGGCGCAGGCCGTCCCAGGCGTAGGGCGAGACCTGATAGTCGAGCACTGGCGTGCCGTCACCGCGTAACTCCACCGTGCCGCCTGGGCTGTCGGGGTGAAAGCCGTCGCGCAGCAGGGCGAGCATGGCGTGGGTGTGGGGTAATTGGTTCATGTCCAGGGCGTTCTGGTTGCCATAGCCACCAAACAGGGTGCTTGCCAGGCCTGGATGCAGGGGCGGTGCTTCCAGTTTGTAGGACATTTTGCCGGTAGTGCCGTCCTGCCATTGGAAGTGGTCGGAGTAGATGGATTGCGGCGCACCGTAGAAGGGGTTGATCACCTCGTCGAACAGCCCGGCGGAGAAATTGACCAGGTGCAGGAAGGTGCGCTTGCCCAGCCGCGAGTGTGGGTCGGGCGCGTCGGAGCGCATCAGCAGGGCCGGGCTGTTGATGCCGCCGCCCGCCAGCACATAGTGCTTGGCTTTCACGCTGATCTTGCGCCCGGTGGGCGCTACGCAGCGTTCGTCCATGGCCACGCATTCGAGGCTGCTGATGGTGTCGCCGCTGTATTTCAGCCGTTCGGCGCGGGCCAGGTAAAGCAGTTCGCCACCCTTTTCCAGGGTGGACGGGATGGTGGTCACCAGCATTGACTGCTTGGCGTTGACCGGGCAGCCCATGCCGCAATACCCCAGGTTGAAGCAACCGCGCACATTGCGCGGGATCACATGCCAGCTGTAGCCGAGCTTTTCGCAGCCTTTGCGGATCACATCGTTGTTGGCATTCGGCGGCAGCGCCCACGGCGCGATGCCCAGGCGCTGCTCCATTTTTTCGAACCAGGGCGCCATTTCGGCGCTGCTGTGGCCTTTGACCGCATATTCGCTGGCCCAATGCGCGAGGGTAGCGTCAGGGGTGCGAAAGCTGGAGGTCCAGTTGATCAAAGTGGTACCGCCCACGGCCCGGCCCTGCAGGATGGTGATAGCGCCGTCCTTACTCATCCGCCCGATGCCTTCCTGGTAAAGGCTGGCGTAGGCTTCGTCTTCCAGCAGTTTGAAATCACTACTGGTCTTGAGCGGGCCTTCTTCGATCAGCAACACTTTGTAGCCGGCGGCGCTGAGGATTTCAGCCGTGGTACCGCCCCCGGCGCCGCTGCCGATGATGGCGACATCCGCTTCCAGGGTCAGGTCGTTATCCAGGGCGGCGCCATTGTGGGTTTTCCAGCCACGGGCCAGGCCGTCGCGGAACAGATCGGGTACGGGCATAGGTGTGCTCTCTTATTCTTGTCGGAAGATGCAATCTTGGGGGATTGCCCAGGCTAGATCTTGGGCGGGCCGGGGTAGCCGCAATGGGCCCAGGACTCGGGCCGGAAGTACCAGGCCATGATCACTAGCTTGAGCAACGAGCCCTGGCCCATGCGCAGCAGGTTCAGGTAGCTGTTTTCCCAGCGGTGCAGGAAATTGCGGATCTGTTCGCTGCTGGCGTTTTCCCAACTGCCCCAGATACCGGTCAGCGGGCCGCGGGTAATGCCCATGCCCAGTACGTCGAATAATTGCTGGGTGAGCTTGAACATCTCGGGGGACAAGTGCTGCAGGCTGTAATCGAGCTTTTTCAGGGTGTCCTCAATACCTGCAAGCACTTGTTCGGCACTGGCCGCGCCTTCCAGCAGCACCGGGATTACCGCCCGCAAGAATGGCAAGTCGCTGGTGCGCAACATCGCAAAGCCGCTGGCTGGCGTACTGCTGGAGCAACCGCTGAGGCTGGCGCCCAACCCGGCGGTGGCGAGGAAGGCGCTGGCACACAGGCCGATTTTCAAGACGCCGCGCCGTGACAGCGCGGGTGAATCAGTCAGGCTGGGGTTCATTGTTTTTATAGTCCCGAAGGTGGCGGTTATCAGCGGATAAACAGCTTCTGGATCAGCTTCTGGATCGACTTGCCATAAGGCGGGTAGATCAACTTCGCTGCGTTCAGGCGCTGTTTGACCAGCACACCCTTGGCCTTGCTGAACGTCAGGAAACCTTCGTGACCGTGGTAATGGCCCATGCCTGACGGGCCGATGCCACCGAACGGCATATCGTCCTGAGCGACGTGCAGCAAGGTGTCGTTCAGGCACACGCCACCGGAGTGGGTTTCGTGGAGCACCCGCGCTTGTTCGCCTTTGTTGTAGCCGAAGTAATACAAGGCCAGTGGTCGAGGTCGCTGGTTGATGTAGGCAAAGGCTTGGTCAAGGCCGCGATACGGCACGATGGGCAGGAGCGGGCCGAAGATTTCGTCCTGCATCACGGTCATGTCGTCGCTGACATTCAACAGCAGGCTGTGGACCATTCGCCGCGCCTGTCCTTGCTCGTACAGTGGGATCAAAGTGGCGCCTTTGTCGGTGGCGTCCTTGGCGTAGGCATTGAGCCGGGCCAGTTGGCGCTCGTTGATGATGGCGGTGTAGTCCGGGTTGTCGACCAGCGTCGGATAAAACCCGCGCACGGCTTTGGAATAGGCCTCGACAAAGCCTTCCACGCGATCTTCCGGTACTAGCACATAATCTGGCGCCACGCAGGTTTGCCCGGCGTTCAAGGTTTTGCCGAAGGCGATGCGTTCGGCGGCGTCCTTGAGTGGCACATCGGCCGAGACAATGGCTGGCGATTTGCCGCCTAGCTCCAGGGTCACCGGCGTGAGGTTTTCGGCCGCCGCACGCATCACGTGCTTGCCTATGCTGGTAGCGCCGGTGAACAGCAGGTGATCGAAGCGCAACTTGGAAAACGCCATGCCCACGTCAGCTTCGCCCAGCACGACGCACACCAGGTCCTCGGGGAAGATCTTGGCCAGCAACGCCTTGAGCAGCTCACCGGTGGCCGGCGTGGACTCACTGAGCTTGAGCATCACTCGGTTACCGGCCGCCAATGCCCCCACCAACGGGCCGATGGCCAGGTATAGCGGGTAGTTCCACGGCACGATGACGCCGACGACGCCCAATGGCTGGTAAATGACTTTGGCTGAGGCGGGCTGGAAGGCAATGCCTACAGCGCGGCGGGAAGGTTTCATCCAGCCCTTGAGGTGTTTGCTCGCGTAGTGAATGCCATGCAGGCTAGGCATCAATTCGGCAAACAGGGTTTCGTCGGCGCTGCGATGGCTGAAGTCCTGGCTGATCGCATTGATCAGCGCCTGGCGTTCGTCGCTCAGCAGATCCCGCAAAGCCTTGAGCCATTGCTGGCGCTGCCCGGCCGGTGGCATCGGGTTGGCGACGAAGGCGCGGCGTTGGGCGTTGAACAGGTTCTGGAGCTGATCCAGCGCCTGGGAATCTTGCAGGTAGGCAACGTTGGCAGACATGGCGCGGCACCGATTGTTATTGGTCTGCCTGGATTTTTAGAGTCATTGCTCTAAATTGTCAAATAACATTGCAGTAACATCCAGATTTATCCTGGCCGGGTTAGGCCGTAAGATGCCCCATCCCGTGTATAGAAGCTGATCCCCTATGGCACCACGAGTAAAGACCAGCGAGCGCATTGTGCAAACCAGCCTGGAGCTTTTTAACCAGCAGGGCGAGCGCAGTGTCAGTACCAACCACATTGCCGCCCACATGGAAATTTCCCCGGGCAACTTGTACTACCACTTCCCTAACAAGCAGGCGATCATCGCCGTGCTGTTCCGCGAATATGAAGCGCTGGTAGACAGTTTCCTGCGCCCACCACAGGGACGCACGATGGTGGTGGAGGATAAACGCTTTTATCTGCAAGCCGTATTGGCCGGCATGTGGCGTTATCGCTTCCTGCACCGCGACCTCGAACACCTGCTGGAGAGCGACCCGGAACTGGCGACTGGCTACCGGCGGTTTTCCCAGCGTTGCCTGATCCAGGGCGGCGCGATCTACCAAGGCTTTGTCGATGCCGGCATTCTCAATATGGACCCGGTGCAAACCGAAGCCCTGACCCTGAATGCGTGGATCATCCTCACCTCGTGGGTGCGCTTTTTGTGTACCACCAATGAAAAATCCACCCACCTGAGCGCCGAGGCGATCAAGCGCGGGGTGTACCAGGTGCTGGTGCTGGAGGCGGGGTTCGTTACGCCACAGGCTAAAGAGGCGGTGGATGCCTTGTTCAAAGAGTTTTACGTGCCGTTGAATCAGGCACTGGAAGAAGTGAAGTAAGACCTTTCCCCTTTGTATGCACAGGAGTCAGTCATGCCGCTTGCCCAACTGATCAGCCCCCCGCAATTGGCCGAGCGCCAACAGTCGAGCGGGTGGGTGATCCTGGATTGCCGCTTTGCCCTGGAAGACCCGGACTACGGCTTGTGCAGTTACGCCGAAGGGCATATCGAGGGCGCGCAATACGCCGACCTTGAGCGCCACCTGAGCGGCCCGGTGACCAAGGGCGTGACCGGTCGTCATCCTTTGCCGGCGGCGGACACGTTCGCCAGGCAACTGCGGGCCTGGGGCATCAGTGCCGACACCGATGTGGTGCTGTATGACGACGGCCCCGGTGCCTACGCCGCCCGTGCCTGGTGGCTGCTGGCCTGGCTGGGCAAGCGTGATGGCGTGTTTATTCTGGATGGTGGCCTCAAGGCCTGGCATGCCGCCGGTTTCCCCTTGAGCCTGGACGCGCCTGTGGTTGCGCCAGGTACCTTCGACGGTACGCCGGATAATCGTCTGTTGCTGGATGCCGAACACCTGCAAAAACGCCTGGGCCAACCTGGCCTGACCTTGATCGACGCCCGCGCCCAGCCGCGCTTTCGTGGCGAAGTGGAGCCCATCGATCCGATTGCCGGGCATATCCCTGGTGCGCAATGTGCGGCGTTCAGTGAAAACCTGGGCAGTGATGGTCGTTTCTTGCCGGCTGATCAGCTCAAGCAACGCTTTGCCGCGCAGTTGCAAGGGCGCCCGGCTCAGGAGCTGGTGGCGTATTGCGGGTCTGGGGTGACGGCGTGCCATAACCTGTTTGCGTTGAGCCTGGCGGGGTACCCGTTGGGCAAGTTGTATGCGGGGTCGTGGAGTGAGTGGATTACCGATCCAGCCCGGGAGATAGCAACGGGCGACTAAGGCTCGATCTGCAAACCCAATCAAATGTGGGAGCGGGCTTGCTCGCGAATGCAGGGTGTCAGTCGATACAGGTGTGACTGATACACCGCATTCGCGAGCAAGCCCGCTCCCACATGTTTAACCGCGTTGTGTCAGTAACCAGACAGGGATCCGGCGCTCCAGGTAGTAACCAGGGCGCTTCAGCGAACCCTCCACAAACCCCACATGCCCGCCCTTGGCCAGCAACTCGAACTCAGTACAGTCCGACAGTTCACGCGCATCAGGCAAGCTGTGCGCAAACACAAAAGGGTCATCGGCCGCCTGGATAATCAACGTAGGCGTACGGATATCGCCCAGGTAATAGCGGCTCGATGCGCGGCGATAATAGTCTTCAGCACTGATGAAACCATGCAGCGGCGCGGTTACCCGCCCGTCGAAGTCCCAGAATGTGCGCATCTTTTCCAGGGAACCAAGGGCCTCCAGGGTTTTGAGCCCATCCTCACGACCGTCCTGCAGGAACTGGCGTTGCTTGACGCGGATGTACGCCAGCATCTCGCGCATGAAGTGCTTCTGATACACCCGCGAGAACCCCAGGCCGATGCGATCGGCGCATTGATCCAGGCGAAACGGCACCGATACCGCCGCCGCGCCCTGCAGACCCGAGGCCTTGCCGGTTTCCCCCAGATGCTTGAGCAACACATTGCCACCCAGGGAATAACCCACCGCATACAAGGGCGCCAACGGCCGCTTGGCGCGCAGATGAGCAATCGCTGCCGCCAGGTCTTCGCTGGCGCCGGAGTGATAACTGCGAGCCAGCAGGTTGGGCTCGCCCGAGCAGCCGCGCCAGTTCAACGCGGCACTGGCCCAGCCTTGGGCCGCGAGGACTTTTTGCAGGCCGGCCACATAGGGTGAATTGGACGAACCGGTCAGCCCATGCAGCACCAGCACCAAGGGCGCTTGCACGTCATGGGGGCCATGCCAGTCGAGATCGAGGAAGTCGCCATCCTCCAGCCACAGTCGCTCACGCTGACGCTCGATGTGGGTGGTCGGCCGCCACAGCGGCCCCCACAGTGTCTGCAAGTGGGGGTTGCCGAGGCCGAGGGCGGGTTTGAATAAATCGGAAGAGGGGGTCATGAAACTCTCGGTAGCCAGTGAGCTCGCCGTGGCAAGCTCCCCAGCCACAGGTTAAGCGGCGTTTTCGACCAAACGATGCCACAACGCGTAATACACCCGCCCGGACTTCTGCTCCCGGTGCAGGCGCCAGCCACTTGGCAGGCCGAGCGTGGAGGGCGCGGTCTCGCTCTCAGTGTAGATCCAGGCATCCGGTGCCAGCCACTGGCGTTCTTCCAGCAGAGTGCAGACGGCCGGTAGCAGGTTCTGGTTGAACGGTGGGTCGAGGAACACTACATCGTACTCAGTCGCCGCCTGGGTTTCCAGGTAGCGCAGCGCGTCGGCCGTCTGCACCTGGCCTGTGGTGCAACGCAGCGTGCCCAGGTGCTCCTTGAGGCTGGACACCGCCACATTGCTGGCGTCCAGCGCCTGGCCCTGGGCCGCGCCACGGGACAGCGCCTCCAGGAACAGCGCGCCGCTGCCGGCGAACGGGTCCAGCACTTTGGCCCCGCCTATGTACGGCGCGAGCCAGTTGAACAGGGTTTCACGCACGCGATCAGGCGTCGGGCGCAGGCCCACAACGTCGGGGAAGCTCAGCTTGCGGCTGCCCCATTCACCGCCAATGATGCGCAGTTGGCCCACACCGTTATGCACGTTGTGGACAGGTTTTTTCGGGCGAGATGAACTGGCCATTAATGCTCCGGAACCCCGAGCGGCTGCTCGGCAGGTTTATCAGTGGGGGGCGGTAGTGGCTTTTGCGCAATCGTCGGGCCGGCGGTCACGATGACCATCTTGTCGGCGCTCAAGTGTTTGTTCATTGCAGCCTTGACCTGATCGACGGTCAGGGCCTGGGATTGTTTCATGAAATCTTCCAGATAGCTCAGCGGCAGGTTGTAGAAACCCATGGCGCCCAACTGCCCGACGATATCGGCGTTGCTTGCGGTGGACAGCGGGAAGCTGCCGGCCAGCTCGCGCTTGGCGTCATCCAGTTCCTTTTGCGTCGGGCCGGTCTTGAGGTAGTCAGCCAATACGTCCTCCACCAGGCGCAAGGTGCCACCGCTCATTTCGGCGCGGGTCTGCAGGTTGATCATGAACGGGCCGCGCACCTGCATCGGTGAGAAACCGGAATACACGCCGTAGGTCAGGCCGCGCTTTTCACGCACTTCGCTCATCAAGCGGGTGCCGAAGCCACCGCCGCCGAGGATCTGGTTACCCAGGGACAAGGCTGCGTAATCCGGGTCGGCACGGTCAATGCCCAACTGCGCAAACAGCAGGTGGGTTTGCTTGGACGGGAACTCGATACGGCTCAGGCCGGCTTTTGGCTCGGTCGGCTGGGCGATCTTGGCCATCGCCGGGCCCTTGGGCAGCGAGGCGGACACCTTGGCCGTCATGGCTTCGGCTTCGGCGCGGGTCAGGTCGCCCACCACCGCAATCACCGCGTTACCCGCCGCATAGGCCTTGGCGTGGAACGCCTGCAACTGCGCCAGGGTAATCTTCGGCACGCTCTCGGGGGTGCCTTCGCTCGGGTGCGCGTAAGGGTGGTCGCCGTACAGGCGCTTGAACAGCTCGATGCTCGCCAGTTTGCCGGGGTTCTGCTTCTGGTACTCGAAACCGGCCAGGATCTGGTTCTTGATGCGTGCCAGCGAGTCTGCCGGGAATGTCGGCTGGCCGATCACCTGGTTGAACAGTGACAGGGCGGCGTCGCGCTTGGCGCTGTCGCTCAGGCTGCGCAGGGTCACCAGCGCCATGTCGCGGTAGGCGCCGTTGCCAAAGTCGGCCCCCAGGCCTTCGAACCCGCTGGCGATCTGGCTGACATCCTTGCCCGGCACGCCTTCGTTGAGCATGGCGTTGGTCATCAGTGCCAGGCCTGGCACGTCGCCATCCTGGCTGCTGCCGGCGGCGAACAGCAGGCGCATGTCGAACATCGGCAGTTCATGGGCTTCGACGAACAGCACCTTGGCGCCTTCGGTGGTGGTCCAGGTTTGTACGTCGAGCTTGCGGTTGGTCGGTGCCTTGCCATCCAGTTCCGCCAGGGATTGCAGGGTGCTGGCCGTTTGAGCCTTGTCCAGGGCCTGGCTGGCGACCGACTCGCTGGGGCGCAAGAAGTAAACGGCGCTGGCCGCCATCAGGGTGACGGCGATCAGGCCGGGCAGGATCAGGCGGCTGTTTTTGCGATCACTCATGAGCGGTCTCCTCAGGCAAAACATGGGCGACGCTCAGACGTTCGCGGGTGAAATAAGTGCGTGCGGCCTTCTGGATGTCTTCCGGGGTCACGCTTTGCAGGTCGGCAAGCTCGGTGTCCATGAGTTTCCAGGACAGGCCGACGGTTTCCAGGGAGCCGATGGCGGTGGCCTGGCTGGTGATGGAATCACGCTGGTACACCAGGCCGGCAATCACCTGGGCACGGATGCGCTCCAGTTCTTCGGCGGTCGGCGGCTTGGCCTTCAACTCATCGAGCAGGCGCCACAGGCCGGCTTCGGCCTGGGCCACGGTTTTCTTCTTCTGCTGGTTCGGCGTGGCCGAGAGGGTAAACAGGCTGTCGCCACGGGTGTAGGCGTCGTAGTTGGTGGAAGCCGCGGACACCAGTTCCTCACCGCGTTCCAGTTGCTCGGAGATCCGTGCACTGTAGCCGCCGTCCAGCAGGGCCGAGATCAGGCGCAGGGCCTGCACCGAACGTTTGTCTTCAGCGGTGGCCAGGCCGGGCACGTTGAAGCCCAGGATCACACTCGGAAGTTGGGTCTGCACGTGCAGGGTCAGCAGGCGCTCGCCGGGCTCGGCCAGTTCCATCGGGATTTTTGCCGGCGGCACGTCACGCTTGGGGATCGGGCCGAAGTAACGTTGGGCGAGGTTTTTCACCTCGTCCGGGGTCACGTCGCCGACCACCACCAGGGTGGCGTTGTTCGGCACGTACCAGGATTGGTACCAGTGGCGCAGTTCCTCGACCTTCATGCGGTCCAGGTCGGCCATCCAGCCAATGGTCGGCGTGTGGTAGCCACTGGCCGGGAACGCCATGGCCTTGAAGCGCTCGAACGCCTTGGACATGGGGTTATCGTCGGTGCGCAGGCGGCGTTCTTCTTTGATTACCTCGATTTCACGGCTGAACTCGTCGGCCGGCAGGCGCAGGCTGGCCATGCGGTCGGCTTCCAGCTCAAAGGCCACGCCCAGGCGGTCACGGGCCAATACCTGGTAATACGCGGTGTAGTCGTCGCTGGTGAACGCATTTTCTTCGGCGCCCAGGTCGCGCAGGATCAGCGAGGCTTCGCCGGGGCCGACCTTGGCGCTGCCCTTGAACATCATGTGTTCCAGGGCGTGGGACAAACCGGTCTGGCCCGGGGTTTCGTAGCTTGAGCCAACCTTGTACCAGACCTGGGAAACCACCACCGGCGCGCGATGATCTTCGCGCACGACCACTTTAAGGCCGTTATCGAGGGTGAATTCATGGGTGGGTTGTGGATCGGCAGCCAAAGCTGAGAGAGGCAGACAAACTGTGCTGAACAGCAGGCCTGCGGCGCGGCGGGCTAGAGCATTCATTCGTTTTTAAACCTGTTGGGCTGCCCGCTTGGTCTTAGCGTCGGCGGGCGAGGAGGTGCTAGGATACTGGTCCGACTTAAGGACGGCCACTGCGGCTGTCTTGTGAAGGCCCTATTTAGGCCTTACAAAATGTTGCGCATGAACGAGCTGGCTAAAAAACAGTCTGTTACGCATCGAATTTTATTTACCGGCGCGCCCTGTGGCGCGTCGCTACCTTGAGATAGCCGTCTCCATGTTTGGTTCCAACGACGACAAGAAGACCCCAGCTGCGGCTGGCGAGAAGAAAGGCCTGTTCGGATGGCTGCGCAAAAAGCCGCAGGAAACCGTCGTCGAACAGCCACAGGTTCACGCTGAACCGACCCCTGAACCCGTAATAGAAGCCGAACCGGTTGCCGAGACGCCAGTTCCGGTGGTGTTACCGATGGCTGAGCCGGTGTTGCAGCCGGTCGTTGAGGCCGAGCCGGAACCTGAGCCTGAGCACAAGCCCTGGTTAGAGCTGCCGGTGGCCGAAGAACCCGTGGCATTGGTTGAGGATGTTCAGGCCGAGCACGTCGTGCCGCCGATTCCTGCAGTGGTTGAGCCGGCGCCGGTAGAGGCTGTGGCTGAAATACCGCCCGTCGTTGAAGTGCCTGCACCGGTTGTCGCTGCACCTGCCGTTATCGAGCCAGAGCCTGTCGTCGCCACCACCGAAACCAGCAAAACCGGATTCTTTGCACGCCTCAAGCAGGGCCTGAGCAAGACCAGCGCCAGTATTGGCGAAGGCATGGCCAGCCTGTTCCTGGGCAAGAAAGTCATTGATGACGAGCTGCTCGAAGACATCGAGACCCGCCTGCTCACCGCCGACGTGGGCGTCGAAGCCACCGCCGTGATCATCCAGAGCCTGACGCAGAAGGTCGCGCGCAAGCAGTTGACCGACGCCGATGCGCTGTACAAATCCCTGCAGGCTGAGCTGGCCGCCATGCTCAAACCGGTTGAAGCGCCGCTGGTGATCACGCCGAAAAAGCCGTTCGTCATCCTCGTTGTAGGGGTTAATGGCGCTGGCAAGACCACCACCATCGGCAAGCTGGCCAAGAAGCTGCAAGGTGAAGGCAAGAAAGTCATGCTCGCCGCCGGTGACACCTTCCGTGCCGCCGCCGTCGAGCAGTTGCAGGTGTGGGGCGAGCGCAACAAGATCCCGGTGATCGCCCAGCACACCGGCGCCGACTCGGCTTCGGTGATCTTCGATGCCGTGCAGGCCGCCAAGGCCCGTAACATTGACGTGCTGATCGCCGACACCGCCGGTCGCCTGCACACCAAAGACAACTTGATGGAAGAACTGAAGAAAGTGCGCCGCGTGATCGGCAAGCTCGACGCCGATGCACCCCATGAAGTCCTGCTGGTGCTCGACGCCGGTACTGGCCAGAACGCCATCAGCCAGGCCAAGCAATTCAACCAGACGGTGCAGCTGACCGGCTTGGCATTGACTAAGCTCGACGGCACGGCCAAGGGCGGTGTGATTTTCGCCCTGGCCAAACAGTTCGGGTTGCCGATTCGCTATATCGGCGTCGGTGAAGGCATCGACGACCTGCGCACCTTTGAAGCCGAACCCTTTGTACAGGCACTGTTTGCCGAGCGGGAGCGTTCATGATTCGATTCGAACAGGTCGGTAAACGCTATGCCAACGGGCATGTGGGCTTGCATGAGCTGAGCTTTCGAGTGCGTCGCGGCGAATTCTTGTTTGTCACCGGCCATTCGGGCGCGGGCAAAAGTACGCTGTTGCGCCTGCTGCTGGCCATGGAACGCCCGACGACCGGCAAGTTGCTGCTGGCGGGCCAGGACCTGGCCACTATCAGCAATGCGCAAATTCCATTCCTGCGCCGCCAGATCGGCGTGGTGTTCCAGAACCACCAGTTGCTGTTCGACCGTACGGTGTTCAACAATGTGGCCCTGCCGTTGCAGATCCTCGGGTTGTCCAAGGCCGAGATCGTCAAGCGCGTGGACTCGGCCCTGGAGCGCGTGGCGTTGTCGGACAAGACCGACCTTTACCCGGGGGATCTGTCCACCGGTCAGCAACAGCGCGTCGGTATTGCCCGCGCCATCGTGCACCGCCCGGCCTTGCTGCTGGCGGACGAACCCACCGGTAACCTCGACCCGCGCCTGGCGGCCGAGATCATGGGGGTGTTCGAAGACATCAACCGCCTGGGCACCAGCGTCTTGATCGCCAGCCACGACCTGGCCCTGATTGCCCGTATGCGCCATCGCATGCTGACCCTGCAACGCGGCCGCCTGATCGGCGACGGGGAGGCTGGCGTATGAGTGCTACACGCAGCCCTAAAGTATCCGAACGGGTGGCTCCGAAGCCGGCCGACCCGCAACCGAAAAAGAAAAAACACGACGAAGACGACGGCCCGGACTTCGGCACCCTGGTGCACGCCTGGATCGAAAGCCACCGCGCCAGCCTGCTGGACAGCCTGCGTCGCCTGGGCAAGCAGCCGATCGGCAGCTTTTTCACCTGCCTGGTCATGGCCGTGGCCTTGAGCCTGCCGATGGGCTTGTCGCTGTTGCTTAATAATGTGGAGCGCCTGGGCGGTTCCTGGCAGCGGGCGGCGCAGATTTCGCTGTACCTGAACCTGGACACCAGCAGCAAGGAAGGCGAAGCGCTGCGTGACGATATCAAGAACATCCCGGGGGTAGCCGAGGCCGAGTACATCAGCCGCGACCAGGCCCTTGAAGAGTTCCAGCAGCAATCGGGCCTGGGCGAGGCGCTCAAGGAGCTGCCGCAGAACCCGCTGCCGGGCGTGGTGCTGGTAACGCCGAACGAGGTCGACAAGCCGGCGCTGGAAGCCCTGCGACAAAAACTCGCAGGGATGCCGAAGGTGCAACAGGCCCAACTTGATCTAGTCTGGGTAGAGCGCCTGGCCGCGATCCTCAAGCTGGGCGACCGCTTTGTGTTCGGGCTGACGGTGTTATTAGTGTCTGCATTACTTTTGGTGATAGGTAATACCATTCGTCTTCATATTGAAAACCGTCGCACCGAGATAGAAGTGATTAAACTGGTGGGCGGCACAGACAGCTATGTGCGTCGGCCTTTCCTGTACATGGGCGCGCTGTATGGCCTGGGTGCGGGAATCTTGTCCTGGGGCGTACTGGCGTTTGGCCTGGATTGGTTGAACGACGCGGTGGTCGGCCTGGCGGGGCTCTACGGCAGTGATTTCGCTCTGGCCGGTGTGCCGGTAGCCGATGGTCTGAGTCTCTTGCTTGGCGCGGTGTTGTTGGGGTATATCGGTGCGTGGATTGCGGTGGCACGGCATTTACGTGAGCTGGCGCCGAAGTAGTTAATGCCAGATTAATGTGGTTTCGTTTGTATTGACCGTATCAGCTGTTTAGGGAACTTGTCCTACGGTTCCCAGGTCAATTTTCGCAGTGCTGAACTGCACGAGTTATGTGAGTCGGAGGTTTTTTCGTATGACCACTTCTTTGCAACCTGCTTATGCCTTGGTCCCGGGTGCGAACCTGGAAGCCTATGTGCACACGGTCAACAGCATTCCATTGCTGACGCCCGAGCAGGAGCGTGAACTGGCCGAGAGTCTCTACTATGAGCAGGATTTGGGGGCGGCTCGGCAGATGGTGCTCGCCCACCTGCGTTTTGTCGTACATATCGCCCGTAGCTATAGCGGCTACGGTCTGGCCCAGGCCGACCTGATTCAGGAAGGCAACGTAGGCCTGATGAAGGCTGTGAAGCGTTTCAACCCTGAAATGGGCGTGCGCCTGGTGTCGTTTGCCGTGCACTGGATCAAGGCGGAAATCCACGAGTTCATCCTGCGCAACTGGCGCATCGTGAAAGTGGCCACCACCAAGGCCCAGCGCAAGCTGTTCTTCAACCTGCGCAGCCAGAAAAAACGCCTGGCGTGGCTGAACAACGAAGAAGTCCACCGCGTGGCCGAAAGCCTCGGTGTGGAGCCCCGTGAAGTGCGCGAGATGGAAAGCCGCCTGACCGGCCATGACATGGCCTTCGACCCAGCCGCCGAAGCGGATGACGACAGCGCCTTCCAATCGCCGGCCAACTATCTGGAAGACCACCGGTACGATCCGGCGCGTCAACTGGAAGACGCCGACTGGAGCGACAACTCCAACCACAACCTGCACGAAGCGCTGGAAGTGCTGGACGACCGCAGCCGTGACATCCTCTACCAGCGTTGGCTGGCAGAAGAAAAAGCCACGCTGCACGACCTGGCGCAGAAGTACAACGTGTCGGCAGAGCGGATTCGTCAGCTTGAGAAAAGCGCGATGAACAAGCTGAAGTTGTCGATCGCCGCTTAAAACCCAGCGAACAAAAAATGCCCCGGTCGAAAGATCGGGGCATTTTTGTATGTGTTCGAAAAGTCTCAAGTACAACTCGGTTTAATGTGGGAGCTGGCTTGCCTGCGATGAGGCCGTGTCAGATGAAGCATGGGTTACTGACCCACCGCTATCGCAGGCAAGCCAGCTCCCACAGGTCTCGTATTGTGTCAGTCGGACCAGGGTGCCTTTCGAGAGTTGTTCAGCTCCACCAGGTAACCCTCCCCACCCAACTGGCTGATCTGCTGGCGAATCCACGCCGCTCGCCGTGCCACATAGGCGGTCGGATGACTGGCACTCCACACCCGTGGATTGGGCAGCACCGCCGCCAGGTAACTGGCCTGCTGCCGCGAAAGCCCCTTGGCACTCACGCCAAAATGGTGCCGCGCCGCCGCTTCTGCGCCAAACACACCTTCATCCCATTCCACACTGTTGAGGTACACCTCAAGAATCCGCTGCTTGGGCCATAACACTTCGATCAAACCGGTAAACCACGCCTCCAGGCCTTTGCGCAAATAGCTGCGCCCGGCCCACAGGAACAGGTTTTTCGACACCTGTTGGCTCAAGGTGCTGGCACCGCGAATCGAGCCGCCGCGTTCGTTGTGCAGAATCGCCGCCTGGATCGCGCCGAAATCAAAACCCCAATGTTGCGGGAAGCGCTGGTCTTCACCGGCCATCACCGCCACTTTAAGGTCGTCGGAGATTTCATCCCACGGCACCCAGCTGCGTTGCAGGTCGATAGGCTCACCGTCAACCCAGGACTCGACCTTGCGCTCCACCATCAGCGCAGTGAACGGTGGCGGCACCACACGAAACAGCAGCACCAGCAACACACTGCCGATGGCAAACCATTTCACGACGTTGAGAAAGCGTTTGAAGAGGACACGCAGCATAGAGATGGCTTGGCCGAACCCGTTGAGCGGGCCATTATACAGACCCTGCCCGATGAGTCTGACTGGAGTTCCCCATGCTGCGTAGCTTTCTGATGCTGGCTGCCTTTTTCGGCTTTACCGGCGTTGCGCTGGGCGCTTTCGCCGCCCACGGCCTGAAAAACCGCCTGAGCGCCGACTACCTGGCGATCTTCCATACCGGCGTGACCTACCAGTTGGTGCATGCCCTGGCACTGTTCGGCGTGGCCTTGCTGGCGGCGCATATTCCGGGCCGGTTGGTTACCTGGGCGGGTATTTCGTTTACCGTCGGTATCCTGCTGTTCTCGGGCAGCCTGTATGTGCTGACGATGACCGGCATCAGTAAACTGGGGATCATCACGCCGTTTGGCGGGCTGGCGTTCCTGCTTGGCTGGTTCTTCCTGGGCCTGGCGGCGTGGCGTTTGCAGCTTTGACCGCTTGACGCTTGGAGCTGACCTTCAGGTTCCAATCGCGCTAGAATGCGGGCCCCTAAAAACGATGGCGGCCCGTGGCATGCGCATTCAGTTGAACGGCGAACCCTTTGAACTGCCCGACGGCGAAACCGTTGCGGCCCTGCTGACCCGTCTGGACCTGACCGGGCGTCGCGTCGCAGTGGAGCTCAACCTGGATATCGTCCCGCGTAGCCAGCACGCCGAGACTGTGCTCACCGAAGGTGACCAGATCGAAGTGGTCCACGCCATCGGCGGCGGCTAGCCCGCCACGGCCGCAACGCATTCTGCAGAACCTCATCCAACCAGAGGATTTCCCATGAGCATCGTTCGTAGCGACAAGCCTTTCGTCCTGGCCGGTCGTACCTACCAGTCCCGTCTGCTGGTCGGCACCGGCAAGTACCGCGACATGGAAGAAACCCGCCTGGCCATCGAAGCCTCGGGTGCCGAGATCGTCACCTTCGCCGTACGCCGCACCAACCTCGGCCAGATCGAGGGCGAGCCGAACTTGCTCGAAGTGCTGTCGCCGGAGCGCTACACCTTTTTGCCAAACACTGCTGGCTGCTACGACGCCATCGAAGCCGTGCGCACCTGCCGCCTGGCCCGTGAGCTGCTCGACGGCCACAACCTGGTGAAGCTGGAAGTGCTGGCCGACCAGAAAACCCTGTTCCCCAATGTGATCGAAACCCTCAAGGCCGCCGAGACCTTGGTCAAGGAAGGCTTCGACGTGATGGTCTACACCAGCGATGACCCGATCATCGCCCGTCAGTTGGCAGAAATCGGCTGCATCGCGGTGATGCCGCTGGCTGGTCTGATCGGTTCCGGCCTGGGCATCTGCAATCCGTATAACCTGCAGATCATCCTCGAAGAAGCCAAGATCCCGGTATTGGTGGATGCGGGTGTGGGCACTGCCTCCGACGCGACCATCGCCATGGAACTGGGCTGCGACGCGGTGCTGATGAACTCGGCCATTGCCCATGCCCAGCAACCAATCATGATGGCCCAAGCCATGAACCACGCCATCGTCGCGGGCCGCCTGGCCTACCTCGCCGGGCGCATGCCGAAAAAACTCTATGCCAGCGCCTCTTCGCCGCTGGATGGTCTGATCAAGTAAGAGCTATTGATGACTGAATCAAACGAAACGCCGAACACCGTGGAAGAGGGCGACGAGTCCAAGCACCGCCGCATCAAGAGTTTTGTGATGCGCGCCGGCCGCATGACCGAAGGCCAGCAAAAGGGCCTGGAACAGGGCACACCGCTGTTCGTACTGCCCCTGGCCGATGCGCCGGTGGACTATGACCAAGTGTTCGGCCGTTCGGCCCCGCGCTCCCTGGAAATCGGTTTCGGCATGGGCCATTCCCTGCTGGAAATGGCCGCAGCCGCGCCGGAGCAGGATTTCATCGGTGTGGAAGTGCACCGCCCAGGCGTCGGCGCACTGCTCAACGGTGTGCTGACCCAAGGCCTGAAAAACCTGCGGGTCTACGACTGCGATGCGATTGAAGTGCTCAACCGCTGCATCGCCGACAACAGCCTCGACCGCCTGATGCTGTTCTTCCCCGACCCATGGCACAAGGCCCGTCACCACAAGCGCCGCATCGTCCAGGCGTCCTTCGCGGAACTGGTGCGCAGCAAGCTGAAAGTGGGCGGCATCCTGCACATGGCCACCGACTGGGAACCGTACGCGGAATACATGCTGGAAGTGATGAACGTCGCCCCCGGCTACCGCAACCTGGCCGAAGACGGCAAATGCGTGCCACGCCCGGCCGAGCGGCCGATCACCAAGTTCGAACGCCGTGGCGAGCGGTTGGGGCATGGGGTGTGGGATTTGAAGTTCGAGAAGCTGGCTTAACTCGCGTTGCTAATCACGGCGGTGGAATCGCTGCGTTCCACTGCTGCTTCGCTTTTTACTTGTAAAGGAATACAAGCGCTTGAAAACCCTCCTTTCCAGTCTACTGTTGCTCAGTCTGTTGTCTGCGACAGCCTTCGCGGCCAGCACATCCTCTTTGCCAGTGACTTCCAGTGACGACTACTTTGAGCGTGCTCAGAAGAAGGCGGAGCAACTCAAGCTGATGTTCGATGAGAGCGTCAAGCTGGAGACCAGTGGCAAGCTGGATAAAGCCACGTTGCCCGAAGAACTCAAAGAGGTTCAGGGTGTCATGACTGCGTTCCAAGATGATCTGAAAATGGCCTCGGAGGGCGGGCATGTTGTTGCGACCTATATGCTGGCCAATATCCAAAGCCGGTTCGGCATGTCCAAGGAAGAACGCAAACAGGTGTGTGAACCGATGCACAAGGCAATGGATCAAGGTTTATTAGCCGCCGGCGTGGGGTATTACTATCAATGTGATATGGCGTACATGCGTCTAAATCTGCTTGATCCTGGGCACGTAAAGTACCTGGAAGCGCTCAAGCAGATGCTTCTGAACGTTGATCCCAACCATGACTATTATCCGCTGTACACCAATCGTTCGCTTTGTTTCGAAGGTGATCGGCTAGCTGAGATCAAGGAAGAAAGAACCTTGGGCAACATGCAAGCACGCGCCAGCGCGCGGATGCTGACCTATGATCAGTACCGGGCGGATGCCTACTACATCTTGGCGGCGACTCGTATGAACGACAAAGGTGAGCCCGACAGCGTGAATTTGACCTACCTGGATCAGGCGCTCGCGCTGGGTTGCAAAGACCCGATGACACTTAAAGAGTATTACGAAAAAGCATTTGGCAGTCAGGCCTCTAAATAGCTTCGAGGAACTGGGCAGGAACCTGCTCCGTCAGCCAAACCCCATTCTGCGCCTGATAAAATTTGAAACCCTGGGCCAGCATCTTCGAAGTGTTGATCTTCAGAATAACCACTTTCCCATAGCGCTGCCCAACTTCCCTGGCCGTCTCAAGCTGTTCACTGAGATGCACATGATGTCGTGACCCGGGAATCAGACCCTTTTGGTTGATTGACTCGATGAAGCGCGTTGCGGTGCCGTGGTACAGGACGGCTGGTGGTTGTCTTTCATCGAGTTGCAGCTGGACGCCTTGGTTGGAGTGACCCTGCACGGCGCGGATGTGTTGACCGTCCTCGGAGAACGAAAAGCGCTTCTTCTCGTTTGTGCGCACCACCTGCTCCAGCAGTTTTCGGCTAAGGCTGCGCCCGTCGCGGCTGGCCGCCTCAATCAGCTCTGCAATGCCTGCCCAGCCTTCTGAATCCAATGAAAGGCCAATTGCCTGAGGCTCATGGCGCAGTACATAGCTGAGAAATTTGCTAGTGTCGTCCAGAAGCTTTTTGCTCATGAGATGTCCTTGCCTTCATCTGGATGAAATCAGCGGCGGTCCGCTACCACGCCAATCAACACCAGCACCACGATCAACACCGGCGCCAGGCTGTAGTTATTGAACTGGCTCAATCCCCGCACAATCCACGGCGTAGCGTAGATCAACGCCGCACCACTGCCGATCAGGCACAGCAGGGCCATCAAGGGTACGCGCAAGGCGCCGGCGATGCTGCCCAGGCGTGCTTCGACCCAGCCCTTGATGTCGGCGCCGAACAGCACCAGCAAACAGCCCACAAGGGCCAACGAGATTTCCGACAGGTTGCTACGGCTCCAGCGGGATACGGTGGCGAGCAGGTCGAGTACCAGATCCATTCGATTTCCTTAAGAGCTATCAGCTCAAAAACTTCTGCAACAGGTCATTGAGAAAGAGTTGCCCGCGGTCGGTGGCCGCCAGGCGTGACGGTTCGACCTGCATTAATCCACTTTGTTCTGCGTCGCGGCGGCCTTCATCGAGGCTCGCCAGATCGAGGCCGGTGCGCTCGGCGTAGAGCTTGGCATCAACCCCTTCGGTGAGGCGCAGCGCGTTCATCAGAAACTCGAACGGCAGTTCATCGTTGGTCAGTTCTTTCGCGCCGGCCTGGAAGCTTTTGGCCGGGTTGAGGTAGTCCTTTGGTGCACGGGTTTTCCAGGTGCGGATGATGCGCCCGTCCGGGTGGCTGAGCTTGCCGTGGGCGCCGGCGCCGATGCCGATAAAGTCGCCAAAGCTCCAGTAATTGAGGTTATGCCGCGCCGGCCGTCCCGGTTGGGCGTAGGCCGAGACTTCATATTGTGCGTAACCGTGTTCGGCGAGCAGTGCCTGGCCGGCTTCCTGGATATCCCACAGCGTGTCGTCTTCCGGCAGCGCGGGTGGCTGGTTCCAGAACACGGTGTTGGGTTCCAGGGTCAGTTGGTACCAGGACAGGTGCGTGGGCTTGAGTGCAATGGCCTGGCGCAGGTCGCCCAAGGCGTCCTCCAGGGACTGGTTGGGCAAGCCGTGCATCAAATCCAGGTTGAAGTTATCGAACCCGGCCTGGCGCGCCATGCCGGCTGCGCGCACGGCTTCATCGCCATTGTGGATGCGGCCCAGGGCTTCGAGCTTCTCTTGCTGGAAGCTCTGGATGCCGATGGACAGGCGATTGATCCCCAGTTTGCGGTACGCCACGAACTTCTCTTGTTCGAACGTCCCGGGGTTGGCTTCCAGGGTGATCTCGATATCGTCGGCAAACGGGATACGCGTTTGAACGCCCTTGAGCAGGCGGCCCAGTGCAGCAGCGCTGAACAGGCTGGGCGTGCCGCCGCCAAAGAAGATCGAACTCAGTTTACGGCCATACACGGCGTGCAGGTCTTGGTCCAGGTCCGCCAGCAGGGCGTCCACATACTCTTCTTCCGGCAGCACTTTGCTGGCGGTGTGGGAGTTGAAGTCGCAATACGGGCATTTGCGCACGCACCACGGGATATGGATGTACAGCGCCAGGGGCGGCAGATGGGGCTGGGCCGCCCGTGGTGTTTGCGCGCCACCGTGGATCAGCGGCTGCGCAGAGGTGTTCTGGGTCATTTCAAGCCCAGGCGCTGGCGCAGCAACGCCATGGCGCGGGCGCGGTGGCTGATCTGGTTCTTGTCGGCCGGGCTCAGTTCGGCGCTGGAGACATTGCGCTCCGGCACCCAGAACAGCGGGTCATAGCCAAACCCATGCTCACCGCTGGCGGCTTGCAGGATGCGCCCGTGCCACAGGCCTTCGCACAGAATCGGCAACGGGTCATCGGCATGCCGCACCAGGGCCAGCACGCAGACGAACTGCGCACCACGCTCGGCCTCCGGCACGTCCTTGAGGGCGTCGAGCAGCTTGGCGTTGTTGGCTGCGTCGCCCTTGCCGTCGGCGTAACGGGCGGAGTAGATACCAGGGGCGCCGCCGAGGAAGTCCACGGCCAGGCCCGAATCATCCGCCAGGGCTGGCAGGCCAGAGATACGTGCGGCATTGCGGGCCTTGAGGATGGCATTCTCGACGAACGACAGGCCGGTCTCTTCCGGTTCGACCTGGCTGAACTCGCCAATCGAACGCAGGTGCACAGACTCACCGAGCATGGCTTGCAGTTCTTTGAGTTTGCCGGCGTTGTGGCTGGCGAGTACGAGTTGGGTAAGGTTCATCATTCGGCCGGGAACAGTTCTTGGTTGAATTGGAAACCGTGGGCCTTGCCGCCGGTTTCAACGTTGATGGTAAACGTCTTGTATTCCCGCTGGGTCACCGAGTAGGGCGCGAGGTAGCTGATGCCGCTTTTCTCTTCGATCTGCTTGAACGTCAGGATCTCGCTCTTGCCGCCCAAATCCTTGACCGTGCCAGTGACTTGCGCGGCCACCGGGCTTACGCCCTTGATCACGGTCACGTTGATCAACCCCTTCTCCTTGCTGCGCACCACACCGACTTTTTGGGCGGTCTCAGCGGGCAGGAAGCTTGAAGTGAAGGTGTTGTAATGAACGGTGATATCGCCGAAGTCTTTTTTGCGATTAGCGTCGATAGCGTCGGCGGCCATGGCGCTGGCGCCCAGGCATGCGGTCAATAGAAAAATAGCCAAACGACTCATGAACGTCCCTCTTGAAGATGATTAGACGGCAACTTTGTGGTCGGTCAGGCCAGGGCTGCTGACCCGGTAAATACCAATTTCGCCCAACAGGTTGGGCCATAGCTTACTCGCCCAGCCGTGGCGGTGCTGTTGATCGACGGCAAGGCGGTTGATCACCTTGGCTTCACGCTCGCCACACAGGGCTTCGAAGTCTTCGAAGGTGCAGAAGTGGATGTTCGGCGTGTTGTACCAGGTGTACGGCAGGAAGTCGGAGACCGGCATGCGCCCCTTGGTGGCCAGGTACCAGCGGCAGCGCCAGTGGCCAAAGTTGGGAAAGGTGATGATGCATTGGCGGCCCACGCGCAGCATTTCGTCGAGGATGCGGTCCGGGTAGTGCACCGCTTGCAGGGCTTGGGTCATCACCACGATATCGAAGCTGTTGCTGGCAAAGTTGCCCAGGCCCTTGTCCAGGTCCTGCTCGATCACGTTGATGCCCTTGGCCACGCACTGGGCGATGTTGTCCGGGTCGTTTTCCAGGCCGTAGCCGGTGACTTGCTTGTGGTCGCGCAGCCAGCTCAGCAGTTCGCCGTCGCCGCAGCCCAGGTCGAGCACGCGGCTGCCGGCGGGGATCCAGTCTTGGATGATTTCCAGGTCGGCTCTCATGGCGTTCTCACAAGCGAAATACGGTTCATGTAGTTACTGAACGCCTGCAGGTAGCGTGGGATCGGAATCAGGAAGGCGTCGTGGCCTTGCGGTGCATCGATCTCCAGGTAGCAGACGTCTTTCTTGGCGGCCATCAGGGCATCCACCAGCTCACGGGAGCGCGCTGGCGAAAAGCGCCAGTCGGTGGTGAACGACATCACGCAGAACTTGGCCGTGGCGTGCTCGAAGGTTTTTGCCAGGTCGTCATCGTGGTTGGCGGCCGGGTCGAAGTAGTCCAGAGCCTTGGTCATCAGTAGGTAGGTGTTGGCGTCAAAGCGCCCCGAGAATTCCTCGCCCTGATAACGCAGGTAGCTTTCCACCTGGAACTCGACGCTGTGGAAGTCGTAGTTGAGCTTCTCGCTCTTGAGGCCACGGCCGAATTTCTCGCCCATGGAATCGTCGGACAGGTAGGTGATGTGGCCGACCATCCGCGCCAGCATCAAGCCGCGCTTGGGGATCACGCCCGCTTCCTGGAACGAACCGCCGTGGAACTCGGGGTCGGTGAGGATCGCCTGGCGCGCCACTTCGTTGAAGGCGATGTTCTGCGCCGACAACTTGGGCGCCGAGGCGATGGCCAGGCAATGACGCACGCGGTCCGGGTAGGTGATGGTCCATTGCAGGGCCTGCATGCCGCCCAGGCTGCCGCCAATCACGGCGGCCCACTGGCTGATGCCCAGCAGGTCGGCCAGGCGTGCCTGGCTGTGCACCCAGTCTTCCACGGTCAGCACTGGGAAGTCGGCGCCGAACGGTTTGCCGGTTTCCGGGTTGAGGCTGCTGGGGCCGGTGGAGCCGTTGCAGCCGCCGAGGTTGTTCAGGCTGACCACAAAGAACTTATTGGTGTCGATGGGCTTGCCGGGGCCGATGCAACTGTCCCACCAGCCGGGCTTGCGGTCGTCAACGCTATGGAAGCCGGCGGCGTGATGATGGCCGGATAAGGCATGGCAGATCAGCACGGCGTTGCTCGCCGTGGCGTTCAGTTGGCCATAGGTTTCGTAGATCAGGTCGTAGGCTGGCAACGAACGGCCGCAGGCCAGGGCCAGGGGTTCGCTGAAATGCGCCACTTGTGGCACGACCAGTCCAACAGAATCGGGGGGGAAGGCAGCTGGCATCGACCCTGCTCTCGTTTAAATGAGGCGTAAGTCTAAAGAGCGGGGACCCTAGCGGCAAGCAATGGTCGGGGGTTAGCGTGATCGTTCCCACGCTCCGCGTGGGAATGCCTCTTGGGACGCTCTGCGTCCTGCCCTGGTGACGCGGAGCGTCACGGGCTGCATTCCCACGCAGAGCGTGGGAACGATCAGCACAAGCCATGCTATCGCAGGCAAGCCAGCTCCCATAGGGGCTACGGCATTCAGATCAGGCCAAACAACTCTTTTGGCATGTAAGCAAAGTAGGCCAGGCGCGGAATCACCCAGCTTTGCAGCAACTGAATCACGATAAACGCGAAGATCGGCGAGATATCCAGGCCACCCAGGTTCGGAATCAGGCGACGGAAGGGTGCCAGCACGGGCTCGGTGATCTGAGCCACCAATTCGGCACCTGGGCTACGGCTGCCCGGTGCGACCCAGGAGAGGATCACGCTGATGATCATCGACCAGAAAATGATCTTCAGGAACAGCGAGAAAATCCCGATCAGGCCCCATGGCAACAGCAGGACGGTGAAGGCCTGGTAGCCATTGAGCATCAAGATCACCACGAACAGCAGGATTTGCAGCAGCAACGCCAGCACCAGCGACGACATGTCCAGGCCGAACAGGCTCGGGATCACTCGGCGCAGCGGCTTGAGCAGTGGTTGGGTGGCCTTCACCACGAACTGGCACAGCGGGTTGTAGAAGTTTGCACGCACCAGTTGCAGGATAAAGCGCATCAGCACGATCAGCAGGTACAAGCTGCCCAGGGTCTGGATGATGAAAATGGCAGCGTCATTGATTCCGAGCATGTTTGATTACCTTGGTAAGGGACGACTATTTGCCCAGTTGCTCAGCCATCTCGGCTGAACGATGTGCGGCGGCACCCAGTGCTGTTTCCACCAGGGCTTCAAAGCCCCCGGCCTGGAACGACTCGATAGCCGCTTGTGTGGTGCCACCGGGCGAGGTGACGCGACGGCGCAGTTCGGCGGCATCCACCTCGCTGCCGACCGCCATTTTCGCGGCGCCCAGGGCGGTTTGCTCCGCCAGTTGCTCGGCCACGTCGTGGGGCAGGCCCAGCTTGACACCGGCGGCGGTCATGGCCTCGATCAGCAGGAAGAAGTAGGCCGGGCCACTACCGGAAACGGCGGTAACCGCATCCAGTTGCTGTTCCTGCTCCAGCCACACGGCGAGGCCCACCGCAGACAGCAGTTCCTGGGCCTGGTCACGTTGCTGCGCGGTGACTTCGCCGGTGGCATACAAACCGCTGACGCCCTGGCGCAGCAGCGCCGGGGTGTTGGGCATGCAGCGCACGATGGGCTGGGCGCCGAGCCAGTTGGTCATGCTGGCGCAGGTGATGCCAGCGGCAATCGACACCACCAGTTGGTGAGGTTGCAGGCTCGGGCGCAGGCTCTCGCACACAGCCTTCATGGCCTGGGGCTTGACCGCCAGCACGATCACATCGACGCCGTGGATGGCCTCGGCATTATCGGCGAAGGTCTGGATGCCGTGTTCGGCGCTGACGCGCTCGCGGGTCTCGGCGCCCGGGTCGCTGGCGCGGATCTGCTCGGCGTCCAGGCCCTTGGCCCGCAGGCCACCGATCAGGCTGGCCGCCATGTTACCGGCGCCGATAAAGGCAATACGCGTGTTGCTCATGACAGGTCCTTATTTTCGAGGGATGTCAGCCATTTCACGGCTGGCCGTAGTCGCGGGCGCCAAACAGCGCGGTACCGATCCGCACCCAGGTGGCGCCTTGGGCAATGGCCGACTCCAGGTCGTGGCTCATGCCCATGGAAAGTGTGTCCAGCGCCAGGTTCAAGCTGGCTTGCAGGTCGCGCACCGTGGCAAACGCCGCATCCTGCTCTGCCCGATCTTCAGTCGGCTCGGGAATCGCCATCAAGCCCCGCAGCTTCAAGCGCGGCAGGGCGCTGATCGCCGTGGCCAGGGCCGGCAGGTCGGCGGGTGTGCAGCCGGACTTGCTGGCTTCGCCACTGACATTGACCTGAATGCAGATATTGAGCGGCGGCAGGTCGGCCGGGCGTTGTTCGGACAGGCGTTGTGCGATTTTCAGGCGGTCCACGGAATGCACCCAAGCGAAGTGCTCGGCGATAGCGCGAGTCTTGTTCGATTGAATGGGGCCGATGAAGTGCCAACTCAAGGGCAGGTCGGTTAAATCCGCCTGTTTGCCCAGGGCTTCCTGCAGGTAGTTTTCGCCAAAGTCGCGCAGCCCGGCGGCATAGGCTTCGCGCACTGCCTGCGCGGGTTTGGTCTTGCTCACGGCCAGCAGGTGGATGCTGCTTGCGTCACGTTGCACGGCGTCGGCTGCGGCGCGGATGCGCTGGCTAACCAGGCCGATGTTGTCTGCTATCGTCGACATTCAAGATGCGCCCGTGGATATGGAGTCCGCGGCATTCTACTGGAAATGGAAAGCCCTATGGATATCACGCAATTGCTGACGGCCAGCGTAAGCCGAGGCGCCTCAGACCTGCATCTGTCAGCTGGCCTGGCACCGATGCTGCGCATTGATGGCGAGGTTTGGCCGCTGGATGGGCCAGCGCTGAACGCTACCCAAGTGGTCGACTTATTGAGCCCGTTGCTGAATAAACATCAACAAAAGGATTTCGAAACATCTCTTGAAACGGATTTTGCCTTCGAATTGCCAGGCGTCGCCCGGTTCCGGGCGAACGTGTTCCGCCAGGATCGCGGCGTGGGTGCAGTGTTCCGGGCTATTGCGACTGAGGTCCAGAGCCTGGAGGCGCTGGGATTGGGCGAGGTGTTCCAGCGTATCGCCCGCCTTCCTCGCGGCCTGGTGCTCGTGACCGGGCCCACCGGCTCGGGCAAGTCCACGACCCTGGCGGCGATGATCGACGACCTCAACCGGCATCGACGCCAGCATATCCTCACGCTGGAAGACCCCATCGAGTTTATCCACAGGCCGAAACTGGCGCTGGTCAACCAGCGCCAGGTGCATCGTGACACCCACAGTTTCTCGGTGGCCCTGCGTTCAGCCCTGCGAGAAGACCCGGATGTGATCTTGGTGGGTGAATTGCGCGATCTGGAAACCATCCGCCTTGCGCTGACGGCGGCAGAGACCGGGCACCTGGTGTTCGGCACTCTGCACACCTCGTCGGCGGCAAAGACGATAGACCGGCTGGTGGACGTCTTCCCGGCCGGGGAAAAGGCCATGGTCCGCTCAATGCTGTCGGAGTCGTTGCAGGCGGTAGTGTCCCAGGTGTTGGTGAAGAAGGTGGGCGGTGGGCGTGTGGCCGCCCATGAAATCATGCTGGGTACGCCGGCGATTCGTAACTTGATCCGTGAGGACAAGGTGGCGCAGATGGTTTCGGCAATTCAGACCGGTGGGGCGTTGGGGATGAAGACCCTGGATATGAGTTTGAAGGCGTTGGTGGGCGCGGGCCTGGTCAGTCGGGAAGAGGCGCGGGAGAAGGCGAGGGTGCCGGCAGATATCTAGATCGGCAGGTTGGCCTGGAAACAAATGTGGGAGCGGGCTTGCTCGCGAATACGGTGTGTCAGACGACGAATAGGCTGACTGATATACCGTATTCGCGAGCAAGCCCGCTCCCACATTCTCTACTGCATTGCAGTGTTAAATCAGCGCTGCACGATCCGCAGGTTGCTGTTCTGCTCTTTAGGCAGTACCCGCTTGGCAATCACGTAGTTCTTGTCCCAGAACGGCTTTTTCAGCGTGTCGATGCTCACCGACTTGCCACGGCGCGGTGCGTGAATAAAGCGGTCATTGCCCAGGTAGATGGCAACGTGGTTCACCTGGCGGCTCTTCAACTTGAAGAACAACAGATCGCCCGGCTTCAGGTCTTTGCGGTCAACCTTCAACCCATGGCCGGCCGCCATGGCGTTGGAGGTGCGTGGCAGGTCCACCGCTTTTACATCGTTAAATGCATATTTCACCAGCCCGCTGCAGTCGAACCCTTTACTTGGGCTGCTGCCGCCCCAACGATAAGGTGTACCGAGCACGTTGACGGCACGGCTCAAGACGTTGCTGCTTTGCTTGGTGTTCACGGCCAGCTGGGTGGAAAGCACTTTGCCGTGGGCCTTGCTCAGTTGAGTCGGGCGGCTGACGGTCGGCTTTGCCGCTTTGGCAGTGCTGGGCGTGCTATGGACTTTAGGGGTGAAACCGTTAACGTTCGGAAGTCGTTGCTCACGATTGGTGGCGTGGGCGGCCAGTGGCATTAATAGGCAAATGGTTAGCCATGTCTTGAAAAATGGTCGCATTAGGCGTGGCTCTTATGGGTTTGCGCGCAACTTTATAACAGCTTTTTGTGCTGTTCTCAGCCCGTTTGTCGACTGAACCTTGGGGTCAAATTCAGGAAAAACGCGACGATTCGCCGCAATTGTCCTACACAAGGCAGGCGGTACAAGGCTTTGAGGGCAGGAAGATACCATTTACCGTACGTCGGGCGCCCGTAAAAAAGTCACAAAGAAAATGAAAAAATTTATCTATCGACGCAAAAGAGGTCCTTCATGAACACCTATCAACAGGTTGGTCAGCAGCACGACACCCACAGTAAGGCGATTGGTTACCTACTGTGGATTTTCGGTTTTACCGGGGCTCATCGCTTCTATTACGGCAAGCCGGTGACCGGTACGATCTGGTTTTTCACCTTCGGCTTGCTGGGTATTGGCTGGCTGATCGACTTGTTCCTGATCCCGGCCATGGACCGTGAAGCCGACCTGCGGTTTACCGCTGGGCCCATTGAATACAACGTGGCCTGGATTCTGTTGGCGTTCCTGGGGGTGTTTGGTGTGCACCGTATGTATCAGGGCAAATGGATCACCGGCCTGATCTACCTGCTGACCGGCGGTTTGTTCCTGATCGGGGTGCTCTATGACTTCTGGACGCTGAACACGCAGATCTCGATCCGCAATGCCGAGCGCAACAGCGGGCGCTGAGCACTGATCGTTCCCACGCAGAGCGTGGGAACGAGCTTGCGCGTCAAGCCTGGTAGCTGATCCGCCCATCCATCAAGGTGTACCGCACCGTCGCCGGCAGGCTGTGGCCGATGAACGGGCAGTTTTCGCCCTTGGACAACCAACGCTCACCAGCCACCGTCGAGCTTGCCAGGTCGAACAGCACCAGGTCCGCCGGTGAACCCACCGCCAATTGGCCCGCTGGCAAGCGCAGGGCCTCGGCCGGGCCGGCGCTCAGGCGCGACAGTAGTGTCGGCAAGTCCAGCAAGCCGTCTTCTACAAGCGTCATCGCCAGTGGCAACAACAACTCCACGCTGCTGATGCCCGGCTCGGTCGCGCCAAACGGTGCCAGCTTGGCGTCTCGCTCGTGAGGTTGGTGATGGCTGGAAATCGCCGACACCACACCCGACTTCACCGCCGCACGCAAACCGTCACGGTCTGCCTTCGTGCGCAGCGGGGGCTGTACGTGGTAAAGGCTGGAGAAGTCGATCAGCGCCTCATCCGTCAGGATCAGCTGGTACAGGGCGACATCCGCAGTTACCCGCAAGCCACGGGCCTGGGCCTGGGCGATCAGAGCCACGCCCCGGGCGCTGGTCAACTGGCTGAAATGCGCACGCACGCCGCTTTGTTCCACCAGCAACAGGTCACGGGCGAGGGCCACGGTTTCTGCGGTTTCCGGAATGCCCGGCAGGCCGAGGAAGCTCGCCACTGCGCCTTCATGGGCCAGGCCGCCTTCGGCCAGGTCGCGGTCTTGGGAATGGAAGATCACCGTCAAGTCGAACGTGGCCGCGTATTCCAGGGCGCGGCACAAGGTGCGCGTGCTGCGAAAGCTTTCCAGGCCATTGCCGAAGGCCACGCAACCGGCGTCACGCAGGGCGATCAATTCGGCGAGTTGTTCGCCATCCAGGCCCTTGCTCAAGGCGCCAATGGGAAACACTTTGCAATTGCCGGCTTCGCGGGCGCGGTCGAGGATCAGCTCGGTCACAGCAGAAGTGTCCAGTACCGGCTTGGTATTGGGCGGGCAACACAGGCTGGTCACGCCACCGGCTGCCGCGGCCTGGGTTTCGCTGGCGATGTTGCCTTTGCGACTGTAGCCCGGTTCACGCAGGGCGACATTCAAGTCCACCAGCCCAGGTGCGGCCACCAGGCCCTTGGCGTCAATGCTCTGGCCGGCGTTGAAGCCGGCGGGGGCGGCGCCGATGGCGACGATCTTGCCGGCGTCCAGGTGTAGATCGGTAACTTGGTCCAGGCCGCTGGCCGGGTCGATGACTCGGGCGCCGAGAATGCTGAGCTTCACTGGGCCTGCTCCTGCTCGAATTGACGTTGCGCGGTTTGTCCGCTCATGGCCATGGACAGCACGGCCATGCGCACGGCGATGCCGTAGGTCACTTGGTTGAGAATCACCGATTGTGGGCCGTCGGCCACCGCCGACTCAATTTCCACGCCGCGGTTGATTGGCCCCGGGTGCATCACGATGGCATCCGGCTTGGCCTTGGCCAGGCGTGCGGTGGTCAGGCCGAACAGGCGGTAGAACTCACCTTCGCTGGGCAACAAGCCCCCGGCCATGCGCTCGCGTTGCAGGCGCAGCATGATCACCACGTCCACATCCTTGAGGCCTTCGGCCATGTCGGTGTAGACCTTCACGCCATACTGTTCGATGCCGATGGGCAATAGGGTCTTGGGCGCGATCACGCGGATATCCGGGCAACCCAGGGCCTTGAGAGCCAGCATGTTCGAACGTGCCACCCGCGAATGCAGGATGTCGCCGACGATGGCTACCGAGAGGTTTTCAAAGCTGCCCTTGTGCCGACGAATGGTGAGCATGTCGAGCATGCCCTGGGTCGGGTGCGCGTGACGGCCGTCGCCGCCATTGATGATCGCCACGTTCGGGCACACATGCTCGGCGATGAAATGCGCAGCGCCGGAGTCGCCGTGGCGTACCACGAACATGTCGGCGGCCATGGCTTCCAGGTTGCGCAGGGTATCGAGCAGGGTTTCGCCCTTGCTCGCCGACGAGGTGGACACGTTCAGCGTGATCACATCGGCCGACAGCCGCTGGGCCGCCAGTTCAAAGGTGGTGCGGGTGCGGGTGGAGTTTTCGAAGAACACGTTGCAGATGGTTTTGCCGCGCAACAGCGGGACTTTCTTCACTGCCCGGCCACCGACTTCCAGGAACGAGTCGGCGGTGTCGAGGATTTCGGTGAGCAGTTCGCGGGGCAAACCGTCGAGGGACAAGAAGTGTTGCAACTGGCCCTGAGCATTGAGCTGCAGCGGGCGCTTGGCATCTAGAGGCGTCATCGCGGGGACTCTTTACAAGGCGGTTTAAAGGGCAAGGTCTTGCAGTTCGAGTTCGAGCGGCGTAGGACCGGACAATTTTACCCGCTGCTGGGGTGCAAGCGACAGGGTTGCACCCACGACGTCCGGGCTGATCGGCAGTTCGCCAGCATCCAGGTCCAGCAGGCACACCAGGGTCACGCTGGCAGGGCGGCCATAGTCGAACAATTCGTTCATGGCGGCGCGGATGGTGCGGCCGCTCATCAGCACGTCGTCGATCAATACCAGGTGCTGGCCTTCGATCTCGAAGGGCAGGGCCGATGGGCGCACTTGTGGATGCAGGCCGTTCTGGCTGAAGTCGTCGCGGTAGAAGGACACGTCCAGGGTGCCCAGAGGCGAATCGCTGCCCAGTGCTTCCAGCAATGCCTGGGCTACCCACACGCCACCGGTGCGTATGCCGATAAAACGCGGTTCGCTGATGGCACGGTGTTCCAGGTGCGCCTTGAGGCGTATCGCCATCTGGCTGATCAGTTCGGCAGGGTTCGGCAAGCTCATAGTGGCTCCTTATCAAGTGTGTAGGAGCGAGCTTGCTCGCGAAAAACTCAAGGGCACCGCGTTCATCCAGCCTTCTCGCGGTATCGTTAACGTTCTTCGCGGGCAAGCCCGCTCCTACAGGATCGCGGCGGGTCAGGATTCAAATAAAGCGGTGTTTTCATCCAGCCAGCCCTGCAACAGCAAGGCCGCGGCGATAGCGTCTACCGGGTTGTCGCGGTAACTGCCCTTTTGCCCGCCACGGTCGCGGCGCTCTCCCTTGGCTTCGAAGGTGGTGAGGCGTTCGTCGTGGGTATAGAACGGCAGGTTGTAGCGGCCATTGAGGCGGCGCGCGAACTTCTCGGCGCGCAGGCACATGTCACTGGGGGTGCCATCCATGTTCAGGGGCAGGCCGACCACCACCGCGTCAGGCTTCCACTCTTTAATCAGGGCTTCGACCTGGTTCCAGTCCGGCACGCCATTCTGGGCCTTGAGGGTGCACAGCTCGCGGGCCTGGCCGGTGATGACCTGGCCAACCGCTACGCCGATCTGTTTGGTGCCGTAGTCAAAACCGAGGATCAGACGCAAAGCCATCAGGCGTGCCCCGCCTGGCTGGTCAGCAGGCTGAGGTTGACCCGCAGCTTGGCTGCTGCCGCTTCCAGGCGCAATTCGCTGGCGGTGTTGAACAAAATATCAGCGTCGAACGGGCAGGTCAGCCAGGCATTGCTGGCCAGTTCGGCCTCCAGTTGCCCGGCTTCCCAACCGGCGTAGCCCAGGGTGATCACACTCTGCTCGGGGCCGATGCCGTCGGCGATGGCGAACAGCACATCCTGGGATGTGGACAGTGACACCCCATCAAGGACTACCGTGGCCTGGAACGTCGGCCCGGTGGGGTGCAGTACAAAACCGCGATCGGTCTGCACCGGCCCGCCGAAGTAGATCGGTACGCCCTGGCAGCGCGCTGGCGGGTCGATTTCCGGGCGCAGTTGCTCAAGGATATCGGCCAGGTTCAGCTCCTGCGGGCGGTTGACCACCAACCCCATGGCACCATTGGCCGTGTGCTCGACGATGTAGGTCAAGGTCTGCGCAAAGTTCGGGTCGGCCATATGGGGCATGGCGATCAGGAATTGGTGCTTGAGGTAGGTCGGGCTGACGTTTTTCATGTCCGCTAGTGTGGCGTTGGAGGGGCGAACTGACAAGTGCGGGCGCGAGCCTGATCGCTGATCGTTCCCACGCTCCGCGTGGGAACGCATCCCGGGGCGCTCCGCGTCCCAAGAGCAGACGCAGAGCGTCCATGGCGGCATTCCCACGCGGAGCGTGGGAACGATCTGTGCGATCAGTTGCTGGACAACCGGTCGCCCTTGGCGAACCGCCAGGTGCGGATGATTTCCAGGCGGTCCACGTCGTTCAAGTCGCCGCTGAACGGCGCAAAGGGCGCGGCCAGGCGCACGATGCGTTGCGCGGCCTGGTCCAGCAGCGGCTGGCCGGAGGACTCCAGCACCTGCACTTCATACAGCGAGCCGTCACGGTTGATCGACACCAGCAAGCGCAAGTTGCCATAAATCTGCTGGCGCCGTGCCTCGTCCGGGTAGTTGAGGTTGCCGATGCGTTCGACCTTCTTGCGCCACTCGTCCTTATACCAGGCGCCTTTGTCGCGCATGGTCGAGGCCGCGTTCAGGCGGTAGATGCGCGGGCGCTTGGCATACAGCTGTTGTTCATGGGCCAGTTCGGCTTCGAGGCTGGAAATTTCGTCGGACAGCGTCGAACTGTCGAACGTCGGCGCAGGTTTCACTGGCTCGGGCTTGGGTTCGGTCTTGGCCTTTTCGCGCTGGGTCGGGGCTTTTTGCGGCTTGGGCGCGACGGTGGCTACCGCAGCCTTGGGCGTGGCCTGCTTGACCTCGGGCTTTGGCGCCGGCGGTGGGGTGACCTTCTTGACCTGGTTGTCGTGGAAGGGCGCCACTTCGGTGGTCTTGGGCACGGCTTTCTTGTCGAGGGTGCCGCTGCCTTGCTGGTTTTCCTGGGCGAGAAAGTCAGCCTTTTCGGGCTTCTTTTCGCTCTTGAACGTAGCAAGTGTGATTTCCAGGGTCTTGGTGATCTGCTTGGGTTCCACCAGGGTGAACCCCACGCCCAGGAGCAGGGCGAGGTGAATCAGCGCAGCGAGAAACAGGGTAAAACCGAGACGATCAGCCGGGCGCACGCCGCTATGGGTGAATTCGGGGGGCAGATCGGACGGGAGTGTCATGACAAGAAAACCAACATCGCGCGTTTCACAGGTGGCGCATGATAACGCAATGTTGGTGTGTGTCCGGCTGTTCTATGTCACTTGGCTTTTAGCTTGCGCTCAATGGCGGCCATCAGCATTTCGCCGATGTTCGTACCAAATGCATTGTCGATCTCGCGAATACAGGTCGGGCTGGTGACGTTGATTTCAGTGAGGTTCTCACCAATTACGTCCAGTCCGACAAACAGCAGGCCTTTTTCCCGCAGGGTCGGACCGACTTGAGCGGCGATCCAGCGGTCCTTGTCCGACAACGGCCGCGCTTCACCGCGACCACCGGCGGCCAGGTTGCCACGGGTCTCGCCGGCTGCCGGGATGCGCGCCAGGCAGTAATCCACCGGCTCGCCGTCGATCATCAGGATGCGCTTGTCACCGTCCTTGATCGCCGGCAGGTAGGCCTGGCCCATGATCTGCTGGGTGCCCAGGGCGGTCAGGGTTTCGAGGATCACCGACAGGTTCGGGTCGCCGGCGCGGTGACGGAAGATCGAGGTGCCGCCCATGCCGTCCAGCGGCTTGAGGATCACGTCGCCATGCTTGGCGGCGAATTCACGCAGTACATCGGCGCGGCGGCTGACCACGGTCGGTGGCGTGCACTGCGGGAACAGGGTGGCGAACAGCTTTTCATTGCAGTCACGCAGGCTTTGCGGCTTGTTGACGATCAACACGCCGGCCCGTTCGGCTTGCTCCAGCAGGTAGGTGGAATACACAAACTCCATGTCGAACGGCGGGTCCTTGCGCATCAGGATCACGTCGAGGTCGCTAAGGGGGCTGTCGATTTCGTCAGAAAGCTCGAACCACTTCTCGGGGTTGGCGAACACCTGCAGCGGGCGCATGCGTGCGCGGGCCTCGCCTTCACCCTGGTAAAGGTCGCGCTGCTCCATATAGAACAAGGTCCAGCCGCGGGCCTGGGCGGCCAGGAGCATGGCCAGCGAACTGTCCTTTTTATAGGAAATGCTGGCGATAGGGTCCATGACAATGCCGACGCGAACGCTCATGGGGGATTTCCTCTAGCAAATTGGGGCGCATAAAAGTGGCGTCAGAGTGGCGCTGCGGCTGTTGTGGGTCAAGGAAAAACCACTGGGTGGGTGCCTCGATAGATTGCGCTTGGAGACTGTGCTAAAAAGGCTGGCACGGCGCAGCAGCCCTTGAATTCCAAGGCTTGCGGCGTTCATCCTGTGCAACATCAGGCAGTACACACCGAAAACCGATTCGCTGTGGCGATGGTAGAGCAGATATGGAACAGCATTCCAACGCCTTGAAGGTGATGGTGATCGACGATTCGAAAACGATCCGCCGCACCGCCGAGACGCTGTTGAAGAACATGGGGTGCGAGGTCATCACGGCGATCGACGGTTTCGACGCCCTGGCTCGTATTGTCGATCATCACCCGCACATTATCTTTGTCGACATCATGATGCCGCGCCTGGATGGCTACCAGACCTGCGCCCTGGTGAAGAACAACCCGGCGTTCAAGTCGATCCCGGTGATCATGCTGTCCTCCAAGGACGGCCTGTTCGACAAGGCCAAGGGGCGCATCGTGGGTGTCGATCAATTTTTGACCAAACCTTTCAGCAAGGAAGAACTGCTGGGGGCGATCAAGGCCTATGTGCCTGGGTTCGCCGCAGTAGAACAAGCACACTGACGCCGCCTCACGAGGGCCGGCGCCGACCAATGTAGCGGGGAAAACCATGGCACGTGTTCTGATCGTCGACGATTCGCCGACTGAAATGTACAAACTCACCGGCATGCTGGAAAAGCATGGCCACCAGGTGCTCAAGGCCGAAAACGGCGCGGACGGCGTGGCCCTGGCCCGTCAGGAAAAGCCCGACGCGGTGCTGATGGATATCGTGATGCCCGGCCTCAACGGCTTCCAGGCCACGCGCCAGTTGTCCAAGGAGCCAGAAACCAACGGTATCCCGATTATCATCATCACCACCAAGGACCAGGAAACCGACAAGATCTGGGGCGCACGCCAGGGCGCCAAGGATTACCTGACCAAGCCTGTGGATGAAGAGACCCTGATTGCCACCCTGAACAAGGTGCTGGCCGGCTAAGGCTTGCGATCATGACCGAGTCGCAAACCGCCTTTGAGCTGTTGCTGGACATCGACCGCCGCTGCCGCTTGCTGGCCGCGGACCTGCCGTCCCAGGAAACGCGCCTGCAACGCTGGAGCGGCATCGCCTTCCGCGTAGGGCCAAACGCCTACGTGGCGCCCATGGGCGAAGTCGCCGAGGTGTTGCATGAGCCGCGCTGCACCTTGATGCCGGGGGTCAAACCCTGGGTCAAGGGCGTGGCCAACCTGCGCGGGCGCTTGCTGCCGGTGATGGACCTGGGCGGTTTCCTGGGCCTTGAGTTGTCAAGGGCGCGCAAGCAACGGCGGGTGCTGGTGGTGGAGTTCAACGACCTGTTTGTCGGGCTGCTGGTAGACGAGGTGGTAGGCATGCAGCATTTCCCATTGGACGCCTGGGTGGCGAGCACCGCCTCGAGCGCCCCGTTTATCCAGGGCCAGTTCGACGGCGAGCCGCAATGGCAAGTCTTCAGCCCCTTCGCCCTGGCCCAGGCCCCTGGCTTCATGGATGTTGCCGCATGAGTACCGCTACCACGCCCAAACCTCAGGCCGCTTCGCGCAGCCGTTCGCAGATCATCGTGCTGTTTATCGCCTTGATCGTGTTCATCATGTTGCTGTTCGCCAACTTCGCGTACCTCAACACCCAGTCCACCTACGATAAACAGTACATCGGCCACGCCGGTGAGCTGCGCGTGCTGTCCCAGCGCATTGCCAAGAACGCCACCGAGGCCGCTGCCGGGAAAGCGGCGGCGTTCAAGCTGCTGGGCGATGCGCGCAACGATTTTGCCCAGCGCTGGGGTTACCTGAAAAAAGGTGACCCGCAAACTGGCTTGCCGGCGGCGCCCAGTGCGGTGCGCGCCGAAATGCGGGCGGTGCAGACCGACTGGGAGGCGCTGCTCAAAAACACCGACGCCATCCTGGCCAGCGAGCAGACCGTATTGTCGTTGCACCAGGTGGCGGCGACCCTGGCCGAAACCGTGCCGCAACTGCAGATCGAGTCGGAAAAGGTCGTGGATATCCTGCTGCAACGCGGCGCCCCGGCCAGCCAAGTTGCCTTGGCCCAACGCCAGTCGCTGCTGGCCGAACGTATCCTGGGGGCGGTCAACACGGTGCTGGCGGGGGATGAAACCGCCGTGCAGGCCGCCGATGCCTTTGGCCGCGATGCCAACCGTTTTGGCGTGGTGCTCAATGGCATGCTCAACGGCAACCCGGGCCTGCGTATCACCCAGGTCGAAGACCCGGACGCCCGTGCACGGCTGGCGGACATCGCCGAGCTGTTCGAATTTGTCTCAGGCTCCGTGGATGAAATTCTCGAGACCTCGCCACAGTTGTTCCAGGTGCGCGCCTCGGCGAGCAATATTTTCAACCTGTCGCAAACCTTGCTCGATGAAGCCTCGCACCTGGCCACGGGTTTTGAAAACCTCGCCAGCGGGCGCAGCTTCGACACCATCGGTGGTTACGTGCTGGGCTTGCTGGCGCTGGCCTCGATCATCCTGATCGGCCTGGTCATGGTGCGCGAGACCAACCGCCAACTGCATGAAACCGCGCAGAAGAACGAGCGCAACCAGAACGCGATCATGCGCCTGCTGGATGAAATCGAAGACCTGGCCGACGGCGACCTTACCGTCACCGCCTCGGTCACCGAAGACTTCACTGGCACCATCGCAGACTCCATCAACTATTCCGTGGACCAACTGCGCGACCTGGTCGCCACCATCAACCTCACTGCCGGGCAGGTCGCCGGTGCGGTGCAGGACACCCAGGCCACCGCCATGCACCTGGCCCAGGCATCGGAGCATCAGGCCCAGCAGATTGCCGAAGCGTCCACGGCGATCAACCAGATGGCGCAGTCCATTGACCAGGTATCGGCCAACGCGGCCGAATCCTCGGCGGTAGCTGAACGTTCGGTAGAGATCGCCAACAAAGGCAACGAGGTGGTGCACAACACCATCCACGGCATGGACAACATTCGCGAGCAGATCCAGGACACCGCCAAGCGCATCAAGCGTTTGGGCGAGTCGTCCCAGGAAATTGGCGACATCATCAGCCTGATCGACGATATCGCCGACCAGACCAATATCCTCGCCCTCAATGCCGCGATCCAGGCCAGCATGGCCGGTGACGCCGGGCGCGGTTTTGCGGTGGTGGCCGATGAAGTGCAACGGTTGGCCGAACGCTCCTCGGCGGCCACCCGGCAGATCGAAACCCTGGTGCGCACCATCCAGGCCGACACCAACGAAGCGGTGATCTCCATGGAACAGACCACCACGGAAGTGGTGCGCGGCGCGCGCCTGGCCCAGGACGCCGGGGTGGCGCTGGAAGAGATCGAAGGCGTGTCCAAAACCTTGGCGGCGCTGATCCAGAGTATTTCCAACGCGGCGCAGCAACAGACCTCATCGGCGGGGCAGATTTCCCTGACCATGAACGTGATCCAGCAGATCACCACCCAGACGTCGTCGGGTTCCACCGCCACCGCCGAAAGCATTGGTAACCTGGCGAAGATGGCCAGCCAGTTGCGCAGGTCAGTATCGGGTTTCACCTTGCCGCCGCCCAAGCAGGTCGATGATTGAAATACGACCTGAAGAACACCACAGTCCAACTGTGGGAGCTGGCTTGCCTGCGATAGCGGTCTGTCAGATACAGATATAGTGCTGACCCACCGCTATCGCAGGCAAGCCAGCTCCCACATCGGATCTCCATTGTTTGTGAGATACCAGCAACTCATGAATTCTAAGCGGAGCAGTTATGGTTGATCGGCACGACTACGTGGCCCTCGAATGGGTCAAGGGCGATATTGCCGAAACCCTGAAACAGGCCCGGTCGGCGCTGGACGCGTACGTTGAAACCCTTGACGACGACGCCCTCAACCAATGCCTGGCCGGTATCCACCAGGTGCATGGCGCGCTGCAAATGGTCGAGTTCTACGGCGCGGCGCTGCTGGCCGAAGAGATCGAAGAACTGGCCCTTGCGCTCCAGGCCGGGCACGTCGGCCAGCGCGATGAAAGTATCCGCCTGCTGCAACAAGCCCTCGGCCAATTGCCGCTGTACCTCGACCGCGTGCACAGTGCCCGCCGCGACCTGCCACTGGTGGTGCTGCCGCTGCTCAACGACCTGCGCAGCGCCCGTGGTGAAAGCCTGCTATCGGAAACCAGCCTGTTCAGCCCGCAACTGCTGTCGATCGAGCCGTTGCCTGAGCAAGCCCTGGCCCAACGGGCCACGCCGGATCTGCATGAGCAGTTGCGCCAATGGCGCCACCTGCTGCAACAAGCCCTCGCCGGGTTGCTGCGTGAAGACCACGGCCCCAGCAACCTGGAAGACATGGCGCGGGTGTTCGCACGCCTTGAAGCGCTGTGCCAGGGTGCGCCGCTGCTGCCGTTGTGGCAGGTCACCTCGGCGCTGGTCGAAGGCATGCTCACCGGCGTGGTCGCCAACAGCCCGGCGCTGCGCAGCCTGCTCAAGGCCAGCGACAAGCAACTCAAGCGCTTGCTGGTTCAAGGCATCAATGGCATCAACCAGCCGGCGCCGGACGACTTGCTCAAGAGCCTGCTGTTCTACGTCGCCAAAGTCACCCGGCCGACGCCGCGCATGCAAAGCCTGAAGGAACGCTACGGCTTGGACGAAGCCTTGCCCGACAGCGCCGTGGTCGACGCTGAACGTGCACGGCTGGCCGGGCCGGATCGCAATGCCATGGGCTCGGTGCTCGGCGCGTTGTGTGAGGAGCTGGTGCGGGTCAAGGAGCGCCTGGATCTGTTCGTGCGCAGTGATCGCCAGCACACCCAGGACCTCGACCCCTTGCTGGCGCCGCTGCGGCAGATCGCCGATACCCTTGCGGTACTGGGTTTCGGCCAGCCGCGCAAAGTGATCATCGACCAACTCGCTGTGGTGTTGAGCCTGGTCCAGGGGCAGCGCGAACCCAATGACGCGGTGTTGATGGATGTGGCCGGCGCGTTGTTGTATGTCGAAGCGACGTTGGCCGGGATGATCGGCACCGTCGAACCGCAAAGCCGTGAAGACAGCCGCTTGCCCACCACCGACCTGACCCAGATCCATCAGTTGGTGATTCGTGAGTCGTGCCAGTGCCTGCGCCAAGCCAAGGAACTGGTGATCGACTGCATTGAGGCTGATTGGGATCGTCAGCGCCTGGAGTCCTTGCCCGAGCTGCTGAGCCAGGTACGTGGTGCCCTGGCGATGATTCCCTTGCCGCGTGCGGCGAGCCTGATGCGCGGTTGCACCGACTACGTCGATGAGCAGTTGATGGTCAATGAAGCCGCCCCTTCGGCGACACAACTGGCGCATTTTGCCGAGGTGGTCAGTAGCCTGGAGTACTACCTCGAACGCATGCTTCAAGACCCTGACGCGGCAGGGGAAAAAGTGCTGGAGTTGGCCACCCAGGGCTTGAATGCATTGGGCTACCTGCCGGTGGAAAAACCCTGGCGTCAGGCCCTGGTCGCGCCCGAGGGGGCACTGTCCTCCGAGGCCGTATCAAACCAATCCCAATTCGATGCCTTGGCCAGCCCTGCATCACGTCTCAACCCTCCGGCCTTGCAGCGTCCAGGCAGCCTGTTGCCGCCGCCGGCCGGCGAAGAACCGATTGACGATGAATTGCGCGAAGTCTTCCTTGAAGAAACCGATGAAGTCCTCGACGTGTTGCATCGCTACCTGCCCGACAGCGCGGACAAAGCCGCCCAGGGCGAAATGCGCCGGGCTTTCCATACCCTCAAGGGCAGCGGCCGCATGGTGCGCGCCCTGGTGCTGGCCGAGCTGGCCTGGGCCGTGGAGAACCTGCTCAATCGCGTGCTGGAACGCAGCTTAGTCCTTGGCCCTGAGGTGCAGCAGGTGTTGGATGAGACTGTGGCCCTGCTGCCGGAGCTGATCGCCGATTTTGCCAGCGACGATCAACGCCAGCGCGATGAAGCCGACGCCTTGGCCGCCCGTGCCCATGCCCTGGCCAGTGGCGCTGCAACGTCGACCACCGAGCCCCATGACCCAATGCTGCTGGAGATCTTCCGCAACGAAGCCCAGGGCCATCTGGACAGCCTCGGCCACTTCCTGCAACAGGCCGCCGAGCAGGTGCCGCTGCAGGTCAGCGATGAACTGCAACGCGCCTTGCACACCCTCAAGGGCAGCGCCTACATGGCTGGCGTGTTGCCCATCGCCGAGCTGGCGCGCCCGCTGGATCACCTCACCCGTGAGTACAAGGCCCACCGCCTGCCGCTGGACAAGGACGAAGTGGCGTTGTTGCTTGAGGCACAGGGGCTGTTCCAGCGCGGGGTGCGTGACCTGGACAACAATCCCCTGGCACCGATCCACGGTGCGGCCAGCGTGATCAGCCGCACCCAACACCTGCTGGAGCATCAACTTGCCGCCTTGCTCGACGCGCCCACGACCGGCCTGCGCGTCAAGCGTGACCCGCACTTGATCACCAACTTCCTGGCCCAGGGCATGGACATCCTGCTCGACGCCGAAAGCCTGCTGCGCCGCTGGCAGCAGCACCCCGGCGACCGTCAGGAGCTCACGGCATTGCTGGACGAGCTGACTACGTTGGGCGAGGGCGCTCACCTTGCCGACCTGCACCCTATCGACGCGTTGTGCGAGGCCTTGCTCGACCTGTATGGCGCGGTAGAAGAAAGCAGCCTGGCGGTCAGCGCCCGGTTCTTCCACGAGGCTGAACAGGCCCACGACGCGCTGATCAACATGCTCGACCAGTTGGCCGCCGGCCAGGAAATCAGCCCCGCGCCCGCACGTCTGCAGGCGTTGCGCGAGTTGCTGGACGAAGCCTTGGACCCGTCCGCCACGGGCCTGATCAAAAGCGACGGCAGCCGCGCCCTGAGTATCTCCGAGTTGGGCGCGGCTACTGCGCAGTTGGATCACGCCACCGCGATGGACGACGAGATAGTCGAGATCTTTCTTGAAGAGGCCGTAGACATCCTCGACAGCGCCGGGCAGTCGCTCAAGCGCTGGTTGCTGGAACCCGAAAACGCCGCGCCCTTGTCCTCGTTGCAGCGGGACCTGCACACCCTCAAGGGCGGCGCACGCATGGCCGAAATCGACCCGGTGGGCGACTTGGCCCATGAGCTCGAATGCGTTTATGAGGGGCTGGTGGATCGCCGCTACAGTTATTGCGTGGAGCTGTCCCAGGCACTGATGGCCAGCCACGAACGCTTGGCCCAACAGTTGGACGAACTGCAACAGCAGCAACCCTTGAGTGACGGCGTCGAGCTGGTCGAAAGGTTGCGGGAGTTGCGCCAGGCCAGCAGCCCGGCAGCGCCGGCTGCGGTGGCAGCCGCCTCGGGTGCCGACCCGGAATTGCTGGATATCTTCCTCGAAGAAGCCACCGATATCCTCGACAGCTCAGGCAGCGCGTTAGTGCGCTGGCAGGGCGAGCCGGGCAATCGCCAGGAAGTGGAAACCCTGCTGCGGGACCTGCACACCCTCAAGGGCGGTGCGCGCATGGTCGAGATCGGGCCAATCGGCGATCTGGCCCATGAGCTGGAATTTCTTTACGAAGGGCTGTCCGCCGGTTTGCTCGCGCCGACCCCTGAGTTGTTCGCACTGCTGCAAGGCTGCCATGACCGCCTGGCGCAGATGATCGACGCCGTGGCCGAGGGTCTGCCGGTGGGTTCGGTGGATAAACTCATCGAGCGCATCAAGAGCCTGGTGCACCCCAGTGATGAGCCGGTCACACCGGTGGCGCTGCCGGCTGGCAAGGCCGAAGCGGTCGCCGATCCGGCTGCCGACATGGTGAAAATCTCTGCCGACTTGCTCGATGACCTGGTCAACCTCGCCGGCGAAACCTCGATCTCCCGTGGACGTATCGAGCAGCAAGTCAAGGATGCGCGCATTGCCTTGAGTGAGATGGAAACCACCATCGAGCGCATGCGCGACCAGCTGCGCCGGCTCGACAGCGAAACCCAGGGCCGCCTCCTGAGCCGTCAGCAGGCCGAGGCCGAACGCCTGGGCTACGAAGAGTTCGATCCGCTGGAAATGGACCGCCATTCGCAGCTGCAACAGTTGGCCCGTGCGCTGTCCGAATCTGCCTCCGACCTGCTCGACCTCAAGGACACCCTTGAGCGCCGCAACCAGGATGCCCACAACCTGCTGCAGCAACAGGCGCGTATCAACACCGAGTTGCAGGAAGGCCTGATGCGCACGCGCATGGTGCCTTTCGAGCGCATGTTGCCACGCCTCAAGCGCATCGTGCGGCAAGTGGCGGGCGAGTTGGGCAAGGACGTGGAGTTTATCGTCGGCAATGCCGAAGGCGAGATGGACCGCAATGTGCTGGAGCGCATGGCGGCACCCTTGGAGCATATGCTGCGCAACGCCGTCGACCACGGCCTGGAGTCGCGCGAAGTGCGGCTGGCGGCGGGCAAACCGGAGAAGGGCCGCATCACCCTGGACCTGACCCACGAAGGCGGCGACATCGTCTTCGACATGCGCGACGACGGCGCCGGCGTGCCCCTCGAAGCGGTGCGACGCAAGGCGATCAAGCGCGGCCTGCTCGCGCCCCATCAAGAGATCAGCGACCGTGACGTGTTGCAGTTCATCCTGCAGCCGGGCTTTTCCACCGCCGAAAAAATCACACAGATTTCCGGGCGCGGCGTGGGCATGGACGTGGTGCATGAAGAAGTGCGCCAGCTCGGCGGCTCCATGGTGATCGACTCGACGCCGGGCATGGGCGTGCATTTTCGCATTCGCCTGCCGTTTACCGTGTCGGTCAATCGTGCGCTGATGGTGCACTGCGCGGACGACCAATACGCGATCCCGCTCAACACCATCGAAGGCCTGGTGCGCGTGCTGCCCCACGAGTTGGCGGGGCACTACCAGCAAGACCCGGCGCACTATGAATATGGCGGCCAGCGCTACGAGTTGTTCTACCTCGGCGACCTGCTGCACACCGCCAGCCGCCCGAAACTGCTGGGCCAGTACCAGCCTGTGCCGGTGCTGCTGGTGCATTGCAATGAACGCCGCGTGGCGGTGCACGTGGATGCCATGGCCGGTACCCGCGAGATCGTGGTCAAGGGCTTGGGGCCGCAATTCTCCGGGGTGCAGGGCGTGACCGGCGCGACCATCCTGGGCGACGGCCATGTGGTGCTGATCATCGACCTGCTGGCGCACATCCGCGCTCGGCAACCGGCCTTGCCGGCCCAGGCAGTGGATGCGCCGCTGGTCCTCAACGACCCACTGAAAAAACGCCCGCTGCTGGTGCTGGTGGTGGACGACTCGGTCACCGTGCGCAAAGTCACCAGCCGCCTGCTGGAGCGCAACGGCATGAACGTGCTCACCGCCAAGGACGGTATCGACGCCCTCGCCATCCTGGAAGAACACACCCCGGACCTGATGCTGCTCGACATCGAAATGCCGCGCATGGACGGCTTCGAAGTGGCCATTCAGATACGCAACGACCCACGCCTGATGCGCTTGCCGATCATCATGATCACCTCACGCACCGGCCAGAAACACCGCGACCGCGCCATGGCCATTGGCGTCAACGACTACCTCGGCAAGCCGTACCAAGAGTCGGTGCTGCTGGAGAGCATCGCCTACTGGAGCAAGTCCCATGCTTGAGCACCGCACCAGCCAACTCACCGGCCTGCTGCTGCCCCTGGCCGACCGCCACCTGGTGCTGCCCAACGTCGCCGTCGCCGAGCTGATCGACTTCCAGCGCGGCGAACCGGCCAGCGATGCGCCGCCGTGGTATCTGCGGCAGGTCACGTGGCGCGATCGACAGATTCCGCTGATCAGCTTTGAAGCGGCCTGCGGCGAAGCCAGCATGACGGGCGAACGCTCGCGCATCGTGGTGTTGAATGCACTGGGCGGGCGGCCGACCTTGAAGTTCATTGCTCTAGTGATCCAGGGTATTCCCCGTTCGTACAAGCTCGATAGCGAATTGAGCTACGTGGACGTGCCCCTGTGCCCGCTGGAACTGGCGGCGGTGCAAGTGGGCGAGCAGGTGGCGAAGGTGCCGGACTTGATGGGGCTTGAAGCGCTGCTGGTAGAGTCCGGCCTGGCCTGATCCTGAGTCCTATGAAGATCCACTGTGGGAGCTGGCTTGCCTGCGATAGCGGCCTGTCAGTCAACATCTCAGTAGCTGACCTACAGCTATCGCAGGCAAGCCAGCTCCCACAGTTTGATCTTCGTTACTCCAGGCGTAACGGTTCGTCCTCCAGCTTGATTGATGCCTTTGCGCTTCACTCCTAAGGTTAGCCCCACGACAGCAACCCCCCGTGGAGCGACCATGACAACAACCATCACCCCCGACTCGCGCTGGACGCGGCGGCGCGACGAGAAGCAGCGGCGGCTCGGGCTGGTCAAACAGTATGCAGACGGGGCGGTGTTGCCCAGTGACAAGATCGTCGAGGCCCTTGAAGCCTTGATCCTTCCCGGCGACCGCGTGGTGCTGGAGGGCAACAACCAGAAGCAGGCCGACTTCCTTTCGCGCTCCCTGGCCAAGGCCGACCCGGCCAAGCTCCACGATTTGCACATGATCATGCCCAGCGTCGGGCGTTCCGAGCACTTGGACCTGTTTGAAAAGGGCATCGCTCGCAAGCTCGATTTCTCCTTCGCCGGCACCCAATCCCTGCGCATCAGCCAGTTGCTGGAAGACGGCCTGCTGGAAATCGGCGCGATCCACACCTACATCGAACTTTACGCCCGGCTGGTGGTGGACCTGATCCCCAACGTGGTGCTTTCTGCCGGCTTCATGGCTGACCGCGCCGGCAATATCTACACTGGCGCCAGCACCGAAGACACCCCGGCGCTGATCGAACCCGCTGCCTTCAGCGATGGCATCGTCATCGTGCAGGTCAACCAGTTGGTGGACGACGTTACCGACTTGCCTCGCGTCGACATTCCCGCCAGTTGGGTGGATTTCGTGGTGGTGGCCGACAAGCCGTTCTACATCGAGCCGCTGTTCACCCGCGACCCACGCCATATCAAGCCGGTGCATGTGTTGATGGCGATGATGGCGATCCGTGGCATCTACGAAAAACACAATGTGCAGTCGCTCAACCATGGCATCGGCTTCAACACTGCTGCCATCGAATTGATCCTGCCCACCTACGGCGAATCCCTGGGTCTGAAAGGCAAGATCTGCCGCAACTGGACCCTCAACCCGCACCCCACATTGATCCCGGCGATTGAAAGCGGTTGGGTGGAGAGTGTGCATTGCTTCGGCACCGAACTGGGCATGGAAAACTACATTGCCGCACGCCCGGATGTGTTCTTCACCGGCCGCGATGGCTCCATGCGCTCCAACCGCATGTTCTGCCAACTCGCCGGCCAATACGCCGTGGACCTGTTTATCGGCGCCACCCTGCAAGTCGATGGCGACGGGCATTCCAGCACCGTGACCCGTGGCCGCCTCGCCGGTTTCGGTGGCGCGCCGAACATGGGCCACGACCCACGCGGCCGCCGTCATGGCACACCGGCCTGGCTGGATATGCGCCACGACGATGCCCCCGAAGCCTTGCTTGAACGCGGCAAAAAACTCGTGGTGCAAATGGTCGAGACCTTCCAGGAAGGCGGCAAACCGACCTTTGTCGACACCTTGGACGCAGTGGAAGTGGCCCGCAAAAGCGGCATGCCCCTGGCGCCCATCATGATCTACGGCGACGACGTCACCCACTTGCTCACCGAAGAAGGCATCGCCTACCTGTACAAGGCGCGCTCCCTGGAAGAACGCCAGGCAATGATCGCCGCCGTCGCCGGGGTGACAGCTATCGGCCTGCGTCACAACCCCAAGGACACTGCGCGTATGCGCCGCGAAGGCTTGATTGCCTTGCCCGAAGATTTGGGTATTCGCCGCACCGACGCCACCCGCGAGTTGTTGGCCGCCAAGAGCGTGGCCGACTTGGTGGACTGGTCTGGTGGCCTCTACAACCCGCCCGTCAAATTCAGGAGCTGGTAAATGCGCGCACTCAAACAGCATGAACTGAGCCTGGCCGATCGCCTGGCGGATATGGCCGTGGATGCGCTGATCGACGAAGCGGATTTGTCGCCCAAACCCGCTCTGGTAGACCGGCGCGGCAACGGCGCCCACAGCGATTTGCACCTGGGGCTGATGCACGCCTCGGCGCTGTCGCTGTGGCCGATGTTCAAGGAAATGGCCGAGGCTGCGCTCGATATTGGCGAAGTCGGCATGCCCCTGCGCGAAGCGCTCGGGCGTATTGGCCGGGAAGGCGAGCAGGCCATGCTCGCCACTACCCAGGGCGTGAACACCCATCGCGGTGCGATCTGGGCGCTGGGGTTGCTCACCGCTGCCGCGGCCTTGGAGCCCCGTGCCATAACCCTGACCGCCGCCAAGCTGGCCCTGCTCAACGACCGCTTCGCCCCGCAGCCCATGAGCCATGGGGCCCAGGTTGCGCAGCGCTACGGCGCACGCGGTGCCCGTGAAGAAGCCCAGCTCGGCTTCCCTTCGGTGATTCAACGCGGCCTGCCGCAACTGCATAAGAGCCGCCGCGAAAACGCCGGTGAGCAGAACGCCCGCCTGGATGCTTTGCTGGCGATCATGACGGACCTGGCAGACACCTGCGTGCTCTACCGCGCCGGTACCGAAGGCCTGGCTACCATGCAACAGGGCGCCCAAGCCGTGCTCGACGCCGGTGGCAGTGCAACCCTGGCCGGACGCCGCCAACTGCATGAGCTGGACCTGCAACTGCTGGCCTTGAATGCCTCCCCCGGCGGCGCCGCCGACCTGTTGGCCGCCTGCCTGTTTATCGACCGCCTCGACGGAGCGTTGTGATGGAAACCTTGTCCTTTGAATTCCCCGCCGGGCAGCCCCCCAAAGGCCGTGCGCTGGTGGGTTGCGTCGGCTCGGGCGACCTGGAAGTGCTGCTGGAGCCGGGCACGCCCGGCAGCTTGACCATCCAGGTGCAAACCTCGGTCAATGGCGCGCAGCAACGCTGGCAGCACCTGTTCGAACGCATCTTCCAGGAGCAGACGCCACCGGCCCTGAACATTGATATCCACGACTTCGGTGCCACACCCGGTGTGGTGCGCTTGCGCCTGGAGCAAGGTTTCGAGGAGATCGGCCATGACTGACCTACTCGCTAAACACAGCTTTGTGGAACTCGGTGCCCGCCAGCGCGCCAAGGCGCTGTTGGATGCAGGCACCTTCCGCGAGTTGATCGACCCGTTCCAGCGGGTCATGTCGCCGTGGCTCAGCCGCCAAGGCGTGGTGCCCCAGGCCGATGACGGTGTGGTGATCGCCAAGGGCAGCATCGGCGCCAAGCCTGTGGTGATTGCCGCGATCGAAGGTAATTTCCAGGGCGGCAGCCTGGGTGAAGTTGGCGGTGCGAAAATCGCGGGCGCCTTGGAGCTGGCCGCCGAAGACAACCGCAACGGCATCCCCACCTGCGCGGTGCTACTGCTGGAAACGGGCGGCGTGCGCTTGCAGGAAGCCAACCTGGGCCTGGCTGCCATTGCCGACATTCACGCGGCGATTGTCGACCTGCGCCAGTACCAGCCAGTGATCGGTGTGGTGGCCGGCAGTGTCGGTTGCTTTGGGGGCATGTCCATCGCGGCTGGCTTGTGCAGCTACCTGGTGGTCACTCGCGAAGCACGCCTGGGCTTGAATGGCCCACAGGTGATCGAGCAGGAGGCGGGCCTGGAGGAATACGACTCCCGTGACCGCCCCTTTATCTGGAGCCTTACCGGTGGCGAGCAGCGTTTCAACAGCGGCTTGGCCGACCGTTATGTGGCGGACGATGTGGCGCAGATCCAGCAGACTGTCAGCGCACTGCTGCAGCAGGGCGTGCCCACACAACCGCGCAGCCGGCGCGCTGATTTTTACCTGGCGCGCCTGGCCGAACTGGACGCGAGCGCGCAAATCGAGCCGGCGACTGTTCGCGCGCTGTATCAGGGAGAACGCTCATGAGAGGCTTGCAGTGGTTCAACGCGTTGAGCGCCAACGCAACGCCGGTGGAAGGTTTGCCGGGCTCATTGAAAGTGGCGGATGGAGTATTGGGTGGACAGGCGGTGCGCTATATCGCCGTGGTTCCCGACTCGCACAACCGCTTCCCCCGCGCCCGCAATGGCGAAGTCGGCCTGCTGGAAGGCTGGGGCTTGGCCAAGGCGGTGGACGAAGCCATCGCCCGGGGTGACAAGCGTCCTATCATCGCTATCGTCGACGTACCCAGCCAAGCCTATGGCCGCCGCGAAGAAGCCCTGGGCATTCATCAGGCCCTGGCCGCCGCGGCTGACAGCTACGCTCGCGCTCGGCTTGCCGGCCACCCGGTGATCGCCCTGCTGGTGGGCAAGGCCATGTCGGGCGCGTTCCTCGCCCACGGCTACCAGGCCAATCGGCTGATTGCCCTGCGCGACCCTGGCGTGATGGTGCATGCCATGGGCAAAGCCTCGGCCGCCCGGGTGACCTTGCGCAGCGTCGAAGAATTGGAAACCCTGGCCGCCAGCGTGCCGCCGATGGCCTATGACATCGACAGCTATGCCAGCCTGGGATTGCTGTGGGAGACGTTGTCAGTCACCCGGATTGAACAACCCACGGCGGATGACGTGGCGCGGGTCAGCGATTGCCTGGTGCAGGCGGTCAAGGATATCGGCAGTACCGACTTGAGTTCACGCCTCGGCGCCACCAACCGAGCCGCCTCCAGCCATGTGCGCCAGCTGTTGCGGGAGCAATGGTGAACGCCCACGATTTGCTCTGGGGCATGACCCTGGCGCATCTGCCTGCCGATGCCCCGGTCTGGGTGCGGGACGCGATCCGTGCCGGGCATCCGGTGGTGGTGCGGCGTGCCATCGCCGAGCCGGGCCATGTGGCGGTCGGTGTGCGTGGGCGTTTGCGTGAGCAGCGTTTTGCCGCCCGGATGCCTGTGGCGGCGGTGCATCGGCGGGTGGTGCCGCAAGCCTTGCGCGAGATGCTCTCACCACGGGATTTACCGGCGCTGCGGGCCCTCGATCAACTGCGGCCGGTGCTGGCGCAGCAAGACTGGGGCGTCAGCGGCAGTGCCGGGTTTGAATTGGCCAGTGGCATTGAAGCGCTGCATGCCAACAGTGACCTGGATTTGATTCTATGCACGCCCAATCCTTTAGGTCGTAGCGAGGCGCAAGCGTTGTTGGCGATCCTGGACACCGCGCCCTGCGCCGTCGACCTGCAACTGCAAACCCCGTTCGGCGCCGTCGCCTTGCGCGAATGGGCCGGGCCCTCACGCCGTGTACTGCTCAAGACCGTCAGCGGTGCGCACCTTGTGCTCGACCCTTGGCAGACCGTGGCATGAGCAGCCTTCTGGTGTTTCCGGGGCAGGGCGCCCAACGCAGCGGCATGCTCCAGGGGTTGCCGGCCGACATTCTGCAAGAGGCCAGTGATGCCCTGGGTGAAGACGTTCGTCTGCTCGACTCGGCGCAGGCGCTGGAATCGACGCGGGCTGTGCAACTGTGCCTGTTGATCGCCGGCGTGGCCCATGCCCGGCAATTGGCGTGCACGCCGGATTATGTGGCGGGCCTGTCCATCGGCGCCTACCCGGCTGCGGTGATCGCCGGCTCCCTGGGTTTTGCTGATGCGATAAAACTGGTCAGCCTGCGTGGCGAGTTGATGCAGCAGGCTTATCCACAGGGCTATGGCATGACCGCGCTGATCGGCCCTGATCTGTCCAGCGTCGAAGCGCTGCTGGCGGATATCCACAACGCGCAAACGCCGGTGTACCTGGCCAATATCAATGCCGATAACCAGACCGTCATCGCCGGCAGCAACGAGGGGATGAAGCGGGTTGCCGAGCGCATCAAAGGCAACGGTGTCGCCAAGCGCTTGGCGGTCAGCGTGCCGTCTCACTGCCCGTTGCTGGAGCAACCCGCCCAGGCTCTGTTCCAAGCCTTCGTCCCACTCAAGGCGCCGCGCATCACTTACCTGAGCAGCACCCGCGCGCGACCTATCCACAACCCCGAACAACTGCGTGACGACCTGGCCTTCAATATGTGCCGTGTTGTCGATTGGCGCGGCACGGTGCAGAGCGCCTACGAGCGCGGTGTGCGACTGCAAATCGAACTGCCTCCGGGCGCGGTGCTCACCGGTCTGTCACGCCGTGTTTTTGAACAAGGCACGGTGATCGCCTGCGAAGGCGCCCGCCTGGACACCTTGCAGGCCCTGCTGCAAGAGGAGGAGCGCCGCCACCGATAACGCAGTACCCGAGGCTTTCGAAGCACAAAAACAACAATTTCGAACGAGCACTTTGAGGACAACAACCATGATTATCTACGGTGTGGCTTTTTTGGCGTTCTGCACGTTGGCAGGGCTGTTGGTGGGTGAACTGCTGGGCAAGCTGTTGGGTATCCCGGCCAACGTCGGCGGGGTGGGTATTGCCATGCTGCTGTTGATCGGCCTGGGCAGCTACCTGAGCAAACGCGGCCTGTTTACCGGCAAGTCAGAGCAAGGCGTGAGTTTCTGGGCGGCGGTGTATATCCCGATTGTGGTGGCGATGGCTGCCCAGCAAAACGTGTATGGCGCCATCAGCGGTGGGCCTATGGCGATTCTGGCCGGGACCCTCGCCGTGGTGCTCGGCTTTGCCCTGGTGCCCGTGCTGGTGCGTATCGGTAACCGCGAGCCGGTTGCTCCTGTTCCCACCAAAGACGCCGGGTGATCGCCATGTACGAATCGATGATGAAAGTGATCACCGGCTACGGCTTGATCAGTGGTTTCGCCGTGATCGGCCTGACCATGTGGGTGTCTTATTGGATCTCCGATACCTTCACCAAGGGCCGCCTGCATGGTTCGGCCATTGCCATTTTGCTGGGGTTGGCGCTGTCGTATGTGGGCGGTGCGTTTACCGGTGGTTCCAAGGGTGTGGTGGATATTCCGCTGTTGTCGGGCATCGGCCTGCTCGGTGGTGCGATGTTGCGGGACTTTGCCATTGTCGCCACGGCGTTTGGTGTGAGTGTCGATGAGCTCAAACGCGCCGGCTACGTGGGTGTACTGGCGCTGTTTGTCGGCGTGGGCTCGTCGTTCGTTGCCGGGGTCGGGGTGGCGATGGCGTTCGGGTACACCGATGCGGTGAGCCTCACCACCATCGGTGCCGGGGCCGTGACCTATATCGTCGGCCCGGTGACCGGTGCGGCGATTGGGGCCAGCTCCGAGGTGATGGCGCTGTCCATTGCCGCGGGGTTGATCAAGGCCATTCTGGTGATGGTGATGACGCCGTTCGTAGCGCCGCTGATCGGGCTGAACAACCCACGCAGTGCGGTGATCTTCGGTGGCTTGATGGGCACCTCCAGCGGTGTGGCGGGCGGCCTGGCGGCGACTGATCCGAAGCTGGTGCCTTATGGGTGTCTGACGGCGGCGTTCTATACGGCGCTGGGGTGTTTGTTGGGGCCGTCGTTGTTGTTTTTGCTGATGCGTGGGTTGGTGGGCTGACGGGGGATGATTGTTCCCACGCTCCGCGTGGGAACGCCTCTTGTGACGCTCTGCGTCACGGTCAAAAAGCGGACGCGGAGCGTCCTAAGCTGCGCTCCCACGCAGAGCGTGGGAGCAATCGTCCTCAGCTTTGGCGATTGGCATACATCCGACACTCCGCCAATAACGCCAGCAGGTTCGGATCGCGCTCCTTGGCTTTCAAAAACACCACACCGATCTGCTGCTGCAACCGATACCTGGGCTGCAGCGGTATCAGCTTCACGCGGTTCTCATACACCGCTGCGATACGTCCTGGCAGCAGCGCATAACCCACCCCTGAACTGACCATGCTCAGCAAGGTAAAGATGTCGTTTACCTGCATCGCCACCTTCGGTTCGAACCCTGCCTGTTTAAACACCCGGTTGCCGTCCTGATGGGTGGCGAAGCCCTGGGTGAGGGTGATGAAGGTGGCATCCCGTACATCGGCCAGGTCGATTTCCTGATTGCGGTCCAAGGGGGAGTCGGCCGGCGTGGCAAGGAAGATGTCATCGCTGAACAGCGCGATCTGCTCACAATCCGAATCGGTGGCGTGATCGTCTAGGGAGATGAGGATCGCGTCCACCTCCATGTTCTTGAGCTTGTAGAGCAGGTCGAAGTTGGAGCCCAGGATCAGGTCGATATTGAGTTCGCTGCGCCTGATTTTCAGACCCATGATCAACTGCGGCACGGTCTTGACCGTCAGCGAATACAGCGAGCCGAGCTTGAAGCGTTCGGCTGAGAACCCGGCGGCTTCGCGGGTCAGGCGCACGCTGTCGACCACGTCGGCCACCAGTTTTTGCGCACGCTCTTCGAGCACGTAGGCGCTTTCCAGCGGGGTGAGGTTGCGCCCCTCGTGTTTGAACAGCGGGCAGCGCAGGGCACTTTCCAGGGAGTGAATGGCGCGGTGCACGCTGACATTGCTGGTTTGCAACTCGGCGGCCGCGCGGGCCAGGTTGCCGGTGCGCATGAACGCCAGGAAGATCTCCAGCTTTTTGAGGGTGAATTCTTCGTCGATCAGCATGGCCTTGGGCTCTTGTTCGATTGCGCTCGATTGTGCCTGCAAACGCGGCCCTCGTCGCTGGAACGTCACACGCCGCTTGCACTCTGATACGCAAGACTGGAGGCTTGCCGACAGTCGTCAACGGTGAGGGGAGGTCAACGATAGATGTATCACGGGGAACGGTTCAACGCCTGGAGCCATTTGCTCGGTGCAGTCGCGGCGTGTATTGGCGCCGTGTGGATGTTGGTGGTGGCGAGCCTGGACGGCAGCCCCTGGAAAATCGTCAGCGTGGCGATTTATGGTTTTACCCTGATGGTGCTGTACAGCGCGTCGACGGTGTACCACAGCGTGCGGGGGCGGCGAAAAGAGATCATGCAGAAGGTCGATCACTTCTCGATCTACCTGTTGATCGCCGGCAGCTACACACCGTTCTGCCTGGTAAGCCTGCGCGGGCCGTGGGGCTGGACGCTGTTCGGGATCGTGTGGGGGCTGGCGGTGATTGGCATCCTGCAAGAGATCAAGCCGCGCTCGGAGGCGCGGATTCTGTCCATCGTGATCTACGCGGTAATGGGCTGGATCGTGCTGGTGGCGGTCAAGCCGCTGATCGCGGCGCTGGGCACGGCAGGGTTTATCTGGTTGGCCGCGGGTGGGGTGTTGTACACCGTGGGCATCATCTTTTTTGCCCTGGAAGATCGCCTGCGTCATTCCCATGGCATCTGGCATTTGTTTGTGATTGGCGGCAGCCTCCTGCATTTTGTGGCGATCATGCATTACGTGCTGTGAATGCTGGTGGCTGCTCTTTAAAGGCGCTCGAGCAACTCACGGGCACGATTGCCGAAAATCTGCAGCAGCTTGGCCAGCATATGCGGCGGTGGCTCATCGCCGCGGGTCAGGGCGTAGAGGGTGATCGGCAGGGGGGGCGTGAGGGTGCGGATACAGGTGGTTGCCGTCGATGCGCCGAGGGCGGTAAAAGGGTCGATCACCGTCAAGCCGGCGCCGGACTCCACCATCGCCCGGGCCAGGGAATAGGTTTGCACCGAGATGGTCACCCGTGGCGGTGGATCAACGTTCTCCAGGTAGCTGTCCAGCTTGGTCGCCAGCGGATCGGCACTGGAGAGCCCGATCAATGGCGCGCCCGCCAGTTCGCTCAGTGGCAATGGCCGGTTGATTTCAGCCGCCGACCAATAGCCCTTGGACGCCAATGCAACCAGTACGCCATTGGCCAGCACCTGTGTGGTCAACCCCGGATGGCCGGAAAAATTGAGGGTCAGCGCCAGGTCGATTTCGCGCATTAACAGCTTCTGGACCAGCTCACGGCTATGGTCGCTGGACAGCTCGCAAGCCATGTCGGGGTATTCGCGCTTCCATTCCAGAATCGCTGGAGGCAGCAGCGACAAGGCCAGCGCGGGTATCGCACCAATGCGTACGCTTTGCCCTGGGGCGCGGCGCAGGCTCTTGGCCAGGCGCCGTACACCTTGCAAGCTCTCGGTGACTTTCTCGACTTCGCGTTCCAGCGCCAGGGCTTCCGGCGTGGGTTGCAATTTGCCGCGTACACGCAGAAACAGCGCAAAGCCCAGCTGCAGTTCGGCGTGCTGCAACACTTTGGTCACCGCCGGTTGCGAGACGTGCAGCAACTGCGCGGCGGCACTGATCGAGCCAGTCTGGCGAATGGCCTGGAAAATTTCGATATGACGCAAGCGCATGGCAGGTCCATAACCTTTGTTTATAGGTGACCCATCTTTATTCATTGTCGGTGGCCTGTCACCTGCGCCTACGCTTGGCCTTCAGTTAATCAACGGTCGGGGGCTGGGATGGCGAGGCAGGTTTGCATCATCGGTGGTGGGGTCATCGGCCTGGCCAGTGCTTACGCACTGGTGCGGGCAGGCCACGAGGTCACGGTGATAGACGCCCGTGACACCCTGGGGAGCGAAACCAGTTTCGCCAACGGTGGGCAGCTGTCCTATCGCTATGTTGCACCGCTGGCCGACGCGGGCGTGCCGCTGCAGGCGATGGGGTGGCTGTTGCGTGGGGACTCTCCGCTCAAGCTGCGCCCTCGCCTCGACCCCCGGCAATGGCGCTGGATGGCTGCATTCGTCGGCGCATGCCGGGGCTCGGTGAACAAGCGCAACGCTGCCCACTTGCTGCGGCTGGCGAGCCTGAGCCAAGGCACCTTGCAGCAATGGCGTGTCGACGATCGGCTGGACGGCTTCGACTGGCGGTGCAACGGCAAGCTGGTGACCTTCCGTAATGCCGGGACCTTTGAGCGTGCGCGCGCCAACGTCACAGACATCCTGCAGCAGCAGGTACTGTCGATGGCCGACTGCCAGCGCCTGGAACCTTCCTTGGCGGCGCGGGATTTTGTCGGAGGCATCTATACGCCCAGTGAAGAAGTTGCGGACTGTCATGCCTTTTGCCAACGCCTGGCCGCCAGGTTGGAAGCGTCCGGGCGTTGCACATTTTTGCTGGGGCGCAAGGTTACCGGGGTTCGTCACGCCGACGGTGCGGTGCAGGCCATCGAGTTGGGCCATGAAGTGATGCCGGTCGATCAACTGGTATTGGCTGCCGGGCATCGCAGTGCCGAGCTGGCATTGCCGCGCTTGTCGCTGGCGCTGTATCCGCTCAAGGGCTACAGCCTGAGCGTGCCGATCGGCGAGCAGCACAAAGCACCGAACGTAAGCATCACCGACTACGACCGCAAGATCGTCTATGCACGCATAGGTGAGCAACTGCGGATCGCGGCCATGGTGGATATTGTCGGCTTTGATGCGCGTCTTGAGCCCAAGCGCCTGGCGTTGATAAAGCGTCAGGCGCTGGAAACGTTTCCTTTGGCCGGTGACTACGCCCAGGCGGTCGAATGGGCCGGTATGCGCCCGGCAACACCGACGGGCGTGCCATTGATCGGTGCCAGCGCCTACCGCAACCTGTGGCTGAATCTGGGGCATGGCGCACTGGGCTTCACCCTGGCCTGCGGCAGCGGCCAACTGCTGGCCGAGCTGATCGACCAGCGCCCCCCTTCCATTGATATGCAGGGCCTGACGCCCCGCGCCGCTTGAGGATGCAGCCATGACCATTACCCGAATCAATAGCAACGAACGACTCAGCGGCGCCGTGACGTTCAAGGACCTGGTGTTCCTTTCGGGCCAGGTACCGGGCGACGGCCTGGATGTGGCTACTCAGACCCGGCAAGTGCTGGCCAGGATCGACGCGCTGTTGGCCGAGGCGGGCAGCGATAAGGATCACTTACTCAACGCCACGATTTACCTGAAGGACATCGGTGCCGGTTTTGCACCGATGAATGATGTCTGGTCCGCATGGCTCTCGCCAGGCATGGCGCCCACGCGCACTACCTTGCAAGCAGAGCTGGCGCGGCCGAGTGTGCTGGTGGAAATCAGCGTGATTGCAGTACGTAAATAACCTCAAAGACCAACGGAGAATAACAATGAAAAAGATCCTGTTGACCGGCTGCACCCTGGGCTTTTTGTGGGGCGCGCAGGCGCATGCAACCGAAGCGCCGCTGGCGGGCACTTTGAGCAAGATCGCCAGCGCCAAGTCCATCACCCTGGGTTACCGCGATGCGTCGGTGCCGTTTTCCTACGTGGGGGATAGCAGTGGTAAACCGATGGGCTACTCGGTGGACCTGGCAAACAAGATTGTCGAGCGTATCCAGCAGAAAACCTCAGTGGGCGACCTCAAGGTGAAATACAACCTGGTGACGTCCCAAACCCGCATCCCGCTGGTGCAGAACGGCACTGTCGATCTGGAATGCGGCTCAACCGGCGTGACGGCTGAACGGCAGAAGCAAGTGGCGTTCTCCTACGGGTTTATCTACGTAAAAGGCCAGTTGCTGACGGCCAAGGACAGCGGGATCAAAGGCTTTGCCGACCTAGCGGGCAAAAATGTGGTGACCACTGCCGGCACCACCAATGAGCGCTTCCTCAAAAGTTATAACGCTGAACACAAAGCCAATATGTTCGTGATCAGCGCCAAGGACCATGGCGAAGCGTTCAAGATGCTCGAGACTGGCCGGGCCGTAGCGTTTTATATGGACGACGCGTTGCTCTACGGCGAGCGCGCCAAGGCCAAGGACCCGCATCATTGGGTGGTGGTGGGCGAGGAGCAATCACGGGAGATTTACAGCTGCATGGTGCGCAAGGATGACCCGCAGTTTCTCGCGGTGGTCAACGAAACCCTGGGCGAGCTGTACCGCTCGGGAGAGATCAACGGGATTTACCAGCGCTGGTTCGAGCAGCCGATTCCGCCCAAGGGCTTGAACCTGGAGTTCCCGATGACCAGCGAGTTGAAAGCGATCATCGCCAAGCCGGTGAGTGACCCAGTGGAGTAAGCCTTGGGTAACCCGATAAAACTGTAGGAGCTGGCTTGCCTGCGATAGCGGTCTGTCAGTTGTAAATTAACTGCCTGAAACACCGCTATCGCAGGCAAGCCAGCTCCCACAGTTGATTGGGTTTACAGGGTGAGGTTAGAAGTCGCCCCAGAGTTGTTGGGCGACGGAGAGTGCGACGACGGGGGCGGTCTCGGTACGCAACACCCGCGGGCCGAGGCGAGCGGCGTGGCAGCCGGCGTCTTGGGCGGTCGCGACTTCATTATCGGTGAGCCCCCCTTCGGGACCGATCAAGAACGCCAGGCTCGATGGCTTGGCGTGGCTGATCATCGGCTCTGCCACCGGGTGCAGCACCAGCTTCAAGTCCGCCTCGGTTTGCTTGAGCCAGTCTGCCAGCAAGAGCGGAGGGTGAATCACCGGCACCGTTGAGCGCCCACATTGCTCGCACGCGCTGATTGCCACCTGGCGCCAGTGCAGCAAGCGCTTGTCGGCGCGTTCGTCCTTGAGGCGTACCTCGCAGCGGTCGCTGAAGATCGGTGTGATCGCGTTGACGCCCAATTCAGTGGCCTTCTGGATCGCCCAGTCCATGCGCTCGCCCCGGGACAGGCCCTGGCCGAGGTGAATATGCAGGGGCGATTCGGCTTGGCCGGCAAAGCTATCGGTGAGTTGCACGGTGACGCGTTTTTTACCGACTTCCAGCAAGGTGCCACTAAACTCCTGGCCAGAGCCGTCGAACAGTTGCACGGCATCGCCTTCACCCATGCGCAACACACGGCTGATGTAATGCGCCTGGGCTTCGGGCAGTTCGTGATCGCCGAGGCTCAGCGGGGGGTCGGTGAAAAAGCGGGACAGTCTCATTTCTGTTCTCTGAAGAAGTTTATGTAGGCGCAGCGGCGCGCCTGGAATGCCTTCGCGAGCAAGCTCGCTCCTACAAGGATTTAGGCAATCAACCCGGATCACGGAAGCCTGGATGGAAATCTTTCGGCACCGCCACACTGACCTTGCTGTTGGTGGCGATATCGATCCCCTCGCTGGCCACCTCGGCCAGAAAGTCGATCTGCTCGGGGGTAATTACATAAGGCGGCAGGAAATACACCACGCTGCCCAACGGCCGCAGCAGCGCACCGCGCTCCAGCGCGTGCTCGAAGACCTTCAGGCCACGGCGCTCCTGCCACGGGTAGGCGGCCTTGGTGGCTTTGTCCTGCACCATCTCGATAGCCAGCACCATGCCGGTCTGGCGCACTTCCGACACGTGAGGATGGTCCACCAAGTGCACGGTGGCGGTCGCCATGCGCTGGGCCAGGGCCTTGTTGTTCTCGATGACGTTGTCTTCTTCAAAGATATCCAGCGTTGCCAACGCCGCCGCACAGGCCAGCGGGTTGCCGGTGTAGCTGTGGGAGTGCAGGAAGGCGCGCAGTGTAGGGTAGTCATCGTAGAACGCGCTGTAGACGTCTTCCGTGGTAACCACCGCCGCCAGCGGCAGGTAACCGCCGGTAAGGGCCTTGGACAAGCACAGGAAGTCCGGGCGGATGCCGGCTTGTTCACAGGCAAACATACTGCCGGTGCGGCCGAAGCCCACGGCGATTTCGTCGTGGATCAGGTGCACGCCGTAGCGGTCGCAGGCTTCGCGCAGCAGCTTGAGGTACACCGGGTGGTACATCCTCATGCCACCGGCGCCCTGGATCAGTGGCTCGACAATCACGGCGGCAACGCTGTCGTGGTGGTCGGCCAGGGTCTGTTCCATGGCCAGGAACATGGTGCGCGAGTGTTCTTCCCAGCTCATGCCTTCGGGGCGCAGGTAGCAGTCCGGGCTCGGCACTTTGATCGTGTCGAGTAGCAGCGCCTTGTAGGTCTCGGTAAACAGCGGCACGTCGCCCACCGACATCGCGGCGATGGTTTCGCCGTGGTAGCTGTTGGTGAGGGTGACAAAGCGCTTTTTGTTCGGCTGGCCGCGGTTGAGCCAGTAGTGGAAGCTCATCTTCAGCGCCACTTCGATGCAGGACGAACCGTTATCGGCGTAGAAGCAGCGGGTCAGCCCTTCGGGCGTCATCGCGACCAGGCGTTCGGACAACTCGATCACCGGTTGATGGCTGAAACCAGCGAGGATCACGTGTTCAAGCTGATCGACCTGGTCCTTGATGCGCTGGTTGATACGCGGGTTGGCGTGGCCGAATACGTTGACCCACCAGGAACTGACGGCATCGAGGTAGCGCTTGCCTTCGAAGTCTTCCAGCCATACGCCTTCACCGCGCTTGATGGGCACCAGCGGCAGTTGCTGATGGTCTTTCATCTGGGTGCAGGGATGCCACAGCACCGCGAGGTCGCGTTGCATCCACTGGTTGTTCAAGCCCATCGGTGATCTCCTCGAAGCGGTCCTGCGGCGGGCACAGGCGAAACAATCGCGCAAGCCTATGCAATGGTGGCTCGGGTCACAAGCCATTGTGGGGAAATTCGCAGTAAATGCAGGACGGTCTGTCACGTTTCCCAGGGATAGTCTTAATCCCTTGTTAATTTATGATGCCTAGCCTCTTTATCGTATTTCTCGATATTTCAAAGCAAAATTTTCCGCTTTAATTCGATAGGTAAAGCGCTAGTCTTGGGCACAGTTCTTACGGGATTAAGTACATGCAGCTACGTAATTCGCCGGCCCGCTATGGTTGGGTCAGCATGGTTCTGCACTGGGGCGTAGCCCTGGTGGTGTTCGGTTTATTTGCCCTGGGCTTGTGGATGGTCGGTCTCGATTACTACAGCGCCTGGCGCAAAGATGCGCCCGACTTGCACAAGAGCATTGGCATCACGCTGTTCGCCATCATGCTGGTGCGGATCGTCTGGCGCCTGGTCAGCCCGCCGCCGCCACCACTGGCCAGCTATAGCCGCATGACGCGGATCGGCGCCGCGTTTGGGCACGCGTTCCTTTATGTCGGGCTGTTTGCCGTGATGATTGCCGGTTACCTGATTTCCACCGCAGACGGTGTCGGTATCCCGGTGTTTGGCCTGTTTGAAATTCCTGCCGTGGTTTCCGGTCTACCGGACCAGGCAGATACCGCGGGTTGGGTGCACCTGTACCTGGCCTGGGTGTTGGTGGTCTTCGCCGGCTTGCACGGCGTGGCGGCCCTGAAACACCATTTTATCGATCGTGATGCGACCCTTGCGCGAATGCTGGGACGCAAAGCCTGATGTTCAACCTCGACTCACAAGGAATAGAAAGCATGTTGAAAAAAACACTCGCTGCGCTGGCAATCGGTTCTGCCCTGCTGTCCGCAGGTTCGGCGATGGCCGCTGACTACGTAATCGACAAGGAAGGCCAGCACGCCTTCGTCGACTTCAAAATCAGCCACCTGGGCTACAGCTACATCACCGGTACCTTCAAGGACCTGGATGGCAAGTTCAGCTTTGACGCCGCCAAGCCCGAAGACGCCAAGATTGAAGTCAACGTGCGTACTGCCAGCGTGTTCTCCAACCACGCCGAGCGCGACAAGCACGTCAACAGCAAGGACTTCCTGGAGTCGGGCAAATTCCCTGATGCCAAGTTCGTTTCCACCAGCGTCAAGCCAACTGGCAAAAATGCTGACGGCAAGCTGACTGCTGATGTGACCGGGGACCTGACCTTCCACGGCGTGACCAAGCCGATCCTGGTCAAAGCCACGTTCCTGGGCGAAGGCAAGGATCCATGGGGCGGCTACCGTGCCGGCTTCGAAGGCACCACCAACATCAGCCGCAAGGAATTCAACAAGGACGGCATGGACGTAGGTCCACAGTCTGACAACGTGCAGTTGTACATCACGTTTGAAGGTGTGAAAGCGAAGTAATGCTTCGTATGTAGGAGCGAGCTTGCTCGCGAAGGCCGCAAGGACACCGCGTTAAACCAGGATGCCCGCGTTATCGTTGACGACCTTCGCGAGCTAGCTCCTACAGGCAAAAAAAACCCGTATCTCACGATACGGGTTTTTTTTATGCTTCGCGGTTGCGAGTCAGCAGCGCTGGTTTCTCACCACGAGGGCGGCCTGGCAGTTGATCCAACTGCTCAGGTGTCGGGAAGCGATCCGCTTTCGACTCCTTGTGGATGATCTTCGGCGCCGGGCCACCCCGTGGGTTTTGTACTGCAGGCTCGGACGAGCGAGGCTGATCGTCACGGGCAGGGCGGCGGTTGTTGCTGCGTGAATCTTCGCGACGGGCCTGGCCGTCACGCGGTGCGCCATTACGCGGGCCGCTGCGCTTGGCAGGCGGGGTGCCAGTGGTGCCGCCGCTGCTGTTGCGCGGGGCGTTCTGGCGACCGCCCTGTGGCTGGCCGCTACGTGGAGCGCCTGCGCCCTGGGCAGGAGCCCCTGGACGACGGCCACGGCCCTGGGCCGGTTTGGCCTGGGGCACGTAGTCGACGCGGTTACCGAAGTTATCGATATCGTCGTCAAGGAACTCGTCCGGGGCGCGGTCGGCCGCGGCGCGTGGTGGCTGGCTCGGCTGGCGCTGTTCGCGGGCCGGGGTGCCTTCACGGGGCTTCTGCTCACGGGCCGGGCGTTCGCCACGGCTGCTGCTCGCGGATTTTTCCTTGCCCTTGTCCTTGCCTTTGTCGCGACGACCACCGCCACCACCGCCGCCGTTCGGGCCATCGCCCTTCGGACCACGTGGGTTGCGCGGGTTGCGCACGTCTGGACGCTCGCGCGCTTCTGGCTTCTCGGCCTCCACGGCGCTGGCATCAAAGCCCATCAGGTCGCCATCGGCGATTTTCTGCTTGGTCATGCGTTCGATGCTTTTCAGCAGCTTTTCTTCATCCGGCGCGACCAACGAAATGGCCTCGCCCGAACGACCGGCACGGCCGGTACGGCCGATACGGTGCACATAGTCTTCATCGACGTTTGGCAGCTCGAAGTTGACCACGTGTGGCAACTGGTCGATATCCAGGCCGCGTGCGGCGATATCGGTGGCCACCAGGATACGCACGCTGCCGGCCTTGAAGTCGGCCAGGGCTTTGGTGCGTGCGTTCTGGCTCTTGTTGCCGTGGATGGCGACGGCGGTGAGGCCGTGCTTGTCCAGGTACTCTGCCAGGCGGTTGGCGCCGTGCTTGGTACGGGTGAACACCAGCACCTGTTCCCACGCGCCGTGGGTGATCAGGTGCGCCAGCAGCGAGCGCTTGTGGCTGGCGGCCAGGCGGAACACGCGTTGCTCGATACGCTCGACCGTGGTGTTCGGCGGCGTGACTTCGATGCGTTCCGGGTTATGCAGCAGCTTGCCGGCCAGGGCGGTGATGTCCTGGGAGAACGTTGCCGAGAACAGCAGGTTCTGCCGTTTGGCTGGTAGGCGGGCGAGGACTTTTTTCACGTCATGGACAAAGCCCATGTCGAGCATGCGGTCGGCCTCGTCCAGCACGAGGATTTCCACGTGGGACAAATCGACGCTGCCTTGGCCGCACAGGTCGAGCAAGCGACCCGGGCAGGCTACCAGCACGTCGACACCACGGGACATGGCCTGAACCTGTGGGTTCATGCCGACGCCGCCGAAGATACAGGCGCTGACGAACTTCAAGTCGCGGGCATACAGCTTGAAGCTGTCGTGCACTTGGGCTGCGAGTTCGCGGGTTGGGGTCAGGACCAGTACCCGCGGTTGGCGCGGGCCGTGACGTTGGGATTTGTCCGGGTGACCGTTGGGAAACAACCGCTCCAGGATCGGGAGGGCGAAACCGCCGGTTTTACCAGTACCTGTCTGAGCCGCAACCATCAGGTCGCGACCTTGCAACACGGCGGGAATGGCCCGCTGTTGCACCGGAGTAGGCTCGGTATAGCCCGCTGCCTCGATGGCGCGGACTAAAGCCTCGGAGAGACCGAGGGAAGCAAAGGACATGAGTAATCCTGTTTTAGTTAGGGCTTGGCCCAAAGGGATAATCTTGCCGGGCGTGAATGGCGCTTAGGGGAGCGCAACCCCGTCCGGTCCTGCTGTGTCTGGCGGGCACTCCATCGGCTCGCGCGGGCTGCAAAGCTGCGCAGTAGCTGGGTTGGGTGCCGTTTTCAAGACCCGAGCGGCCGGGCGTAAGCCTGGCGGAAAGGCCGCAGTATAACAGAGCAATCACCGCGCGCTGCTTTCCTGCTGCTCAACGGCGTGTTCGGGGGCTGGTATGGGGGCTGTTTGCTCGTGCATCCGCCCATATTTGGCGCTCAATGTGGCATAGGCGGGCTCTTGCTTGAAGCGCTTGAGCTCGGCGGCAAAGCGTTGCACCAGCAGGTCCATGCCTGCGCCACGGCGTACCGCAAGGAATTGCTGCTGGCGGCTGACCACCACCGACGCCTGGCTGACTTTACCTTCCAGGCCCAGCGCCTTGATCACGTGGTGCCCCACGCGCCGGTCAGTCACCACCATATCGACGCGCCCCAGCATGAGTTTGCCAAAGTTGGCTTCATGGCTGGGGGCGGGTTCGCGCTGGAAGGTGTCGGCCTCACTGAACGCGTCGCCATAAAGGTAACCAGGTGAAACGCCAACCGTCAGGCCGCGCAGGTCGTCGAGCGTGGCGGCGGGGTGAGGGCGTTCGTTGGCATAGAACAAAACGAATTCGACTTCCGACAACGGCTCGCTGGGATAGAGCAGCAACGCGTCGCGCTCCTGGCTGTGAAAGATATCCAGCGCGCCGTCGGCGTGGCCCTGGTCGAGCATCGCCAGGCAGCGCTTCCAGGGCAGGAACTGCCATTGCACCTCCACCCCCAGGCGCTGGAACACGATCAGGGTGGTTTCATAATCCAGGCCGGCCATGGTGCCGTTGTCTTCGTAGACATAGGGCGCCCAGGGTTCGGTGACAATGCGCAGTTTCTCGCCATGAGCGGCCAGGCTCAGGCAAGAAAAAAACACAGCGGTCAACAGCTTGAAGAGGACGGGCATAGCCTGAGGTTACGACGCTCCCCGAAGAAAGAGAAGCTCTGGCACGCGCATTGGCGGGCGGTCTTACTTCGCGGGAGCGTTCAGCAGGTGTTCGTGGATCGCGGCGCGGCGCTCGCCCAGAATCAGGCGCACCAGGGGGTTGGCAAACCAGTGTTCCAACTGGTGTGCATCAAGCGGGCGCTTCTGGCGTTCTTCCTGGTTTTGTCGGGCTTTGTCCCACCAGACCGGACCGCAGGCCTGGTCGAACTCGTTTTCGTGTTCGTAGCAGCCGTAAAGGATTTCGCGGATGAATTGTTGCTGGTGCTTGGGCAGCAGCAGGGTGATCAGCTTGTACATCAAGCGCTGCAAACGCGGCGGGCGCGGCAGGTGCGAGGAGACCTGACGCGTATCGGCCAGGGCCTGCGCACTGGTGGGGGCGCTCGCGTGCTTGGCGATCCACGCCTTGACCTTGGCCCGGAACAGCTGTTTGCGGCTCCAGTAATGGTGGATCAGGTCCGGGCACTCGCGCACCTTTACGGTACGGTAGGCGGCGATCGACAGGCAGAACTCTTCCAGGGTGTAGGCGCCTTGGGCATGGGGGAACAGTTCATCCATCAACTCGATGGAGCGGTCGAGGATGTGCGCATCCTGTTGGGTCAGGCCCATGACGCCGGAGTTGAGAGTCATCATGTCATCGTCGGCCACGCCCATGTCCAGCAGGCGCTGACGCAGGGCGGTGTAGAGGATGCTTTCGTGGTTGTCGCCGTACTTGGTGTAAAAGGCGTTGCACAGCAGGGTGCCGGGCTCTACGCGTTCGAACAGGGCCATGGGCGAATGATGGAAGAAGGTGTCAGTGTCGATCAGCAGCGCCACGGGGGATTCTTGCAGGACTTGGCGCAGCACCACGTGCTTGGTGCGAAAGTGATAACCGTGGGGCTCGCTCCAGCGTTTGCGGGTGGCTTCGTCCAGTGGGCGCACGCGCACCGGCAGCAAGCGATAGGGCTCGGGGTTGTCGCTGAATACCTGGATGTCGATGTTCGCATCCGGTGTGTCCTGCAGGAACGCCAGTGCGCTGGCGATGCTGAATACCGCTTCCTGATGGTAGGTGTCGGCGCCGAAGACCAGGTAAACCAGTTGCGGGCGGGACGTCGGGGGCACTGTATTCATGGACTGCGGGGTTCCGTGGGTAACGTAAAACGACAAAGGCCCTCGTCAGAACGAGGGCCTTGGCACAACTGGGCAAGCGTTAACGTGGCAGCTTGAGGTTGTTCCAGATGGCAAGGCTGGGTTCAGCCTGGTTCAGGGTATAGAAATGCAACCCTGGTGCACCACCTTGCAACAATTGCTCACACATCTCGGTGATAACCTGCTCGCCGAACGCCTGGATGCTTTTGACGTCATCGCCATAGGCTTCCAGTTGCTTGCGCACCCAGCGTGGGATCTCGGCGCCGCAGGCGTCGGAGAAGCGCGCCAACTTGCTGTAATTGGTGATCGGCATGATGCCCGGCACGATTGGGATGTTCACGCCCATCGCCCGTACTCGCTCGACAAAGTAGAAGTAGCTGTCGGCGTTGAAGAAATACTGGGTGATTGCGCTGTCGGCACCGGCATTGGCCTTGCGCACGAAATTCTGCAAATCGTCTTCGAAATTGCGCGCCTGGGGGTGCATCTCCGGGTAAGCGGCTACTTCGACATGGAAGTGATCGCCACTTTCTTCGCGGATGAAGCTCACCAGGTCGTTGGCGTAGCGCAGCTCACCGCTGGCCATGCCCATACCCGATGGCAGGTCGCCACGCAGGGCAACGATGCGCTTGATGCCGGCGGCTTTGTATTGGGTCAGCAGGCTACGCAGGTCGGCCTTGCTGTCGCCCACGCAGGACAAATGCGGAGCGGCGGGAACTTTGACTTCACTTTCCAGCTGCAACACGGTGTTGATCGTGCGATCACGGGTCGAACCGCCAGCGCCGTAGGTGCAGGAGAAGAAGTCAGGGTTGAAGCTGGCCAACTGCTTGGCAGTGGCCATCAGTTTTTCATGCCCAGCATCGGTCTTGGTCGGGAAGAACTCGAAGCTGTAGCGACGGTCTTGGGACATGGTAATACCCTTGGAAACTCGAAAGCCTGGAAGGCATACGCAATCGATGCGGGTGCCTGGCTTTCTGTGGGAGCTGGCTTGCCTGCGATAGCATCAGCTCGGTGTTACTGGAACACCGCGGCGTCTGCATCGCGGGCAAGCCCGGCTCCCACAGAAGAGCCGGCGCCAGCAAGGCCGATCAGTAGCGGTAAGCGTGCGGCTTGAACGGACCTTCAACCGTCACGCCGATGTAGTCGGCCTGGGTCTTGGTCAGTTGAGTCACGACGCCGCCGAAGCCGCGGACCATTTCCAGGGCCACTTCTTCGTCGAGTTTCTTGGGCAGTACTTCCACGGTCAGGCGCTCGGCTTTCTGGGCGGGCGACAGGTCGGCGTACTTCTGTTCGAACAGGAAGATCTGCGCCAGCACCTGGTTGGCGAACGAGCCATCCATGATGCGGCTTGGGTGACCAGTGGCGTTGCCCAGGTTCACCAGGCGGCCTTCGGCCAGCAGGATCAGGTAGTCGTCGTTCTGTGGGTTGAAATCACCAGCGCCGGTACGGTGAACCTTGTGTACCTGCGGCTTCACTTCTTCCCATGCCCAGTTCTTGCGCATGAAAGCTGTGTCGATTTCATTGTCGAAGTGACCGATGTTGCAGACAACGGCGCGCTTCTTCAGGGCCTTGAGCATGTTCGCATCGCACACATTCACGTTACCGGTGGTGGTGACGATCAGGTCGATCTTGCCCAGCAGGGCTGCGTCGATGCAGGCGGAGGTGCCGTCGTTCTGGCCGTTGATGAACGGCGAAACCACTTCGAAACCGTCCATGCAGGCTTGCATGGCGCAGATCGGGTCAACTTCGGAGACCTTGACGATCATGCCTTCCTGACGCAGGGACTGGGACGAACCCTTGCCCACGTCACCGTAGCCGATCACCAGGGCTTGCTTGCCCGACAGCAGGTGGTCGGTGCCGCGCTTGATCGCATCGTTCAGGCTGTGACGGCAGCCGTACTTGTTGTCGTTCTTGCTCTTGGTCACCGAGTCGTTGACGTTGATGGCCGGGATTTTCAGCTCGCCCTTGGCCAGCATGTCCAGCAGGCGGTGTACGCCGGTGGTGGTCTCTTCGGTCACGCCGTGGACGCGGTCGAGGATCTGCGGGTATTTCTTGTGCAGCAACTCGGTGAGGTCGCCGCCGTCGTCAAGGATCATGTTGGCATCCCAAGGCGCGCCATCTTTGAGGATGGTTTGCTCCAGGCACCACTCGTACTCTTCTTCAGTCTCGCCTTTCCAGGCGAATACCGGGATACCGGCAGCAGCGATAGCGGCAGCGGCCTGGTCCTGAGTCGAGAAGATGTTGCACGACGACCAACGCACTTCGGCACCCAGGGCAACCAGGGTTTCGATCAGCACGGCAGTCTGGATGGTCATGTGGATGCAGCCGAGAATCTTGGCGCCCTTGAGCGGCTGCTCAGCGGCGTACTTGCGACGCAGGCCCATCAGGGCCGGCATTTCGGATTCGGCGATAAAGGTTTCGCGACGGCCCCAGGCAGCGAGGGACATATCGGCGACTTTGTAGTCATTGAAATCAGCAGGCGTCATTACAGCGCTCATAGAGAGCCTCCATTCGTAGTGTGCGAATGGGCGCCGTTGTGCGTTTAGTATCAGGCCAAGGCAACCAGGCCGGACAACGCCCCATCCGAGCCTGACAGGTTTAACCTGCTGCAGCGCCCCTCGGACAGGTGGCGGGAGAACGGTATCAATCGAAGATGACCGTTTTGAAACGGAGGCGATTATAGCCGTGTATGTGGCACTTCCCAAGCCTTTCTGTCGGTGGCAATGAAGATCGCGCATGGGGTTGATAGGCAATGGCTCATAGAGCTTGGGCCTGGGCTCTGCCATGATGTTGCCCATCATTTCGCAAGACGCTTTGGAGTGACCATGAACTTCCACACCCGCAAATGGGTAAAACCCGAAGACCTCAACCCCAACGGCACTCTGTTCGGCGGTAGCTTGCTGCGCTGGATCGACGAAGAAGCGGCCATCTACGCGATTGTCCAGCTCGGCAACCAGCGCGTGGTCACCAAGTACATCTCGGAAATCAACTTTGTCAGCGCTTCACGCCAGGGCGACATCATCGAACTGGGCATCACTGCCACCGAGTTCGGCCGCACCTCCATCACCCTGACCTGTGAAGTGCGCAACAAGATCACGCGCAAAAGCATCCTGACCGTGGAAAAAATGGTCTTCGTCAACCTGGGCGAAGACGGTTTGCCGGCGCCCCATGGCCGTACCGAAATCAAGTATGTGAAGGACCAGTTCAAGGACGACAGTCTTCCCGAGTAACAACTGCACGGCGTGATTTGCGTTACCAAATCATTTCACATGGATCTATCCGAGGCTCTCTCATCACTCAGGCCTACACCCTGTAGAGAGAGCCTCGTGTATGAAAGTCTCCAGTTCTGTTGTAGAAAACCAGCCCCCTCTGCCTCGAACCACCGACCAGGATGTAAAGACGCCTCTGGTCAAAGGTGTGGGCGAGCGCAACCTGAGTATTTATCGTCACAGCGATGGACGTGTGGAGGTGGTGCTGTCACCGCCGCCGCCTGCTCACTTGGTGCTCAGTGGCGGTGGCGCCAAGGGCATCGCCTTTCCAGGCATGGTGCAGGCGCTTGAAGAGGCCGACAAACTCAAAGGCGTCAAAGTGGTTTCCGGCTCTTCTGCCGGCGCGATTTCCGCAGCGCTGCTCGCCAGCGGCATGGATGCCAAGGCCTTTACGCAACTGTCGAATAACCTTGACCTGCCCAGCTTGCTCAACAGCAAAGACCCGGTCATGTCTTGGTTGCAGGACGCCAGTTCCAAGCTCGGCAAGCTCGCCGGCAGTTTGCCTGGGCCGGCCGGTAACATCTCTCAACTGTTGCTGACGCTGTTGCCGCGTCTGCAAACCGAGGGGCAGCCTTTGGAGGACTTGATTCGTAACGAGTCACGTAAGTCTGTTCTCGCTCATATCGCGGGCATGCCAGCGGCAAACCGACCGCCCGAGGTCACGGAAATTGCCGACCGGCTAAGCGCTGGCGGAGGGCCGACGTTTCGCGACTTGGAAATTTTGAGCCGGCATATTCCGGCGATCAAGCAACTGAACATCACCGGCACGGGCATGTTCGATGGTCGCCCGCAGTTGGTGACATTCAATGCCAGCCTCACACCGGATATGGATATCGCCCGCGCCGCGCTTATTTCGGGGGCGCTGCCTGGGTTGTTCAAGAGCCCTTCCGAACAGGGCCACGGGTTTCAGGCTGCTTCAGAGGTCACGGCGTTTCAGGACGGTGGTTTGCTCCTCAATACCCCGGCGCCAGGCATTATTGAGCGTTCTTTCCCGGAAAGCCCCCTGGGCAAGGACGAAGCCCTGATCGTCAAGTTCGAGTCTGACAAACCATCAGCCCCCCCAAAAAGCGGAGGTTTTTTCAGCTCCCTGGTCGACACGATCACCGGCACGCCACACACCGCGGCTGAAAGCTATCAGGATGACCGGCTCAAAACGTATTCGGAGCAAACGGTAACGCTGCCACTGAACTCGGGCAAAGGCGACTTTCGCGGCCTGCTCAATGGCACCGTCAACTTCACCATGACCCCTGAGCAGAAACAGCATTTGCAGTCCCAGGCCCGCCAGGCGGTGTCAGGGCATCTGCAAAAACGTGAGCTGGAGCGTGAGCGTCATGAATTCCCCTCGATGAACGACGCCGTGATGGCTATGGATGATCAAATGCTCGCCAGCGTGCAGGTTGATCTGCAAAAGGACCCGGCCGGCGCCGAGGCGTTGCGCTTTCGCAAAGACACACAGCAGGCGTTACAGGCGTTGGACACTGCGATTGCCGAGGCGAATCAAACCAGCACGTCGCTGGTGATCACGCCGAAATTAGCCTCGGCGCTGCGCAATCTGGATGCGCTCGCCCGTAGGCCCGAGGATATCGAGTGGCTGGGCAAGCGCCTGAATGCGCCAGGCCAGCGTAATTTCCAGCAACTGCTGCAGGTGGGCACCAAGCAGGCGTCGAGCAATGGCTCAGGCCTGTCCAAAGTGTTGACCAGCGCCGTCGCGGAAATGCAAAAACGCGATATCGGCGTGAAGGCAGAGAATTTTATCCGCGAAGTCATTTACCCCTCGCTATACCGTCCTGGCCAACCGGCTGCCAACGTTGAGTTATTGCAACGTGCGGTGCGGGATTTGGGCGAGGCGACGACGCCAGCGGAGTTCAACCGTGTGCTTGATGGCATCGTCAAACATTACCGGGCGCGCAATAAACCCTGGAGTAAACCCTTCAGCTCTACCACCGTGGAGCAGGCCAAGGCCTGGCGTATTCCGGTTTAGTTGCAGTGCTACTGAACAGCCATCGTCGCGGCGTGTCGTAGCTACAGGCACCCCTTGGACTCTGGTACATCATGGCCACTCAAGCAGACGGCAAGACCCCCAATCTGTCGCAGGAAGAGCAGCAGAACGTTGACGAGAACCAGCCGCCTCGCGCGGCTGTATTACACGAAATTATCCGCACCCAAGGCGATCAGGAGCTAGAGCGCAGTGTGGCAGCGTTGTGGTGGTCGGCGCTGGCCGCCGGCCTGACCATGGGCTTGTCGCTGATGGGTATGGGCCTGCTCAATTCGCGCCTGCCGGACGGTGATGAATTCAAGGTCATTGCCAGCTTTGGCTATTGCGCAGGCTTTCTCGCGGTGATTCTTGCTCGTCAGCAGTTGTTTACCGAAAACACCCTGACCGCCGTGCTGCCGGTGATGAGCAAACCGACCCTGGCCAACGCCGGGCGCTTGTTACGGCTGTGGACGGTGGTGCTGGTGGGCAACCTGTGTGGCACCTTGCTGGTGGCCTACGTGATGCTGCACCTGCCGATCTTCGATACCAAGACCGACCTGGCCTTCCTCGAGATCGGTCGCAAGGTCATGGAGAACGCCCCCGCGCAGATGTTCGCCAAGGGCATCGTCTCCGGTTGGATGATAGCCACCATGGTCTGGATGATTCCGTCGATGGAGAGCGCCAAGCTGTGGATTATCATCCTGATCACCTACTTCATGGCACTGGGCGACTTCACCCATATCGTCGTCGGTTCAGCGGAAGTGTCCTACCTGGTGTTTGCCGGCGAGTTGCCGTGGAAGGATTTCTGGCTGGTCTTCGCCGGACCGACTCTGGCCGGCAACATCATCGGCGGTAGCTTCATCTTTGCGTTGATCAGCCATGCGCAGGTTCGCAGCGAGGCGTCCGTGCCTGCTGTTGCTCAATCTCACACACAGGCGAAGCCCCGTCAGGATAAGGGCAAAGTGTGACATTACCCTGGCTGACGCGTCAGGCCTTGAAGGGCACGCTGGGAGGTTCGCAGGCCAGCGTGCTGTCGGGTGCCTTGAGCTGACCTTCCCAGCGAGCAATTACCAGCGGGGCCAATGCGTTGCCCAGTACATTCAGGGCTGTGACGGGCATATCCATCAGCCGATAGATGCCCGCGATGATTGCCACACCCTCCACGGGAAGCCCGGCCGCGGTCAACGTCGCGGTCAGGATGATAAACATGAAGCCTGGCACGCCCGCCGCGCCCTTTGATGTCAGCACCATGATCAAGACCAGCATGCCTTGATCCGCCAGGCTCAAGTCGATGCCATACGCTTGGGCGATGAACAGCGTGCCGAGTGCGGCAAACAGCGATGCACCATCCAGATTGAACGAGTACCCCAGTGGGATCACCATGCTGGTAATGGGCCGTGGCGCGCCATAGCGCTCCATCTTCTCGATCAGTTGAGGCATGACCGTCGCCGAGGCGGCACTGCTGAAGGCCAGCAGCAGTTCACTGCGTATTTCCCGCACCAGGTGAAAAAAGCCGACGCCGGCCAAGCGTGCCACTGCACCCAATACACACAGGGCAAATAAGAGCACCGCGACATAGGTCGTGCCGATCAGTTTGGCCAGCGGCAACAACGCACTGAGGCCAAAGCTGGCGACGGTGACCGCGATCAGGCCGAAAATACCTATCGGCGAGTAATGCATGACCAGGTGGGTGACTTTGAACATGGTGTCGGAGACGCTTTGCATCACGCTGATCAAGGGCGCTTTGCGCTCCTCGGGCAACAACGACAAGGCACAACCGAACAGGATCGCGAAGAACAGCACCGACAGCAGTTTGCCCTGTGACATGGCCAGGACGATGTTATCCGGCACGATCGCCAGCAGTACCTGGCCCAGGTTCTGTGGGGTGCCACTGGAGGCCAGTCCCGTCGCCGGTGCCTGCAGCGTGCTGCCGAATTCGGCGCCCGAGCCGGGCTGCACCACATTGCCAACCAACAGCCCGAAGACGATGGCAATGCTGGTGATGGTGAAGAAGTACACGAAGGTCTTCAGGCCGACGCGACCCAGGGCAGACGGGTTGCCCATGCCGGCGATGCCGACGGTCATGCAGGCAAATACCAGGGGAACGACGATCATCTTCATCAGCTTGATAAACAGGTCGCCAGCCGGTTGCAGCAGATTGTCGATGAACCAGGTTTTTTGCTCGGGAAATTGATTGAGCAGGAGGCCGACGATTATCCCGGCAGCCAGGCCGATCATGATGCGAGTGATAAGACTGGTGGGTTTTCTAGTGGTCATGGGGGTGTCCCTTATTGTTGTGATTGTCAGGGATTTACTGGGCGAACAACCCTTCGAAGTGCTTGAACCCTTTCACTTCGATGGGGTTACCGCTGGGGTCGAGAAAAAACATCGTGCGCTGCTCGCCAGGTTCGCCGGCAAAGCGGGTCACGGGTGGAATCTCGAAGCGCGTGCCCAGGCGGGTGAGGCGCTCGGCAAGCGTCAGCCACTCATCAAGTGGCAGCACCACGCCCAGGTGTGGCATCAGTACCTGGTGCTCACCGACCAGGCCGGTGCGTGTGGTTGGGAAGGGCGTACCGAGGTGCAGTGAAAGTTGATTGCCGAAAAAGTCGAAGTCGATCCAGGTCTCGCTGTACCGGCCCTCGGTGCAACCCAAAACATCTCGATAAAAAATGCGCGCCTCGTCTAAGTCATAAACATGGTATGCAGCGTGAAAGGGTCTGTTCATGGCTGGTTCTCCAGATGGGGAACTGTCAGGTTAAACAGGCGATGCCGCCAGGGTAAAACGGGTTTGCCTTGGTCTGAGCGAAAGGAAAACTTATGGATGTTCGATTCCTGAGGAGCCTGGTCGCTGTCATTGAAACCGGGTCGATAGCCGCCGCTGCGCGCCGTGAAAATCGTAGTGCCGCGGCGATCAGCCTGCGGGTCAAGGCGCTTGAGCGCACGCTGGGTTGTACGCTGCTCATGCGCACGGCACATGCCGCTTGGCCTTCGGATCAATGCTTGCTGCTCTTGCCCAGAATCCAGGCAGTTATTGAACAGGCGCGCCAGCTGCAGGAGCAGCTGAGCCAGGACGAGTTATCGGGGGAAATTAAAATCGGGGCCATTTCCACGGCGCTGACCGGCGTCTTGCCGGGGGTGATCGAGCGTCTGACAATGTCAGCACCCAAGCTGAGGCTGAAGATCACACCCGGCGACTCCAGAAGCCTTTATGAGAAGTTACTCAACCAGGAGTTGGATGCGGCGATACTGGTACGGCCGCCGTTTCAACCGCCCAAAGCCTTGTCGATGGCCTTGCTGCGTGCCGAACCCTTGATTCTGGTTGCGCCCGCCCAGTGGGGTGCGCAGGCGCTGGCTGCCTTGTTACGTGAACGCCCATTCATCCGCTATGACGCACGCTCCTGGGGCGGTCAGATTGCCCAGCGCTTTCTGGATGAACAGTCCTTCGACCCAGAGGTGCTATGTGAGCTGGATGCGCTGGAAACTATCCTGATGCTGGTCGCCCAAGGGATGGGGGTTTCGCTGGTGCCGCAGTGGGCGGGCATGCCCTCCAACGGCATCAGTGTGTTACCGGCCGGCAACCCGCAGTGCTATGCGCGCGAGCTGGTAGTCATGTACGGCTCGACACCGCGCCGTCCACTGGCGATGCGGCACCTACTTGAAGTGTTGCGCGGCGCGGTTACTGCGGCCCAGTAACGCGGCTGACAACGCGACCGATCGTCAACCCCTGCAACAGGATCGAAGACAGCACCACGATATAGGTGATGCTCAGCAACAAGTCACGCTCAGGGCCCAGGGGCAGGGCCAGGGCCAATGCCACCGAGACGCCGCCGCGCAGGCCGCCCCAGGTGAGGATGCGGATAGTGCCGCGTGGTACCGAGCGCCAACGGCGCAGCAACAGGATCGCCGGGGCCACGGTCAGCAGGCGCGAGAGCAGGATCGCCACCGCCAGCAGGCTGGCCGCGAACACGTGCAGCCAGTTGAATGGCAATAGCAGCAGCTCCATGCCGATCAGCGCAAACAGCAGCGCGTTGAGCATGTCATCGAGCAATTCCCAGAAACCATCCAGGTAGCGACGCGTCATGTCGTTCATCGCCAGCTTGCGTCCCAGGTTACCGATGATCAGCCCCGCGACCACCATCGCAATCGGTGCGGACACATGCAGCTCCGAAGCCATGGCCGAGCCGCCGATCACCAGGGCGAGGGTCAGCATGACTTCGATCTGGTGCTGTTCGATGCTCTTGATCATCAGGTACACGAGGTAGCCGATCAGCCCGCCAAACAGCACGCCGCCAATGGCTTCGTGGGCAAACAGCATGGCCGTGGCGCCCACGGTGGGTGTTTCACCCAACTGCGCGATGCCCAGCAGCACGGTAAACACCACCACGGCGGTGCCGTCATTGAACAGCGACTCGCCGACGATGGTGGTTTTCAGCGGTTTGGAGGCATTGGCGGTCCGCAGCACGCCGAGCACCGCAATGGGGTCGGTGGGGGAAATCAGCGCGCCGAACAGCAAGCAGTAAAGGAAGCTCACGTGCCAGCCAAACAGGGCGAAGATGTAGTACGCCAGGCTGCCGATCACCACGGTGGCGATCAACACGCCAAAGGTTGCCAGCAGGCCGATGGGCCAGCGGTAGCTGCGCAAGTCGTTCAAGTTGACGTGCAAGGCGCCGGCGAACAGCAGGAACGACAGCATCCAGTTCATCAGCAAATCGCCGAAGTCGATCTGGCCGATCAGCTGTTGGACGCGTTCCTCTAAGCCTGGGTAGCCGAGCACGCTCAGGCCTTGCAGGATCAGCGAGAACAGCAGTGCGGTGACCATCACGCCGATGGTGGGCGGCAGGCCGATAAAACGGAAGTTCACATAAGTGAGCAGGGTGGTGAGGCAGATGAAAGCGGCGACAAGTTCAAGCATCCGGGGTCCTTGGAGCAGGGAAATATAGGCGCACGGGGTGCGTCGAATCGGGGTTTAGTATAAACAGGTGCTGTTACATGACGTATCAATTAAGGAGGTTCTGGTGGTAGCGACAGCCCTGGTGCTGGTAGCGGCGCTGTTGCATGCGACGTGGAACACCTTGATCAAGTTCAGTGGCGAGCGCCTTTTAGTCATCGCTTGCATGGACAGTGTGGCGCTGCTGTTCGTGGTATTGGCGGTGGGGTTCGTGTCTTTGCCGCCGCTGGAACTCTGGCCGTGGCTCGTTGGCTCGGCGCTGTTTGAATTGCTCTATCGCTATTTGTTGATCCAGGCCTATCGGGTGGGTGACCTGGGCCTGGTATATCCGTTGATGCGCGGTTTGTCGCCGCTGGTGGTGCTGGTGCTGACCCTGGTGTTTGCCGGCGAAGTGCTGAGTACCCAGCAAATCCTGGGGATTCTGCTGATCCCGTTCGGTATGGTGTGCCTGTTGTGGCAGGGCGGCGGCGGTGACCGGTTGCCCTGGTCGATGCTACCCGTGGTGTTGCTGATCGGCCTGTGCATTGGCTGTTACACCTTTTTGGACGGGCAGGCGTTGCGGCGCTGGTCGCACCCGCTGGATTACCTGGTGTGGTTGACGCTGATCAGCGCCTGGCCGTTTCCGCTGCTGGCGCTGGTGCGCAAGCGTGCAGCCTTCAGCCTGTTCTGGCGCACCCAGTGGCGGTTGGGGTTGAGCGTGGGGTTATGCGTGTTGTTGAGCTACGCTTTGGTACTTTGGGCCATGCAGTTGGGCTCGATTGCCGAAGCCGCCGCGCTGCGCGAAGTCAGTGTGATTCTGGTGGTGCTGTTCGGGATGCGTTACTTGAAAGAACCTTTTGGCCGTCCACGGCTCATAGCCTGTGGGTTGGTGTTGATTGGCATGTTGGTGATGAAACTCTAACCGTCGGATAAAACTAAAAGGAATCGGTGATGACAGTCGCTTTATGGTGTGTGTTGATCGCAATCTTTCTGCCGTACATCTGCACCGGTGTGGCCAAGTTCAGTACAGGCAAGTTCGGGCCACGGGATAACCACGACCCGCGTGCCTTCCTCGAGAGCCTGGAAGGCGTCGCCAAGCGTGCTCATAGCGCGCAACTCAACAGTTTCGAAGTGACCCCGGCGTTTGCCGCCGCAGTCATCATTGCGCACCTGGCCGGCAACGCCGAACTGGTGACGATCAACGTGCTGGCAGTGCTGTTTATCACCAGCCGCCTGCTGTACATCATTTGCTACCTGGCGGACTGGGCGATCTTGCGTTCGCTGGTGTGGGCCGTGGGTATGGCGTTGATTGCGAGTTTCTTCTTCGTCTCGATCTGAGGGATGACGCCGTCGCTATGCGGGAGGGAGCAAGCCCTGCTGTTGATCAATTAAATGTGGGAGCTGGCTTGCCTGCGAAAGCGGTCGTGCAGTAACAGATGCAGTGACTGACACGCCGCCTTCGCGGGCAAGACCGCTCCCACAGGGGATTTGCGATAACTGGCTGGGATCAGGGCAAGCCCCCACCCACATTGACTATCAGAGGTTGTCAGGTGCCGGCAGGCGCATCCGGCACCTGGGGCAACGCCGCGCCTTTGGGCCACAGCATCCAGATCTGCCCTTGCTGTTTCATGTTTCCCGCCAACTCGCCTGCGGCATTGCCTGTGCCCCAGAACAGATCTGCGCGCACTTCGCCGGTGATTGCGCCGCCGGTGTCCTGCGCGGCGACCGGGCGTGCCAGTGGCGTGCCGTCCGGCTTGGTGGTCGACAACCACAACAGGCTGCCCAGCGGAATCACCTTGCGATCCACCGCCACGCTGTAGCCGGCGGTCAATGGCACGTTCAGCGAACCGCGCGGGCCTTCGTTACTGTCGGGGCGGGCGCTGAAGAATACGTAGCTGGGGTTGCTCGCCAACAGTTCTGGAATGCGCTGCGGGTGGGCCTTGGCCCAGGCGCTGATGGCGGCCATGGTCACGTCTTCTTTTTTCAGTTCGCCTTGTTCCACCAGCCAACGGCCTATGGGGCGGTACGGGTAGCCGTTCTGGTCGCCGTAACCCACACGCAGTTGGCGCCCACCGGCCAGTTGAATACGCCCCGAGCCCTGGATCTGCAGGAATTGCAGGTCCATCGGGTCGGTCAGCCAGGCGATCGGCTTGGCGGTGGAGCCTTGGCTGTTGAGGGTGCTGGCGTCGTCATACGGCTTGAGCACACGACCTTCCAGGCGCCCGCGCAGGCGCTTGCCCTTGAGTTCCGGGTAGATGCTGTCGAGGTTGACGATGATCAGGTCGTCCGGCACGCCGTATACCGGCACGTGGGCGGTGGCGGTCTTGGTCAGGCTGCCGGGGTAGACCGGCTCGTAATAACCTGTGATCAAGCCGTTTGGCGTGTTGTCCGCCGAACGCAGGCCGAAGACATCCAGGTGTTCCTTGAGAAAGCCACGAACCGCCACGGCATCGCCCGGAACGCTGGTCGCTGTCGCGCAGGTCGGGCCCCAGATCGGGTCGGCCTTGAGGCGCTGGCAGGCGCTGCGCCAGGATTCGAAGCCGGCGAGCAAGTCGCTGTCGGAAACGCTCGGCAAGGCTTCCCACGGTGCGCTCACGTAGGTGGCAACGGCGTGAGGTTTGGTGGGTTCCTGGGCAGCTTCTTTGCCGGCGTCTTTACCGGCATCGCAGCCGGCCAGTAGCGCGAACATTGGCAGAGCCCACGCCAAGCGCCGGCCCCAGGGTTTGAAGGTGACATTCATGCAAGCAATTCCTGAAACGATTGCCCGTGCTTCACTGCATTCGGGCAACCCTTATTATTAATAGGGCTATTGGTCTTTGCGGGCGGTGCGAGGATACTGGCCGCCGTTTCCCGTGACCTTGAAGCCATGATGATGTTAAAAAAATTGACCGTTGTATTGCTGGCCTGCCTGGCAGTGTCTGCCTGTGGCGGTGTTGATCCCAATTCCCCCCTGGGCCAGCGCAAGGCGATCTTCAAGCAGATGCTCAAGACTGGTGAAGACCTGGGCGGGATGCTGCGCGGGCGTATCCCATTTGACGGCGCCAAGTTCGCCGAGGGTGCGGTCAAACTGGATGCGTTGTCCCATGAGCCGTGGAAGCATTTCCCGAGCGTGCGCGAAGAAGACCACACCAGTGCCAAAGATGATGTGTGGCAAAAACAGGCGCAGTTCCAACAATTGGCCCGCGATCTTGAGGCGGCCACCGGTGAATTGGTGATCGCCAGCCAAGTGCAGCCCTACAAGGCCAGCAGCCTGCAACCTGCGGTGCAAAAAGTTGAAGATGCCTGCAGCGCCTGCCATAAACAGTTCCGCGATCATTGACCGGTTTTACTGGTCAAGTTCTTCCACCGCGTCTTGCAGCTCTTTGCGCGAGTCGGCCAGCTTCTCCTTACGCTTGTTGATCTTGTCCGGGTCGCCTTTTTTCATAGCCTTGTCGAGGTCGGCCTGACGGCGGCTGACTTCGTGCTTGGCGTCGAGCACTTTGTTTTCACGTTCTTTCTTCAAGCCGGCATCGGTGCAGTGGGTAGTGACTTCGTCCAAGGCTTTTTCCAGACCGGCCTGCTGGGCGCGGTTACCGTGGGCCTTGGCCTGTTCGATCTGGCTGCTGATGGCCTGGCGCTTGGCGGCGCAGCCGGTGAGGGGTTGTACGTCTTCGGCGGCCAACAGCGGCGTGGCCATGAAGCTTGCGACGGTCAGCAAGGCAAAGGGGGCGAGAAATTTCATATAAAGCTCCAAGTTCGCAATCAGGTGGCCGGGGGTGTTCAAAACCCATCTATCCCGGCTACGCGTAATGTTTCAGCCAAGGCTTGTACCTGCGGGTCGCGAAAAAAAGCGCTGAGTTGCGCCGCGCGTCCCGGGCCAATGCCGTCTGAGGCCAGCCAGGCTTGGGGGTCTTTGGCGACCAGCGTCTGCCAGTTACCTTCCAAGTTGTTGCGCGCCGCTGGCGGTATGCCCAAGGCGCGGAGCCATTGTAAAAAAGGGCGTTGCCGGGCGCTTTGAATACTGTCGAGCACCCGCGCACGGGTCCGCTCGCCTAAGCCCTCAATGGTAGCAAGCTCGGCCGCATCCAGGGTCAACCAATCGAGAAAGCCTGCGATTAGACCGGCCTGAATCAATACGTTCCAGGTTTCACGGCCCATATGGGGTAAGGCCAGGCCGTGTTTGCCGCTCAGCCAGGTGAGGCGGGCGAGCAACTGATCTTCGCAGCCGGGGTCCAGTTGCCAGCAGCTCAAAGCGTGGAAGTCTTGAGGGTCGGGTACCTGCAGGTCCACGCGCGTCTCGTTGCGCAGGATCACCTCGTCCAGTCGCGGTATCACTTGGCCCGCCAGGCTGATCGACACATGATCGCCGGGGCGGATATCCAGGGCTTGCCAGCGTTTCAGGGAGCTGGCACTGACCCGGCTGATCTGCCGATCATCCAGCCGCACGGGTTCCAGTTCGAGGATTGGAGTAATGCGCCCGGTGCGCCCCACCCTGAAGTGGACATTGCGTACCAGGGCCAGGGCCTTGATGGCAGGGTACTTCCAGGCAACCGACCAATACGGCGCACTGGCTTGCCAGCGCTCGGCGGGCGCTCGCGCAGCCTGGTGCAGAACCACGCCATCGCTGGCGAAAGGCAATGCCGCGTTGTACCAGTGCGTGCGCCAATGCGCAGCTTCGCTAATGGAAGCGACGGGTTGGCTGTACTGCTGGCTGTCGCTAAACCCCCAGCGCGCCAGGGTGGCCAGGCGTTCGGTGAAGTCCTTCGGGCCGTCGGGCCATGCCCAGACGAACAGGCCGATCCCTGCCGCCTCGGCGTCGCTCAATTGGCGACGGTTCATCAGGCCAGCCACTTTACTGCGTGCATTGAGCCCGCCCTTGAGCGATTGCACATGATGGTTGAGGCGCCAATAGAGTTCGCCTTGCAGCACCACATCAACGGCGTCGGGCAACTGTTGGACAATGCCCGGGATCTTGGCGGCGGAGGCTGACCAGTCGTGCCCCAGCAGGCCGTCGCCCCGACTGATGAGCTGGTGCAAGCGGCCCTGGCGATACACCAGCGTCACCGCGACGCCATCTACCTTGGGTTGGACCCATACCTCCTGGCGAGTGCTAAGCCAGTCACTGACGGCAGGCTCGCCCGGCAGCTTTTGCAGGCCGGTGTGCGCGACCGGGTGACGTAGGGTGCCGCGCGCACTGGCCAGCGGGTTATCAGCCTTGGGGGGCTGCTGGCGGGCGCATTCCTGCCAATGCGCGAGGCGCTTGCGGGCCTGGTCGTAGAGCTCATCGCTGATCAGGGACTGGCCCTGCCGATGGTAGCTGTCGTCCCACTGCTGGATTTGCCTGGACAGGGTTTCCAGCTGTGAATGAACGTCTTCGGGGCAGGTTTCGGCCCAGGCCCAGGCTGGCAGGGCGCTTATGAGAACAGCCAGTAATACGTGCATCATGAGCATCCTTGCTCGAAAAGGGTGCCCAGCCTAAGTGATCCACTCGCCCACAAAAAAGCCCCGACTGAGCGGGGCTTTTTACCGGGTATTTCTGTTTACTTGAACAGGCCGCCCAAGGCCTTCACAGCATCATTGTTTTCCGCCTTGGCCTGCTGTTTTTGCTGCTTGGCGTCGACTTTTGCCTGGCTGTCGGCGAGTTTGTTGCAAGCTTTGTTGACCTGCTCCAGCGCAGCCTCGTACGCCCGCACTTTCAACAGATCGTTCTTGGCATTGGCCGCGTCGATCTTGGTTTGCAGGTCTTTGGGTTGCTGCTGGCAGTCGCCGGCATTGCCGCCACCGAGCTGGGCACTCAAGGCGCCGCTCAGAGCGTTCAGGTCAGCGGCCTGGGCCGACAGGGTGAACAGGCTGAGCAGAAGGGCGGCAGGAGCGAGCGTGGAAATGCGCATGAAAACCTCAATGTTCGATTGCCTGCGCGCTTATCCATCCCGGGCGGGCGCAGTGCAATATCCAAATAAGGTGAAGGGCCCGAGAGGGCGCGGATTCTAGTGGGCCATCATTTTGCCTGCAAGCCTTGGATCCAAAAAAGCCCGAAGAAGCCCTGCAGGCAACAAAAAGCCCCGCCAGGCAGACCTGGCGGGGCTCTATTTACCGCGAACGATTACAGGCCGGCGGCGGTACGCAGGTCGTTGGCGCGGTCGGTTTTTTCCCAGGTGAAGGTACTGAAGGTGTCATCACCCACAGTCTTCTGTGCCGGGGTGCGGCCGAAGTGGCCGTAGGCTGCGGTTTCCTGGTACATCGGGTGCAGCAGGTCGAGCATGGTGGTGATCGCGTAAGGGCGCAGGTCGAAGATCTCACGCACCAGTTTGACGATCTTGTCATCGCTGATCTTGCCGGTGCCGAAGGTGTTCAGCGAGATCGACGTAGGCTGGGCGACGCCAATGGCGTAGGAAACCTGGATTTCGCAGCGCTCGGCCAGGCCGGCAGCCACGATGTTCTTGGCCACATAACGACCGGCGTAAGCCGCAGAGCGGTCAACCTTGGACGGGTCCTTGCCGGAGAATGCACCACCGCCGTGACGGGCCATGCCGCCGTAGCTGTCGACGATGATCTTGCGGCCGGTCAGGCCGCAGTCGCCCACGGGGCCACCGATGATGAACTGGCCGGTCGGGTTGATGTGGAACTGGGTGTCCTTGGTCAGCAGCTCGGCAGGCAACACGTGCTTGACGATCAGTTCCATCACGCCTTCACGCAGGTCGGCGTAGGACACATCCGGGTTGTGCTGGGTCGACAGTACGACGGCGTCGATGCCCACCACTTTGCCGCCTTCGTAGCGGCAGGTCACCTGGGACTTGGCGTCCGGGCGCAGCCATGGCAGTACGCCGGATTTACGCGCCTCGGCCTGGCGTTGTACCAGCTGGTGCGAGAAGGTGATCGGCGCGGGCATCAGTACGTCGGTTTCGTTGCTGGCGTAGCCGAACATCAGGCCCTGGTCGCCGGCGCCCTGGTCTTCAGGTTTGGCCCGGTCAACGCCCTGGTTGATATCTGGGGACTGCTTGCCGATGATGTTCATCACGCCGCAGGTTGCGCCGTCAAAGCCGACGTCGGAGCTGTTGTAGCCAATGTCGGTGATCACGTCACGCACGATCTGCTCCAGGTCGACCCAGGCAGTGGTGGTAACTTCGCCGGCGATGATCGCCACGCCCGTTTTCACCAGCGTCTCGCACGCCACACGGGCGAACTTGTCTTCAGCGATGATAGCGTCCAGCACCGCATCAGAAATCTGGTCGGCGATTTTGTCCGGATGCCCTTCAGACACGGACTCGGAGGTGAAAAGGGAGTATTCGCTCATCTCGATGTTTTCCTGATATTTACCGATGGTGAGTGTCGCCAGTCGGTCGCTGAAAATGGCGGACCTGAATCTGGAAACCATTACGTAAACCTACATAGAGGCTTTCCCCGGGAACGAGTCCCGCAGCGGTGGCCCAACGGGCCAGATCGTCCTGTTCAAAACCCAGCCAGAGATCACCGCAGGCCTCCTTGGCCCAATTCTGGTTGTGGCTGCATAAATCCGTAACCAGCAGGCTACCGCCGGGGTGCAGCAACCCGGCCATTTGCTTGAGGGCTTCTGCCGGCGCGGCGAAATGGTGCAAGACCATGTTCAGCACCACGCAATCGGCCCGCAGGCCGGTGTCACTCAGGGCATCGGCCAACTGCAGGCGCACATTGCCCAAGGCTTCGCGCTCACAGAGCTGGCGCGCCAGTTCAAGCATTGCCGGGCTGTTATCCAGCGCGGTGACCTGCTCGAAGCGGCGCGCCAGTTCGGGCAGGAAACCGCCGTCGCCCGGGCCGACTTCCAAGGCTGTGGCCTCTTCACTGAAGCTCAGCTTGTCCAACAACGCCAGTACGCTTTCGCGGTACTGGGCCAAGCCGGCGATCAGGTCCTGTTGGGCGCGAAACTTGTCGGCCACCCGTGAGAAAAAATCCTGGCTGGCAGCGGCGCGTTGCCCGTGCACCTGGCCGATGCGCGATTGCACATCGCCGGGCAGGCACAAGTTATCCACTTCGTCGAGCAGGGCAGCGTGCAATTTGCCGCCAAGCAGTTCGGTATGGGGCAGGGCACGCCGGTAGAAAATCGCATTGCCTTCGCGACGGGTAGCCACCAGGTCGGCCTGGGCCAGCACCTTCAAATGGTGGCTCATGCCGGACTGGCCGATGGCGAAGATCTGTGCCAGCTCCAGTACCCCGAAAGAATCGTTGGCCAGTGCGCGCAGTACGTTCAAGCGCAACGGATCGCCAGCGGCCTTGCACAAGGCAGCCAGTTCATCGCCGTCGTCAGGACGCAGGGAGGGCACGGGTAGGTTCATAAGGCCAGCAGTCTAGTGACGGGTGTAGATCCCCGCAAGGCCAATATCAAAAAGTTTTGATATTGAACGATAAGTGGCGGTTATAAGCCGTCGCTATAACCTTTAGACGAACCGGTTAAAGGTTTCTGCAAGGGATTGGTGCCCAAAGCACAGGAAAAACGCCCACAAGTAACTATCTGTCATTGCCCGCAGGCGGTGGCTGAGGGAAAATGCCGGTCCTTTTTTCCGTTTCTTTATAAGCAAACTCCAGGAGATCAGCGATGCCCAGCCGTCGTGAGCGTGCCAACGCCATTCGTGCCCTCAGCATGGATGCCGTGCAAAAAGCCAACAGCGGCCATCCCGGTGCCCCGATGGGCATGGCGGATATCGCCGAGGTACTTTGGCGTGACTACCTGAAACACAACCCGAGCAACCCGTCGTTCGCCGACCGTGACCGCTTCGTGCTGTCCAACGGCCACGGCTCGATGCTGATTTATTCGCTGCTGCACCTGACCGGCTACGACGTCACCATTGACGACCTCAAGAGCTTCCGCCAGCTGCACAGCCGTACCCCGGGCCACCCGGAGTTCGGCTACACCCCAGGCGTGGAAACCACCACCGGCCCCCTGGGCCAAGGCCTGGCCAATGCGGTTGGTTTCGCCCTGGCGGAAAAAGTCCTGGGCGCGCAGTTCAACCGCCCTGGCCACGACATCGTTGACCACCACACCTACGTGTTCCTGGGTGATGGCTGCATGATGGAAGGCATTTCCCACGAAGTCGCCTCCCTGGCCGGTACCCTGGGCCTGGGCAAGCTGATTGCCTTCTACGATGACAACGGCATCTCCATCGACGGCGAAGTCGAAGGCTGGTTCACTGACGACACGCCTAAGCGTTTCGAAGCCTACAACTGGCAGGTGATCCGCAATGTCGACGGCCACGATCCGGAAGAGATCAAGACCGCTATCGACACCGCTCGCAAGAGCGCGCAGCCAACCCTGATCTGCTGCAAGACCACCATCGGTTTCGGCTCGCCGAACAAGCAGGGTAAAGAAGACTGCCACGGCGCCCCGCTGGGTGACGCGGAAATCGCCCTGACCCGCGAAGCACTGAAGTGGAACCACGGCCCGTTCGAAATCCCGGCCGATATCTACGCCGAATGGGATGCCAAGGAAAAAGGCCTGGCGGCTGAATCCGAGTGGGACCAGCGTTTCGCTGCGTACTCCGCCGAATTCCCTGAATTGGCCAACGAGCTGGTACGCCGCCTGGCCGGTGACCTGCCTGCCGACTTCTCGGAAAAGGCCTCGGCCTACATCGCTGAAGTCGCGGCCAAGGGCGAGACCATCGCCAGCCGTAAAGCCAGCCAGAACACCCTGAACGCCTTTGGCCCGTTGCTGCCTGAGTTCCTCGGCGGTTCGGCTGACCTGGCCGGTTCCAACTTGACCCTGTGGAAGGGGTGCAAAGGTGTCTCTGCCGAAGACGCCAGCGGCAACTACATGTACTACGGCGTGCGCGAGTTCGGCATGAGCGCCATCATGAACGGCGTGTCCCTGCACGGTGGCCTGGTGCCTTACGGCGCGACCTTCCTGATGTTCATGGAATACGCACGTAACGCCGTACGTATGGCGGCGCTGATGAAGAAGCGCGTGATCCACGTCTACACCCACGACTCCATCGGCCTGGGCGAAGACGGCCCGACGCACCAGCCGGTCGAGCAACTGACCAGCCTGCGTACCACGCCGAACCTCGATTGCTGGCGCCCAGCCGACGCGGTGGAATCCGCTGTGGCCTGGAAGCACGCCATCGAGCGCAAGGACGGCCCTTCGGCGCTGATCTTCTCGCGTCAGAACCTGCAACACCAGGTGCGTACCGACGCGCAGATCGCCGACATCAGCCGTGGCGGTTATGTGCTCAAGGACTGCATCGGCGAGCCGGAGCTGATCCTGATTTCCACGGGTTCCGAAGTGGGCCTGACCGTTCAGGCCTACGACAAGCTGACTGCCCAGGGCCGCAACGTTCGCGTTGTATCCATGCCATGCACCAGCGTGTTCGAAGCCCAGGACGCCGGCTACAAGCAATCGGTATTGCCGTTGCAGGTCAGTGCGCGTATCGCCATCGAAGCGGCTCACGCTGACTACTGGTACAAGTACGTGGGCCTGGAAGGCCGCGTGATCGGCATGACCACCTACGGTGAGTCTGCACCGGCGCCAGCGTTGTTCGAGGAGTTCGGTTTCACCCTGGAGGCGCCAGTACATTCATCACTGAACTAACCTTGATCGAGAACCCCATGCCCCAACCGCGTCCCTACAAAGTTGCACTCAACGGCTACGGCCGCATTGGTCGTTGCGTCTTGCGTGCTCTGTTCGAGCGAGGGGCGGCAGCCGGGTTTGAAATTGTTGCGATCAACGATCTGGCCGACATGGCCAGCATCGAATACCTGACACGCTTTGACTCCACCCACGGCCGTTTCCCTGGCGAAGTGCGGGTTGAAGGCGATTGTCTGCATATCAATGGCAACTGCGTGCAAGTGTTGCGCAGTGCCACCCCCGAAGGCATCGACTGGAAAGCACTGGGCGTCGACCTGGTGCTGGAATGCTCCGGTGTTTATCACACCCGTGCCGATGGCCAGCGTTTTCTCGACGCCGGCGCACCGCGTGTGCTGTTTTCCCAGCCGATGGCCAGCGAGGCGGATGTCGACGCCACCATCGTCTACGGCATCAACCAGGACTGCCTGACCGGCGATGAACTGCTGGTGTCCAACGCGTCGTGTACCACCAACTGCAGCGTGCCGTTGCTGCGCCTGCTGGACCAGGCGATCGGCCTGGATTACGTGTCGATCACCACGATTCACTCGGCGATGAACGACCAGCCGGTCATCGACGCCTATCACCACGAAGACCTGCGGCGCACGCGTTCGGCGTTCCAGTCAGTGATTCCGGTGTCCACCGGCCTGGCGCGTGGCATCGAGCGACTGCTGCCGGAACTTGCCGGGCGAATCCAGGCCAAAGCCGTACGGGTGCCGACGGTGAATGTGTCTTGTCTGGATATCACCATGCAAACCGTCAGTGACACTGACGCGGCCGAAGTCAACCGGATCCTGCGCGACGCCGCCACCAGCGGCCCGCTCAAAGGTCTGTTGGCCTACACCGAGCTGCCCCACGCCAGTTGCGATTTCAACCATGACCCGCATTCGGCGATTGTCGATGCCAGCCAGACCCGCGTTTCCGGCCCCAGGCTTGTGAACATTCTGGCCTGGTTCGACAACGAATGGGGCTTTGCCAACCGCATGCTGGATGTTGCCGAACACTATCTGCACATCGCTTCTAAACAACCTCAACAGTAATTCAGGAACTGCGACCCATGACCGTGTTGAAGATGACCGACCTCGATCTGCAAGGTAAGCGCGTACTGATCCGCGAAGACCTCAACGTCCCCGTCAAGGACGGTGTTGTCACCAGCGATGCGCGAATCCTGGCCTCGCTGCCGACCATCAAGCTGGCCCTGGAAAAAGGCGCGGCCGTGATGGTCTGCTCCCACCTGGGTCGCCCGACCGAAGGTGAGTTCTCTGCCGAAAACAGCCTCAAGCCGGTCGCCGAGTACCTGAGCAAGGCCCTGGGCCGTGACGTGCCATTGGTCGCAGACTACCTAGGCGGCGTGGACGTGAAAGCCGGCGATATCGTGCTGTTCGAAAACGTGCGCTTCAACAAGGGCGAGAAAAAGAACAGCGACGAACTGGCCCAGCAATACGCCGCCCTGTGCGACGTGTTTGTGATGGACGCGTTCGGCACCGCCCACCGCGCCGAAGGTTCGACCCACGGCGTGGCCAAGTTCGCCAAGGTCGCCGCGGCGGGCCCGTTGTTGGCTGCCGAGCTGGATGCGCTGGGCAAGGCCCTGGGCGCTCCGGCCCAACCGATGGCGGCCATTGTTGCCGGCTCCAAGGTATCCACCAAACTGGACGTGCTCAACAGCCTGAGCCAGATCTGCAACCAACTGATCGTCGGCGGCGGCATTGCCAACACCTTCCTGGCCGCTGCCGGCCACCCGGTGGGCAAGTCCCTGTACGAGCCAGACCTGCTCGACACCGCCCGCGCCATTGCTGCAAAGGTCAGCGTGCCGTTGCCGGTGGACGTGGTGGTTGCGAAGGAATTCGCGGAAAGCGCCGCGGCGACCGTCAAGCTCATCGCTGACGTGGCCGACGACGACATGATCCTGGACATCGGCCCGCAAACGGCAGCCAACTTCGCCGAGCTGCTCAAGGCATCCCAGACTATTCTGTGGAATGGTCCGGTGGGCGTATTCGAGTTCGACCAATTCGGCAACGGCACCAAAGTGCTGGCTAAAGCGATCGCTGAAAGCTCGGCGTTCTCCATCGCTGGCGGTGGCGATACCCTGGCGGCAATCGATAAATATGGTGTGGCTGATCAGATCTCCTACATTTCTACCGGTGGTGGCGCTTTCCTCGAGTTCGTCGAGGGCAAGGTGTTGCCAGCCGTGGAAGTGCTGGAAACCCGAGCCAAAGGTTAAGGCTCGCGTGATCAGGAAAAGGAGCGTTCCCATGATCAAGTCGTTGGCACTGGTGATCGCAGCGGGCCTGTTGGCCGGCTGCGGCAGCACACCCAGCGCGGCGCCCGAGGCGGATAACGCCAAGGCACCGTTGAGAAAAAGCTGTTACCAGGCTGACTGGCAAGCCGAGACCATGCCGGTGATCAACAAGCGCATCGGCAACGAACGGCTGGAGAAATACGACTCCGCGCCCAACGGTCAGGAACAGGGTTGCCCATGACGGGTCTGATCCACTAACCGACAGCAACGGCGGCCCCGGTCGCCCTGCGAGGATTGGCAATGAAAGGCGTTTTCGCCCTGGCAGCTCTGGCCCTGTTGGCCGGCTGCAGCAGCATGAACCTGTTCAACAAGGCAGAGCCAGCCGACAAATGGACCACCTGGTCCTGCGACAGCAAGGCCGAGGTCAACTGGCGCTTTGCCAACCAGGCCCATTCCGAAGTGGATGTACGCCTCGGCGGTTCGGACCAGGTTTATCGGCTCAAGCAAGAGGTAGCCGCCTCCGGCGTGCTGTATAGCGACGGCCAGTTGGCGTTTCACACCAAAGGTGAGGAAGGCCTGGTGTACTGGGTGGCGACGGATGATTTGATTGGGCGCGGCTGCAAAGCCAACTGAACCCAACAGCAATAACGATTCAGCAGCACAAGGCTCAACCCCTTGATCTGCAATAACTTGAATAGCAGCCGCCGCTACGGCAGGCTTGCACGATTAACGACCCTCGAACGGGAGAGACAACACAATGGCACTTATCAGCATGCGTCAAATGCTGGACCACGCAGCCGAGTTCGGCTACGGCGTCCCAGCCTTTAACGTCAACAACCTTGAGCAGATGCGCGCCATCATGGAAGCCGCTGACAAGACCGACTCCCCCGTGATCGTCCAGGCTTCGGCCGGTGCGCGCAAATACGCTGGCGCCCCGTTCCTGCGTCACCTGATCCTCGCTGCCATCGAAGAATTCCCGCACATCCCGGTGTGCATGCACCAGGACCACGGCACCAGCCCTGACGTGTGCCAGCGCTCGATCCAACTGGGCTTCAGCTCGGTGATGATGGACGGCTCCCTCGGTGAGGACGGCAAGACCCCAACCGACTACGAGTACAACGTACGCGTGACCCAACAAACCGTGGCCATGGCCCACGCCTGCGGCGTTTCGGTTGAAGGCGAGCTAGGCTGCCTGGGTTCGCTTGAAACCGGCATGGCCGGCGAAGAAGACGGCATCGGCGCCGAAGGCGTGCTGGATCACAGCCAGATGCTGACCGACCCGGAAGAAGCGGCCGACTTCGTCAAGAAGACCCAGGTCGACGCCCTCGCCATCGCCATCGGCACCAGCCACGGCGCCTACAAGTTCACCAAGCCGCCTACCGGCGACGTGCTGGCCATCGACCGCATCAAGGAAATCCACAAGCGCATCCCTAATACCCACCTGGTGATGCACGGTTCTTCCTCGGTACCGCAAGAGTGGCTGGCGATCATCAACCAGTACGGCGGCGACATCAAAGAAACCTACGGCGTACCGGTTGAAGAAATCGTCGAAGGCATCAAGTACGGCGTGCGCAAGGTCAACATCGACACCGACCTGCGCCTGGCCTCCACCGGTGCGATGCGTCGCCTGATGGCCACCAACCCGAGCGAGTTCGACCCGCGTAAATTCTTCGGCGCCACTGTGACGGCGATGCGTGATGTGTGTATTGCACGTTATGAAGCGTTTGGTACGGCGGGTAATGCTTCGAAGATCAAGCCGATCTCACTGGAAGCGATGTACCAGCGGTATTTGAAAGGTGAGTTGAACGCTAAGGTGAACTGAGCCTCAAGTGTTAATAAAAAGCCCGCAGCGATGCGGGCTTTTTTATGGACACCATTTAATCAACTTGCAGATGAAGCGCCGAAACCACGGTGTTCAATGACCCGAAACACATCACTCACGTCCTGCACCAGAATGCGTGCGGTATTGGCCATGTTGTTCAGGTCGCGCTCGGCAAAATCCGGCAGGCTGGAGCAAGCCATCAGGTTGAGGTGTTCCAGAGCGGCGTTGAGGCGTTCGCGCAGGCAGGCGTGGAGGTCGAGCAGTGGGGCTTCGCTGTCGATCAGCAGCACGGGGTAGTCGGTGGCGGTTTCTGTGCAAGGGGTGAAACGACGAGGTGGTAGTTGCTGGGTCATGGTGAATCCTTAACTCGAGAGAAGAATGACCACCGTTTGCTGCGAAACAAGTTGGGTGGCAGCTGTACGCGGGTTCGCAGACCGAGGAGTTAAGACCCGGCAGACCCGAAGGTCTCCCACGCACAGCCGCCATAACAAAGACGACCTTCGGCAAGGGTACCGGGGTTGTTTTGACGGGTGCGGTTTTAACTCTGTAGGGCTGCGAAACCCTATCGCCGATCAATGCCAGCGACGGGGCGAACTATAAGCGGCGATGTGGCTGGCCGCAACGGTGCTGTAGGACTCACACCGGACCTTGAAGCCCATGCACGGTCAATGTGGGAGCCGGGCTTGCCCGCGATGGCGGTGTGTCAGGCGCCTAGGATAGTGGCTGATGTGGCGCCATCGCGGGCAAGCCCGGCTCCCACAGGGGGCGGCGGTGTGTTTAAAGCTTTGGATTTATCTGGGAAAAATCCGGTGTCTCACGGGACGATTCACTCATGATCAATATCCAACTTCGCAAACGTCACCCGCGCGCCCTCATTGGTGTCGCCCGAATTGTCCTGCACGTACACCCCCGCCTTGAAGTACAACGGCTTGTCACCCCAGGCCGCGCCTATGCGTTCATTCCACTCACTGTCGGCGGCATACACGCTCAGCAGCCCGGCTTTGTTGAGGTTGATCACGTAGGTGAAGCTCTTCTGCAGTGGCACATTGGAGGCGACGATGATCACCTGGCTTTCGGCTTCGTCCGGGCGCATGCGCACTTTGGCGACGATGTTGCCGGTCTGGGTTTTCTCCTTGAATTGGTACTCCAGCTTGATCAACGGTTTCTGGCTGTCGTAGGCGTGGATCTGGCCGATCACGATCTTGCCGGAGGAGGGCACCTGGTTGACGGTGAGGGTTGCGCGCAGGAAGTTGTCGGCTTCGGGGTAGGTCCAGTTACGCAGGCGGCCGTCGGCGTAGGTTTCACGCAATTCGCTGCGTGGGTAGATGGCGTTTTCGGTGCGCGAGCCCGTCACAGGCGTCCAGAACTGCACATCGCTGCCTTCGGCCTGGAAGTATTGATCGTTGAAGCCGCTCATCAGCCTTGGCGTTTCAATGGTCGTGGGTGGGGAGCCGACCGGGATGCTCAGGTTCCAGGTGGAAAGGTCGATCATGGTGTTGGCCTTTTTACAGAGGGTGTAGGCATTGGCCCAAAGGGCCTTCCAGGTTCTTTATAGGCGGTGCGGGTGAGATTGTTAAACAATTGCTGGCAATTTATTGGCGTCAGAGGAATGCCAAAAAGCCATGTTGCCCGTGAACCGCGGGCTACAGGGCCTTACCGTTAGTCGGCTTCCTGGTCTTTGGCACAATGAGGGCACCCACGTCACTTCTGCTTTTTTGGCCGCGCGGCTAGAGTGAGCCCTCAGTGTTTATCCGGCCTTGGTAGCAAAAGTGACCGGTGCAGCTCCCTAAGGAAGAGACGTAGCATGGATGGCGCTCCGCAACACGACGATGCAATTTCGGTTCTGTTGGTGGTCGATGACTACCCGGAAAACCTCGTCAGCATGCGTGCGCTGTTGCAGCGTGACGACTGGCGGGTGATCACTGCTGCGTCTGGCCTGGAAGCCTTGGAGTTACTGCTGGCCCATGACGTCGACTTGGTGCTGCTGGACGTGCGCATGCCGGGCATGGACGGCTTTGAGGTCGCGCGCCTGATGCGGGGCAGCCAGCGCACGCGCATGACGCCGATTATCTTTCTGACCGCCACCGCCCATTCGCCCGACGCGGTGCTTGAAGGCTACGCCAGTGGGGCGATCGACTATCTGTTCAAGCCCTTTGACCCGCACATCCTCAAGCCCAAGGTGCAGGCGTTGCTCGAGCACCAGCGCAATCGCCGTGCCTTGCAGCGCCTGAGCCATGACCTGGAGTTGGCCCGCGCTTTTAATGCCTCGGTGCTGGATAACGCCGCCGAGGGCATTTTAGTGGTGAGCGAAAACAGTGTGATCGAGTACGCCAATCCGGCCATTTCCCGGCTGTTGAATGCGACGATGGCTGAGTTGCAGGGCGAGAGTTTCCTCAGTTTCCTGCAAAAGCCCCATGTGCCAGCCTGGTTGGGCTTCCCCATGTACGAGGCGTATCGCCGGGGCGAGACGTGGCGCCAACACGACGCCATTTTGCGCACCGGTCGGGGCCAGCAGGTGCCGGTAGCGTTGTCCTGCGCGCCCTTGCCTGGGGAGCAGAAGGCGATGGTGGTGACGGTGCTGGACATGTCCGAAGTACGGCATCTGCACCAGCAACTGGAGTTCCAGGCCGTGACCGACCCGTTGACCGGGCTGCTGAACCGGCGCGGTTTCCATCAGGCGATGGAGAATACATTGCTGCGCAGCGAACGTAGCGAGCAGGCGCTGGTATTGCTGTACCTGGACCTGGATGGCTTCAAGCGGGTCAACGATACGTTGGGCCATGACGCCGGGGATCGCGTGCTGCGTTGGGTTTCGGAGCAAATGCAGGCGTGCCTGCGTTCCTACGACATTCTGGGGCGCATGGGCGGGGATGAATTCACCGCGTTGCTGGAGCTGGAGTTTCCCGAACAGGCGGCGAAGATCGCGGAAAAGCTCATCGAGCGGGTTTCTGTGTGCCAGCAGGTCGATGGGCTGGAGGTGATGCTTGGGGTCAGTATCGGCATCGCGACCTTCCCGGATTGCGGCTCGGACTTGAGCGGCCTGCTGCGGGCGGCGGATATTGCCATGTACGAAGCCAAGCGCGCCGGCCGTCAGCAGTATCGTTACTACGACCAGGAAATGAACGGCCGCGCCCGCTCGCGGTTGATGCTGGAAGACAGTGTGCGTACCGCCATTGCCAACAAGGACTTCACCTTGGTGTACCAGCCTCAGGTTTGCCTGGAAGACGGGCGTTTGCGCGGCGTCGAAGCGCTGTTGCGTTGGCAGCATCCCAGCGTCGGCGATGTGCCGCCGGGCCTGTTCTTGCCGCTGCTGGAAGAGGCGCGGTTGATCAACCAGTTGAGTGCCTGGATCTACCAGCAAGTCGCTGCCCAGCGCCAGGCCTGGCAAGCCACCTTCGACCCCGAACTGGTGTTGAGCGTGAGCCTGAGCAGCAGCCAGTTCAACATGCCCAACCTGGCCAACCAACTGCAGCAGATGCTGGAACGGCATGGGTTAGAGGGGCGGCAACTGGAGGTGGAAATCGGCGAGGACTGCTTGATGAGTAATCTTGCCGAGTCTACCAAGCAACTCCAGTTACTACGCCGGATCGGGGTGCGGATTGCCCTGGACGACTTTGGCTGCGGCCAGTGCTCCCTGGCCCATTTGCGCGACCTGGCATTCGATACCCTCAAGCTTGACCCTCAATTAGTGGCGCGCCTGCCTGGCTCGGCGCGGGATGGGGCGATGGCGCGCAGCATCATCCAACTGTGTGAGCATTTTGGTGTGCTGGTGATCGCCGAAGGCGTGGAGACCCTTGAGCAAACACAGTGGCTAAAGGCCAATGGCTGCGCGTATATCCAGGGGCCGTGGGCGGCGCTGCCGTTGATGGCCGAAGACGTTGCCGGCTGGTCTTACCCTCGCGCGCTTTGAATTCGCTACACTGGCGCCCGTCCCAATTGCGTTGCAGAGCCCATGACCGCGTTGAAATACCTCCAGGCCTATCCCGCCGCGCTCCAGGAGCAAGTGCGCCAACTGATCGCCAAGGACCAGTTGGGGGCTTACCTGGAACAGCGCTACCCCGAACGCCATGGGGTGCAGAGCGACAAGGCCCTGTACGCCTATGCCCTGGCCTTGAAGCAGGAGCACCTGCGTAACGCGCCGTCTATCGACAAGGTGCTGTTCGACAACCGCCTGGACCTGACCCATCGTGCCTTGGGTTTGCACACAACGATTTCCCGGGTGCAGGGCGGTAATCTCAAATCCAAGAAAGAGATTCGCATCGCTTCGCTGTTCAAGGAGGCGGCTCCGGAGTTTCTGCGCATGATCGTGGTACACGAGTTGGCGCACTTCAAGGAGTCGGACCACAACAAGGCGTTCTATAAACTCTGTCAATACATGATGCCGGGCTACCATCAGGTGGAGTTCGACCTGCGTGTGTACCTCACCTGGCGCGATTTGCAGGGCAAGCCCTAACCCCAAGGCGACTGACCATGGATGTGAGCAAGACCAAAAGCAGCTTCTACCGCCGCCTGTACGTGGCGTACTTGATCGACAGCCAACTGGCCAGCAGCGTCCCGGCGCTGACCGAGGCCACCGGCATGCCTCGGCGTACCGCCCAGGACACCATTGCGGCGTTGGCCGACCTGGATATTGTGTGTGAGTTCGAGCAGGAGGACGGTGCGCGTCACCATGCCGGGCGCTATCGGATCCGGGACTGGGGGGCGATTGATCGGGGGTGGATCGAGGCTAATCTGGCGTCGATCAAGCAGGTGTTGGGCTATCCCTGAAGGTCGGCTTTGGCAGGACTGACGCTATCGCGGGCAAGCCCGGCTCCCACAGTTGAATGCGTTCCAATGTGGGAGCTGGCTTGCCTGCGATGGCGCGCTCAGAGGCGCCGCATACCAATATGTGGAATATCATCTTCCAGGTATTCCTCACCCGCCACCACAAACCCATACCGCCCGTAATACCCCTGCAAGTGCGCCTGGGCCGAGAGAAAAATCGGCGTTTGCGGCCAGATATCCTCAATACGCTCAAGCGCCTCTTCCAGCATTTGATGCCCCAGCCCGGTGCCCCGTGCCGCTGGCGAAACGATGACGCGGCCAATCACCACATCGCCGCCCTGGGTCTCCGGGTCCAGCAGCCGCAGGTAAGCCACCAGCTCGTTATCATTCCAGGCCATCAGGTGGTGGGTGTCCCCCGCCAGGTCCTGCCCGTCGATGTCCTGATACGCGCATTTCTGCTCGACGACGAATACCTCGCTGCGCAAGCGCAGGACGGCATACAGCTGGTCCTTGCCCAAGTCGTCGTGATGTTTGCAAACCCAATCAACCGTCATGATGTGTGCTCTTATAAAGACGTGCCTGGATAGTAAGCGTGACGGGCGCCGCTGTCTAAAATTGACAAATGTGTGAATGGCGTCAATTTGCCATCATTCAGTGCGTGCGCCGTTGGCTTCTTTGTGTAATCTGCAATGCAAGCTTATTGATGAGCTACTGTTATCAGGCCACCGCCTGCCCGCCAAGGACTTTGAGCATGCCGCGATTGACTCGTGCCGTTGCTTTGATCGCAGTGCTGCTACTGGCCCAACCAGTGCTGGCACAGCGTCTGCGTCTGGTGGCGGATGGCTGGCCGCCATTCACCGATGCCACCTTGATCAATGGCGGCTTGGCCACGGATATCGTCAGCACGGCCCTGGCCCGTGCGGGGTACGCGAGTGATTTTGAACAGGTGCCTTGGGCTCGTGCGCTCAAGGGCGTGGGCGATGGGCGTTACGATGTGCTGATCAACGCCTGGTACGACGAGGCCCGCACGCAGTTTGGCCAATTTTCTGCTGAGTACCTGCTTAACCGTGTGCGCTTTCTCAAGCGCAGCGACGATGACATCGTTTATCAGAACCTGGCCCGACTGCACGACGAGACCATCGCCGTGGTACGCGGTTACGCTTACTCGGCTGCGTTCGATCAAGACACCCAGCTACAGAAAGTACCGGTGCACAACTTCGCCATGGCGGTGCGCATGCTCGCGGCGCGGCGTGTGCGGTTGACGCTGGAAGACGAATACGTAGCGCGCTATTACCTGGCTCGGGAGTCGCCGCGGGTGCGCAATGCCGTGGCGTTTGTGGGCAAGCCGTTGAGCGAGAACAGCCTGCATATTCTGGTCAGTTTGAAGAACCCCGAGCATGCGCAAATCGTTGCCAGCTTTGATCGGGAGATTGCCAGGATGAAGGCTGATGGCAGTTATGCGCGCTTGATGAAGGCGCATGGGATGTAGCGTGCTTGCCTGCGATAGCGGTCTAAGCCGCGCCGGTCTCCTTGATCAGATGCGCCGCCAACGTACGCAACGGCCCCAACTGCCGGCAAATCAACGCCAACTGCGTCTGCACCAACCGCTGCGCCTCATCGATCTCATCGGGCATTTGCTCCAGCTCGGCCGCCAACCCTTCCTCGGCATCACTCTGGATCGCAATCGGCTGTTTATTGGCCAGGCCGGTGGCGATCTCATCGATGCTCGCCGCCAGGCTGTTGCCCGCGCCTTCGATCAAGTGCTCGCGTACGTCGGTCGGTAGCTGAGTATCGCGGTGTGCACCCAATCCGGATAAGTAGCTGAGCAAGGTGTGAGACAGCACCAGGAAGCGGAAGCCCACGTCGGCTTCCTTACGGAAGTGCCCCGGCTCCATCAGCATATTCGCCAGGGTGGTAGACAACGCGGCATCGGCGTTGTGGGCGTTGCGGCGGGCCAGGCGGTAAGCCAAGTCGTCACTCTTGCCGGCGGCGTATTGCTGCATGATCTGGCGCAGGTAGATGCTGTTGCAGGTCAGGGTATTGGCCAGCACTTTGTTCAAGCGTCGGCCTTGCCAGTCCGGCAGGAACAGGAACACCGCCAGGCCCGCGATCAGGCTGCCGAGCAAGGTATCGAACAGGCGCGGCAGGAACAGCCCGTAGCCATCGCCCACCTGGTTGAAGCAGAACAGCACCATCAGGGTGATCGCCGCCGTCGCCAGTGTGTAGCGGGTGGTGCGGTTGATAAAGAACACCAGGCCCGCGGCGATAGCGAACATCGACTGCACCACCGGGTTGGGGAACAGATCAAACAGCGCCCAGGCCACGGTGAGGCCGATGGCGGTGCCGATGATCCGCTGGCCGAGCTTGCGCCGGGTGGCGCCGTAGCTCGGTTGGCACACGAACAGGGTGGTGAGGATGATCCAGTAACCCTGAGACGCGTGAATGGCGTGCAGGGTGGCGTAGCCGACGGTCAACGCCAGGGACAGGCGCAGGGCGTGGCGAAACAGCAGCGAGGTGGGCGTCAGTTGGGTGCGCAGGCGCGTCCACATTTCCTTGAGGTTGCGCGGGGCGCGGTCCAGCAGGTTACTGTCGGTGGCGTCCGCCAGGGCATCGGGGTTGCTGGCGTCGCCCAGCAGGCGGTCGAGGGTGGACAGGTTGGCCGCCAGGGCGCGCAAGGAGCGCAGCAGGCCACGCCAGGCCGGGTTGCTCTGGATGCGCAGGTGCTCCAGGGACGCGTTGAGGTCGCCCAGGGCTTGGGCAAAGCTGTCGTCATAGATGAACGGTTGGCGCAGTTGGATCGACTCAGCCAGGGTCTGGCAGGCCTTGCCTTGCTGGCGCAGCAAGCGCTGGCAGCGAAACAGCACATCGCTATGGAAGAAGGCTTCAGTGAGGGCGTTGTAGGGGTAGTGGGAGGAACTGGCGCGCTCGTGGATGTCCTGGGCCAGGAAGTACAGTTTCAGGTAGCGGCTGACCTTCGAGCCCGGCCGGCCATTGCCGACGCGGTGCAGGATGATTTCCTTCGCGGCATTCAGCGCAGCCACTACCCGGCCGTTTTGCTGGGCCAATTCCAGGCGTCGCGCTTCCACATCCAGCTGCCGGATCGGTTCGAACAACGATGACTTGAGCTTGAGGTAACGCCCCAGCTCGCGGAACAACCGCGCCAGGCTCTGCTGCACCGGCTGGTTTGAAAACAGCGCCTGCCACAGCACGGACAGCACGCCGTACCAGGCGGCACCGGCGACCAGCAGCAGCGGCTCATGCCAGAAATCCGTGACGGCGCCGCCGCGCTGGTCCACGCCGATCATGGTGTAGACCGACAGAATCAAGGTGGCCGAGGCAATCGCGCCATAGCGTTCGCCCAGTGCGCCGAGCATGGTCAGGCCGAAACTGGCCACGGCCAGGGCGATGGCAAATATCCAGGGGTAAGGGAACAGCAGCTCCACCGACAGCGCGGCGATGCTGAAACACACCAGTGTCACCGCCAGCGCGTTGAGACGGCCTTGCCAGCTGTCATCGGTCTCGGCTAGGGCGCTGGCGATAATCCCCAGGAACAGCGGGATCAGCAGCGTCATTTCATCCTGGTACCAACACAATGCCATGCTGCCGGTGAGGGCGATGAACACCCGTACGCTGTAGCTGAATTTATCCAGCGCCCACAGGCGCCGCATGGACTGCTTGAACGAGGTCGATGACATGAAGTCTGGAGTCTTCCGGGACGTTGTCGCTAAATTGAGCCAGTAATGACGCCACGGCAAGCGTGGCGATCACATCGGACAGCAAAATTTTCAGGATCACTGCAAAACCAATGTGGGAGCTGGCTTGCCTGCGATAACGATGTGGGATTCACTGCCGCTATCGCAGGCAAGCCAGCTCCCACAGGGGATTGCATCTCAAGGTGCACATCAGGCGTATTGCGCGGCCGCGTAACCCGAGGCCCAGGCCCACTGGAAATTGAACCCGCCCAGGTGGCCGGTCACATCCAGCACTTCGCCGATAAAGTACAGGCCGGGGCTTTTCAGCGATTCCATGGTCTTGGACGACACTTCCCGCGTATCCACCCCGCCCAATGTCACCTCGGCAGTGCGATAACCCTCGGTGCCGGCCGGTACCAGTTGCCAGCTCCCCAGCTTTTGCGCGATATCGGCCATTTCAGCGTGGGTGTACTGCTTCATCGGCTTGGATTCGAACCAGCTTTGGGCCAGCAGATTGGCCATCTTCTTGGTGAAGATCTCGCCCAGCAGGGTTTTCAACTCGCTGTTGGGGTGTTCGGCCTGTTGCTGTTGCAGCCAGGCATGGGCGTCGTGGTCGGGCAGCAGGTTGATTTCCACCGTGTCGCCGGGGTGCCAATACGAGGAAATCTGCAAGATCGCCGGCCCGCTCAGGCCGCGATGGGTGAACAGGATGTTCTCGCGAAAACTCTGGCCGTTGCAGCTCACCAGGCAGTCGACCGAGGTGCCGGACAACTCGCCGCACAACTCCTTGAGCTGGTCGGTGATGGTGAACGGCACGAGCCCGGCGCGGGTTGGCAGCAGTTCATGGCCGAATTGCCTGGCCACTTGGTAACCGAAACCGGTGGCGCCCAGCGTCGGGATCGACAAACCGCCTGTGGCGATCACCAGGGATTCACAGCGCAGTTCACCCAGGGTGGTTTGCAGTTGATAGCCGCTTTCGAGCTTGGCGATTGCCTCGATGGAGGTGTCCAGGTGCAGGCTCACGCCGGTCTGGATGCACTCGTCGAGCAGCATGCCGAGGATGTCGCTGGACTTGTTGTCGCAGAACAGCTGGCCGAGTTTCTTCTCGTGGTACGGCACGCCGTGTTTGGCCACCAGCCCGATAAAATCCCACTGTGTATAACGGGCCAGGGCCGATTTGCAGAAGTGCGCGTTGTACGAGAGGAAGTTGGCCGGCTCGGTGTACATGTTGGTGAAGTTGCAGCGGCCGCCACCGGACATCAGGATTTTCTTGCCGGCCTTGTTGGCGTGGTCGATCAATATCACCTTGCGCCCACGCCCGGCGGCGGTCAGCGCGCACATCAAGCCTGCGGCGCCGGCGCCAATGATCACAACTTCGGTCGAGCGCACAGCCATGTCCTCACAAAACTATTGATTTGAAATGCCATCAACCCTGTGGGAGCTGGCTTGCCTGCGATAGCGGTAGTGGATTCACCGTCGCTATCGCAGGCAAGCCAGCTCCCACATTCATTCGGTTCCTGTAATGGGAACTCGGTGTTATTACAAAATGCGCACGCGCAGCGAACGGCCTTTGATCTTGCCGTCATTCAAACGCTGCAACGCCTGCTTGGCGATGCCGCGTTCCACGGCCACGAAGGCCTGGAAATCAAAGATAGCGATCTTGCCGACCTGGGCACCCGGAATGCCGGCTTCACCGGTCAATGCGCCGAGGATGTCGCCTGGGCGAACCTTGTCCTTACGCCCGGCAGCGATGCACAGGGTGCTCATCTGCGGCAACAGCGGGCCACCGCTTTGCGGCTTGAGGTTGTCCAGTTGGTCCCAGTTCAGCGGCGACTTCTGCAGTTGCTCGATGGCCTGGGCGCGGTGGGCTTCGGACGGCGCCACCAGGCTGATGGCGATGCCGGTCTCACCGGCACGGCCGGTACGGCCTACACGGTGGATGTGAATTTCCGAGTCGCGGGCCAGTTCGACGTTGATCACCATGTCCAGGGCGTCGATGTCCAGGCCTCGAGCGGCGACGTCGGTGGCCACCAGCACCGAGGTGCTGCGGTTGGCGAACATCGCCAATACCTGGTCACGGTCGCGCTGTTCCAGGTCACCATGCAGGCCAACAGCGGAAATGCCCTTGGACGTCAGGTGGTCGACGGTTTCCTGCACTTGCTGCTTGGTAAAGCAGAACGCCACGCAGGAGGCCGGGCGGAAGTGCGCCAGCACCTTGGTCACGGCGTCCATGCGCTCTTCCGGGGAGATCTCGTAGAAGCGTTGTTCGATCTGGTCGTCGGAGTGGAACGCTTCGGCTTTCACTTGCTGAGGCGCACGCATGAACTTGGAGGCCAGTTGCTTGATGCTCACCGGGTAGGTGGCCGAGAACAGCAGGGTCTGGCGGCGTGGTGGGGTCTTGCTGATGATGTCTTCGATGGCGTCGTAGAAGCCCATGTCGAGCATGCGGTCGGCTTCGTCGAGGATCAGGGTGTTCAAGCCGTCCAGCACCAGCGAACCTTTACGCAGGTGTTGCTGGATGCGTCCCGGGGTGCCGACGATAACGTGGGCGCCATGCTCCAGGGAGGCAATCTGCGGGCCGAGAGACACGCCGCCGCACAGGGTGAGTACCTTGATGTTGTCTTCGGCACGGGCCAGGCGGCGGATTTCCTTGGCGACCTGGTCGGCCAGCTCACGGGTCGGGCACATCACCAGCGCCTGGCAACCGAAGTAGCGCGGGTTGATCGGGTTCAACAAGCCGATGCCGAATGCAGCGGTCTTGCCGCTGCCGGTCTTGGCCTGGGCAATCAGGTCCAGCCCTTTGAGGATCACCGGCAAGCTTTGCGCCTGGATCTGCGTCATCTCGACGTAACCCAGCGAGTCGAGGTTAGCCAGCATGGCGGCGGACAGGGGCAAAGTATTAAAAGCGGTGGCGATGGTAGTCACGGGACTGGCTCTGCAAAACAAAATGTCGCGCAGTGTACCAGTCTCGTGGGATTTTCCTCGCAAGTTCTCGACGAGACGCCCGTCAGTGCTCGATATCGTGCTCGCGGCTGACCACCCGTTTGCCGTCTTTAGGCGACAGTTGCAGGAAGATCGCCGCCGCCAGCATCGCCATGATGCCCACAGTGAGGAAGGTCAGTTGGAAGGCGCCCAGCACTGTATTGACCCCGTCATTACCGGCTTCGGCGGTAAAGCCGCCGAGCAATGCACCGGCACAGGCCACGCCCAGGCTCAGGGACAATTGCGCCACCACCGACAGCAAGCTGTTGCCGCTGCTGGCCTGGGCGTCGTCGAGGTCGATCAGGGTGACAGTGTTCATCGCGGTAAATTGCAGGGAGTTGATTGCCCCCAGTACCGCCAGCATGGCCAACAGCAGCGGGTAGGGCGTGTGCTCGCTGACCAGGCCCATGCTCGCCAGCATCAGGCCCAGGGCCAGGGTGTTGCCGGTCAGGACGATGCGGTAGCCGAGGCGCTCGATAAGAGGGCGCGCGATGGACTTGGCGAACATCGCCGCCGCCGCCAGCGGCAACATGCTCATGCCGGCTTCCGACGGCGAATAGCCCAGCGCCACTTGTAACAGCAGCGGCACCAGGAACGGCAAGGCGCCGCTGCCCAGGCGCGCAAACAGATTGCCCAGAATCCCCACGGCAAAGGTGCGCGTCTTGAACAGCACCGGCGAGAACAGCGGGTTATCGATATGCCCGGCGCGCAGCCAGTACGCCGCCAGGCAGGCGAACCCGCCGAACAGCAGCAATATCACGCGCAGGTGCGGCAGGTGCAGTTCGCCCAGGCCCTCCATGGCGATAGTGATCAACACCATCGCTGCGCCGAACAGCAGGAAGCCAAGGCCGTCGAAGCGCGTGCGCTCACTGCCGCGCAGGTCGGGGATGAATTTCCACACGGCGTAGCAGCCGATCATGCCCACCGGCAGGTTGATCAGGAAGATCCAGTGCCAGGTCAGGTATTGCACCATCCAGCCGCCCATTGTCGGGCCAAGCAAGGGGCCGAGCAGGCCTGGAATAGTGATGAAGCCCATGATCCGCACCAGCTCGGAGCGCGGATAAGCGCGCAGTACCACCAGCCGCCCGACCGGCAGCATCAGCGCACCGCCCAGGCCCTGGATCACCCGTGCGCCCACCAGCATGCTCAAGCTACTGGACAGCGCACACAGCAGCGACCCGATGCTGAACAGCATGATCGCGCCAAAGAAAATCTTCTTGGTGCCAAAGCGGTCAGCGATCCAGCCCGATGCCGGAATCAGCAAGGCAACGGTGAGCATGTAGGCGATCACCACCCCTTGCATGCGCAGCGGGTTTTCCGCGAGGTCCTGCGCCATGGCCGGCAGCGCGGTGTTGAGAATCGTCCCGTCCAGCGACTGCATGAAGAAGGCAATCGCTACCACCCAGGGGAGCCAGCGGGCAGTCTTGGCATCGAGAGGGGCACGATTCGGCATGGGATCCCTTTTAATTAGCAGGCTATGTGTCGGCGATTATGCGCCATCCGTCGCGCCTTTTCCCACTGGCGGTTCGTCTATAGCTGACAATGTCACATGTTCGCCCACCAGGAAATCCAGCAACGCCCGATGCACTGCCAGCGCGGATTCGCGGGACTCCAGGTCGAGCAGATGGCCGGTGTGTTCGGCCACCGCAAAGCTGCTGCGGCCTACGTAGTGTTTGAACAGCTGGGCCTCGTCAGCCGGCGTGTATTCGTCCAGTGCGCCGTTGAGAAAGTGCACCGGTGTTTCAATCTGCTTGAGCGCCGGCAGGTAATTGCCATCACCCAAGGCCAACACTTGATGGATATGAAAGCGCGCCTGGCGGTACTCGGTGGTGGCCATGGTCGACAGGTGCCGATGGTTGTTGCGCTTGAGGCGCGGCGACAGGTATTTGCCAACCGTTTCGTTGAGCAGATGGCCGACCGCCGACTTGTCATCGGCCTCGATCAGCACACGCACGCGCTCGACATATTCCAGCATCGCCTGGTTGAGGTTGGGCGCCAGGGCCATCACCACCGAGCTTTCGATGGAGGGCGGGTTATGCGCCAGGGTCAACAGCGTGGAGATGCCGCCCCAGGAGGCCGAGACTAGATGGTTGACCTCAAAGCGATCCACCAAGGCACGCAGGATTTGCACCTCGTCGTCCTTGGTGACCAGGTCGAGTTCGGTGTTGTGCTCGCGTGACAAGCCAGAGAAGGGCAAGTCGAACAGCAGCACATTGAAGTGCTCGGCCAGGCATTTGCTGGTACGGGCAAAGGAGCGCGTGGTGGATAACGCGCCATTGACCATCAGTACGGTTTTTCTATGTGGGTCGTTACCCAGTTGCTCCACGTGAACGTTGTATTGCTTGAACAGTTTTTCTATGACGAAACTTCCATGGTTCATCTCAAGACTCCAGCTTGCCCAGTCCAGGCAAGGTCATGCATCACGTGCAGGCACGTGGGCGGGTGGCAAGATTTATAAGGTCAGGGTCAAACGCTTGATCAAGGCTCCCGGCAATAGATTGGAGGCAGTATTACGCTGGCTGTAGGTACTGGGCGACAGCAGCAGTTCTCGATCAGTGGTCAACGCTTCAAGCTGTGAGCCAAGCAGGCTGTAAACACTGTCATCAAAGCGCATGGTGCTGACCGGTGCCTTGATTTCGCCATTCTCCACCCAGAAGGTCGCAAAGCGCGTCATGCCGGTCAGGCGCGCTGCCGGCAGGTCGGAGTAGTTCAGGTACCAGAGGTTGCTGATATACAGCCCTGTGCCCAACTGCTTGAGAATATCGGCCTGGGCCAGGTTGCCTGCGGCCATTTGCAAGGCGCTGGGCGACTCGTCGCTGCTGGCGCCGTTGGTGCTCAAGCCGTATTCGGCGGCGCTGCGAGAGTTGATCAACTGGCCCTCGGCCTTGCCTGCGTTGATCAGGGTGACATCCTTGCGCGGGTAGCCTTCAGTGGAAAACGCCTGGCTCAGGGAGCCGCTGATCTGCTCATCCACCGTCACCAGCGGGCTCAGTGACTGATCACCCGCGTACAGGCGTTGCAACGAACTGCCTTTGCTCGCGATGGCCTGGGCCGAAAAACCACCCCAGGTGATGATGCTGATGATTTCTTCCAGCGCTGCCGGCGCAAGGTAGGCGCGGTATTGGCCGGGTGCCAGGGTGTGGAGCGGGCGACCGAGAAACGCCAGTTGCTCACGGGCCTGTTGGAAACGGGCGGCGAATTCGGCGCTGTTCCAGGTGTGCCCGGCGTAGCTGGCTTTTACCGCTTCGCCATTGGCGTGGAACAGGCTGAAGTCGAAATTGAAGCTGTTAGCCCGGTGCCAGCCGAACGCCCCCGATGAGCTGGCGAAACCGCGGCTGATCGGGCCGGCGGCGTAGAAGCCAACCAGGTCCACGCCATCGGCGGCCCGGCTGATATCGTCCAGCACTTGTGCCAGTTCCGGCAGCGGGCGCAGCTGTTCGTTATGGTTGTGCCAGGCGTCGGGGTTCAGCAGCAGGTACGGGTCAGGCGGCAACAGCGGCAAGGTTTCGCGCAGTTGTTGCAGGCCGTCGGCCAGGCGCTGGCGATCCAGCTGCGCCTCGCCGGACAGGGTGATACCCAGGTCGGCGTGGCGCCCATCGTTGATCAGCTTGAGGTTCAGGCTGGCCTGCTGTACCTGGCCGGCCTGGCGTACCTGCGCGTGGTTGAAGCGCACGAACTCGGACGCCTCATCCGCGTAGCCGAGGTGAAAGTGTTCTTGATCGGTGACCGCCTGCTTGAGCCAGTCCACCAGTGCCTTGAAATGGTTCATCAGGCATCGCCCCCAAATACATCCACATTGCTGAATACACAGGCCGGCGACGCATGGCCGACACGGATCACCTGGTTGGGTTCGCCCTTGCCGCAGTTCGGCGTGCCCAAGACCTTGAAGGTGGTGGCGTCGCCTACCGCGCTGAGCTTGCGCCAGAACTGCGCAGAAATCGCCCGGTAGTTGGGGTTCTTCACCACGCCCTTGAGCTCGCCGTTTTCGATCAACTGGCCCCACTCGCAGCCGAACTGGAACTTGTTGCGCGCATCGTCGATGGACCACGAGCGGTTGGTCGACATCAGGATGCCGCTCTCAATGCCGCCCACCAATTGCGCGAGGCTTTTATCCCCAGGCTCGATATTCAGGTTGGCCATGCGGTCGATGGGTGCACGGTTCCAGCCGCAAGCGCGGCTGTTGGCGACGCCTGGCAGGTTGGCGCGAAATTGCGATAAGGCCCCGCCCAAGGGCTTGAGCAGCAGGCCCTCGCGAATCAGAAATTGCTTGCTGGCAGGCGTGCCGTCGTCGTCATGAGCGTAGCTGGCAAGCTGTTCGGGGATGTCCGGGTCGAAGGTGACGTTGAGCAGCGGCGAGCCATATTGCAGGTGGCCGAAATCGCTGGCTTTCACAAAACTGGTGCCGGCGTAATTGCGCTCGTCACCGAGGATGCGATCCAGCTCCAGCGGATGGCCGATGGACTCGTGGATCTGCAGGATCATTTGGTCGGGCATCAGCAGCAGGTCACGCGGGCCGTGGGGCGTATTCGGTGCGAGCAGCAATTGCACGGCTTCGTCGGCCACCTTGCGGGCGGCGCCCACCAGGCCAAAACGCTGGATCACCCCGGCACTGCCTTGCTGGCCGAAGTTGGTACCGCCCAGGGTACGGGTCTGGCTGTCGTTGCCGTCGAAGGCGGTCACACTCAGGCCCGGAAAGACAAAGCGCTGGGCCTGACGCAATTGGGCGCCGGCGCTGTTGAGGTAGATCTGTTCAACCCGCGTGGTCCCCAGGCTGACTTCCCAGCTCACCAGGCGCTCATCCTTGGGCACGGCGGCGGACTCATCGCCGAGCAATTGGTAGCAGTCGCTCAGGGACGGGAAGGGCTGGTCGAGGTCGGGCGACAGGTAGTCGGCGACGTCGCTGGACACTGGCTGCTGGTGCAGGTCGAGCAGGGCGTGGGGCTTGATCAACCGGGCTTGCTGTTCAGCGCGCTCAAGGGCGGCTTGCAGGCCGGCAAGGGAAATATCGTTGGTCGCGGCGTAGGCTTCCACGCCGTTGAGACGCACGGTGAGCATGGCGCCTTCATCATGGCCCAGGTGAGGCGGCTCGGCGACGTTCTTGCGTACCGACAGGTACTGGCCGGATTCGCGCACGTAGCGCAGGGAGAAAAATTCGGCGGTGGTGCGCAGGGCACCGAAGTGTTTCTTGAGCGTGGCGTGGTGTTCGAACATAGGGCCTTCCTTGTGGGCGGCTCGGCGCGGGCAGGCGAACAGAGTAGGCCTGGGCGGGGAGCTGATCAAGGGAGGTTTTGTTGTGTGATCGTTCCCACGCTCTGCGTGGGAATGCCACCCTGGACGCTCTGCGTCCGCTCTTGAAGGGCGTGACGCAGAGCATCACAGGATGCGTTCCCACGCGGAGCGTGGGAACGATCAATCACTGGGGTGTTTCGGTTACTGCGCCAATGGCCCTACTTCACGCATAGGCTTGCCACGCACCGGCGCATCGCCTGCCACGTAGTAATCCGCAGTGCTGCGCGGCAGTGGCTGGCGGCCACGGATCTTGTCGGCGATTTTCTCGGCGATCATGATCGTTGGCGCGTTCAGGTTGCCGGTGGTGATGATCGGCATGATCGAGGCATCGACCACCCGCAAGCCCTGCATACCATGTACGCGGCCTTCGCCATCGACTACGGCCATCTCGTCGGTGCCCATCTTGCACGAGCAGGACGGGTGGAACGCGGTCTCGGCGTGCTCGCGGATGAACTTGTCCAACTGCTCATCGGTTTGCACTTCGATACCCGGGCTGATTTCGCGGCCACGGTACGGATCCAGTGCCGGCTGCTGCATGATTTCACGGGTCAGGCGGATGCCGTCGCGGAACTCCTGCCAGTCCTGCTCGGTGGCCATGTAGTTGAAGAGGATGCTCGGGTAGTCCCGTGGGTTCTTCGACTTCAGCTGGATACGGCCACGGCTTGGCGAACGCATGGAGCCCATGTGCGCCTGGAAACCGTGCTCTTTCACACCGTTGCTGCCGTTGTAGTTAATCGCCACCGGCAGGAAGTGGTACTGGATGTTCGGCCACTCGAACTCTTCGCGGGTACGAATGAAACCGCCCGCTTCGAACTGGTTGCTGGCGCCGATGCCGGTGCCGTTGAACAGCCATTCGGCACCAATTGCCGGCTGGTTGTACCAGAGCAGCGACGGGTACAGCGACACTGGCTGGGTGCACGCGTATTGCAGGTACAGCTCAAGGTGGTCCTGCAGGTTTTCACCCACGCCCGGCAGGTCGTGGACCACCGGGATATCGAGGCTTTCCAGCAGTTTGGCCGGGCCGACACCGGAGCGTTGCAGCAGTTGCGGCGAAGCGATTGCGCCGCTGCACACCAGCACTTCTTTGCGCGCACGGGCTTCAACACGCTCTTCGGCGGCGCCGATCAGGTAACGCACGCCCACTGCACGCTTGCCTTCGAACAGTACTTTGTCGGTGAGGGCATGGGTGACGATGGTCAGGGTCGAGCGCTTTTTAGCCGTGTCCAGGTAACCGCGTGCGGTGCTGGCGCGACGGCCGTTCGGCGTGACGGTACGGTCCATCGGGCCGAAGCCTTCTTGCTGGTAGCCGTTCAAATCTTCGGTACGTGGGTAACCGGCCTGTACGCCCGCTTCAACCATGGCGTGGAACAGCGGGTTGTTGCCCGCTTTCGGCGTGGTCACGCTGACCGGGCCGTCACCACCGTGCCAATCGTTGGGGCCGATGTCGCGGGTTTCGGCTTTGCGGAAATACGGCAGGCAGTCCAGGTAGGTCCAGTCTTCCAGGCCCGGCAGCTTCGACCAGTTGTCGTAGTCCATGGCGTTGCCGCGGATGTAGCACATGCCGTTGATCAGGGAAGAGCCACCCAGGCCCTTGCCGCGCCCGCATTCCATCCGGCGGCCGTCCATGTGTGGCTCTGGATCGGTTTCGTAGGCCCAGTTGTAGCGGCGGCCTTGCAGCGGGAAGGCCAGGGCGGCTGGCATCTGGGTGCGGAAGTCGAGCCGGTAGTCGGGGCCACCGGCTTCCAGCAGCAAAACGGTGACGCCTTCGTCTTCGGTCAGACGGGTCGCCAGGGTGTTACCGGCAGAGCCGGCACCCACAATGATGTAATCGTATTCTTGGGACATGAATGTACCCTCTTTGAAGTGTGGTCAGGTCTGGCGAGTGCTTCGCACTCGATCGCAGGCAAACCAGCTCCCACATTTGATCGGGTTCACACAGAACAAATGTGGGAGCCGGGCTTGCCCGCGATGGCCTCACGGGCAATACAAGGCTCGGGTGTTAGAACACCGAGGCGTAATCGCCCAATTCAACCTGTACCGATTTGATGCGGGTGAAGTTGTTCAGCGAGCTGATCCCGTTCTCACGGCCCACACCCGACTGCTTGTAGCCGCCAACCGGCATCTTCGCGTCGGACTCGCCCCAGGCGTTGATCCAGCAGATACCGGCTTCCAACTGATGAATCACGCGGTGGGCGCGGTTCAGGTCCTTGGTCACCAGGCCAGCGGCCAGGCCGAAGTCGGTGTCGTTGGCGCGGCGGATCACTTCTTCTTCGGTCTCGTAGGTGAGGATGCTCATCACCGGGCCGAAGATTTCTTCACGCACGATCACCATGTCATCGGTGCAGTCGGTGAACACGGTCGGGGCCACGAAGGCGCCTTTGGCGAAGTCGCCTTCGGTGAGGCGGTCGCCGCCGCACAGCAGGCGGGCGCCTTGCTCTTTGCCTTTGGCGATGTAGCCCAGCACGCTTTCCATGTGGGCGAAGCTGACCAGCGGGCCGAAGTTGGTGTTTTCGTCTTCCGGGTTGCCGATGCGAATACGCGCCACACGCTCGACGATCTTGGCTTCGAACGCGGCTTGCAGGTGCTTGGGCACGAACACGCGGGTGCCGTTGGTGCAAACCTGTCCGGAGCTGTAGAAGTTGGCCATCATGGCGGTGTCGGCGGCGCGGTCGAGGTCGGCGTCGTCGAAAATGATCAGCGGGGACTTGCCGCCCAGCTCCATGGTCACGTCCTTGAGCGAGGAGCTCGACGCGCTGGCCATGACTTTCTTGCCGGTGTCGGTGCCGCCGGTGAAGGAGACTTTTTCGATGCGCGGGTGCTCGGTCAGCCAGGTGCCGACTTCACGGCCGCTGCCGGTCAGTACGTTGAACACGCCCGCTGGAACGCCAGCCTCGGTGTAGATCTCGGCCAGTTTCAGGGTGGTCAGCGAGGTGACTTCGCTTGGCTTGAAGATCATCGCGTTACCGGCGGCCAGGGCCGGTGCGGATTTCCACAGGGCGATCTGGATCGGGTAGTTCCACGCGCCAATACCGGCAACCACGCCCAATGGCTCGCGGCGGGTGTAGACAAACGAGGTGTCGCGCAGTGGGATCTGCTCGCCTTCGATGGCAGGTACCAGGCCGGCGTAGTATTCCAGCACGTCAGCGCCAGTGACGATGTCGACGTACTTGGTTTCGGAGAAGGCTTTACCGGTGTCCAGGGTTTCCAGGGCAGCCAGTTCATCGTTGCGCTCGCGCAGGATGTCCACGGCACGACGCAGGATGCGCGAACGCTCCATGGCGGTCATGGCGGCCCAGATTTTCTGGCCTTTTTCAGCGCTGACCACGGCACGTTCAACGTCATCTTTGGTGGCGCGTTGCACTTGGGCGAGAACTTCACCGTTAGCCGGGTTGATGGCTTCGAAGGTGGCATCGCTGCCAGCGTCGCTGTAGCCGCCGTCAATGTAGAGTTTTTGCAGGTCGAAACGGGCCATAAAGTCCTCGCAAGTGCATAAGTGGTTGGCGTTACCCGCCGAACAGTGGGCCATGGGGGTGTGGCAACACTGAGCGGCGGACGTTCAGGGGTTGAGCGGTTATGTGTGCTCTAACTCACCTGCTTGGCCAATTGGAAATCCATGTATTCGTAAGCGATCCGTTGCGCCTGCTCCGTGTCGAAAGCGTCTCCCGACAGGGCGCCGCGCAACCACAAACCGTCGATCAGGGCCGCCAGGCCTCGGGCTGCTTTGCGTGCGTGCGGCAGCGGCAGCACTCGGCGGAACTGGCAGCACAGGTTGGAATACAGACGTTGATCGTTGATCCGCTGCAACCTGTGCAATGACGGGTGGTGCATGCTGGTGGCCCAGAAGGCCAGCCAGGTTTTCATTGCCGGGCCGTTGACCTGGCTGGCGTCGAAGTTGCCTTCGATGATCACCTGAAGGTGCGCCCGTGGGCTGTCATCCTTCAAGGCACGCCTGCGCTCTTGCACGTTCTCGATCAACGCATTCATCAGGTAGCGCATCGTCGCTGCGATCAGGCCGTTCTTGTCCTGAAAGTAGTGGCTGATGATGCCGTTCGAGACGCCGGCCAGACGAGCGATCAGCGCAATGCTGGCATCTCCCATCCCGACCCGATCGATGGCCGTCAACGTGGCTTCGATCAACTGCTGGCGGCGTATGGGTTGCATACCGACCTTGGGCATGTAGCACCTCTCCTTAGGCCTGCCGATGGGCGATCCACGTCCGTCGGCTTGAGGGCCAGTCTATTTTGTTTTGATTGAACGTTCAATCAACAAAGAATAAGATCTGCGACAAATGGTCGCTGCCTACAGATGTTTCCTACCTGCGAGCCGCAACCTTCGACACCTGCAAAAACCCTTGAAACAGGCCACTTCAGAGCCTGATCACCGCTTAGGCGGGCTCAAGAATTTTGGGGTGTCTTTATAACACCCGTCCGTCGACTGCCGAAAAATCGATGTCCCGGGATAACCGTTGCCTTGTGTTTCTCTCTCGCACTGCCTGGAGCATCTGCGCCATGAGTTCTGCCTCTCTTATAAAGACCCCACCGGAAAAGGTCCGGGTCAACGGTTGGGTGTTCTACACCTCCACCGCGCTGATTTTGTTGTTGACCGCCATTCTGATCGTCGCCCCGCAGGAGGCCGGGCGCCTGCTCGGTGTCGCACAGGCCTGGCTGTCGAAAAGCTTTGGCTGGTACTACATGGTGGTCATCGCCGCCTACCTGGTGTTTGTGGTCGGCCTGGCGTTTTCGTCCTATGGGAAACTTAAGCTGGGTGCGAAGGACGATACCCCAGACTTCAGCTATGGCGCCTGGGCCGGCATGTTGTTCTCGTCCGGTATCGGCATCTCGCTGTTGTATTTCGGTGCGTCCGAGCCGTTGGACCACTACTTCAACCCGCCCGAAGGCGCTGCCGCCAGCAATGGCGCGGCACGCCAGGCGCTGCAACTGACCTTCCTGCACTGGGGCCTGCACGGCTGGGCGATCTATGCGCTGGTCGGCCTGGCCGTGGCGTACTTTGCGTACCGTCACAACCAACCGCTGGCACTGCGTTCGGCGCTGTACCCGCTGGTGGGCGAGCGTTGGGTGAAGGGCGCGGCCGGCCACGCGGTAGACGGTTTCGGCATGTTCGTGACCCTGCTGGGGCTGGTGACCAACCTGGGGATCGGCTCGATGCAAGTGTCGTCGGGGCTGGAAAACCTGTTCGGCATGGAGCACAGCAATACCAATTTGCTGATCGTGATCATCGTGATGAGCACCGTGGCGACCATCGCCGCCGTGTCGGGTGTGGAAAACGGTATTCGCCGCCTGTCCAACCTCAACATCGTGCTGTTCAGCGGTTTGCTGATCTTCGTGCTGTTGTTCGGCCCTACCTTGCACCTGCTCAATGGCCTGGTGCAGAACACCGGTGATTACCTCAACGGTATCGTGCTGAAAACCTTCGACCTGTATGTGTACGAAGGCGACGGTGCCAAGACTGAACGCTGGATGGGTCTGTGGACTCTGTTCTACTGGGCCTGGTGGATTTCCTGGGCGCCATTTGTGGGCATGTTCATCGCGCGTATTTCCCGTGGTCGCACCGTGCGCGAACTGGTGGCTGGCGTATTGCTGATTCCGCTGGGCTTTACCCTGGCGTGGCTGTCGATCTTCGGCAACTCGGCCCTGGACCTGGTGCTGAACCACGGGGCGGTGGAGTTGGGCAAGACGGCGCTGGAACAACCGTCCATGGCCATCTACCAACTGCTTGAGCATTACCCGGCGTCGAAAGTGGTGATCGGCGTGTCGATCTTCGTGGGCTTTGTGCTGTTCCTGACCCCGGCGGATTCCGGCGCGGTGATGATGGCCAACCTGTCCTGCAAGGGCGGCAACGTGGATGAAGATGCGCCGCACTGGTTGCGTATCTTCTGGTCGGCGGTGATCACCCTGGTGACCATCGGTCTGCTGTTTGCCGGTAACTTCGAAGCCATGCAAACCATGGTGGTGCTGGCGGGGCTGCCGTTCTCGGTGGTGCTGGTGTTCTTTATGTTCGGTTTGCACAAGGCCATGCGCCAGGACGTGGCCATCGAACAGGAGCAGGCGCAATTGGCTGAACGCGGGCGTCGTGGTTTCAGCGAGCGCTTGAGCGCCCTGGACCTGCAACCGAGCCAGGCCACCGTGCAGCGCTTTATGGACAAGCACGTAACGCCGGCGTTGGAAGAGGCCGCGAGTGCGTTGCGTGATCAGGGCCTGGAAGTGCAGACCCTGCTGGGCAAATCCAAACGCTGCATCGGCGTGCGGATCGAGATGGACGAGGGTAACCCGTTTGTCTACGAAGTGAGCCTGGATGGCTACTCGGCGGCGCCGGCTGACCTGCCTGAAGAAGAGCGCACCCGTTACTACCGTGCCGAGGTGTACCTGCACAACGGGCCGCAGGAGTATGACCTGATGGGCTTCACCCAGGAACAGATCACCCGGGATGTGCTCGATCAGTTTGAAAGCCATCGGCAGCTCCTTGGCCGGGTCTATAGCTGATAGTTGAGCTGGCGGCGCCCTCACTGGCGCCGCTGTTGCAAGCATTGAATGCGGTCGAATGTGGGAGCTGGCTTGCCTGCGATAGCAAGGGTGAATCCAACATAGCTATCGCAGGCAAGCCAGCTCCCACATTGTCCGCATTCCTTTAGCAGTCAACCCAGGTTCTTGCCCAGCAGGGCATGGTAGAGCTCACTGTCCCCCAGTATCCCCACCACCTTGTTGTTGTCGTGCAGCACCAGCTTGTTGCCTGTCTGGTAGCGAATCTGCAGTGCATCGCGCATACCGATGTTCGAGTCCACCAGCGTCGGTACGCGGCCCAAGCCTTCCACGGCCTGCCCTGGCGCCCAGTTTTGCAGGTTCATCGCCACGCCATTCTGGCGTGCGCCCTGGATGGTGTTGCCTTCGGCCAGGTCCAGCCAGGAGTCGCCACCCGGATCAAGACACACCGAACCGTTCACGCGCTTGCAGTTGTCCAGCGTGCGCATCAGGCTACGTCCGCACAGCACGTTCAGCGGGTTGGTATGCGCGACGAAGGTGCGCACATAGTCGTCCGCCGGGTTCAGTACGATTTCTTCCGGCACGCTGTACTGGATGATCTTGCCGTCTTTCATGATCGCGATACGGCTGCCCAGTTTCAGCGCTTCATCCAGGTCGTGGCTGACGAACACGATGGTCTTGCTCAACTTGCGTTGCAGTTCCAGCAGTTCATCTTGCAAGCCTTGGCGGATCAGCGGGTCGAGGGCCGAGAAGGGTTCGTCCATCAGCAGGATATCGGCGTCCATCGCCAGGGCGCGGGCCAGGCCGACGCGCTGCTGCATGCCGCCGGACAACTCGTCGGGCTTCTTGTTGCGCCATTGGCTCAGGCCCACCAGTTCGAGTTTCTCGTCCACCAGCGTGCGCCGTTCTTTCTCCGGTCGGCCCTGCATTTCCAGGCCGAAGCTGATGTTCTCGCGCACCGTCAACCAAGGCATCAGGGCGAACTTCTGGAACACCATGGCGATGCGTTTGGTGCGCATCATTTTCAGCTCGGCGGGGGTGCAGGAGGCGATGTCGATCTGACGCCCTTCATGCTCCACAAACAGCTGGCCACGGCTGACGGTATTGAGGCCGTTGATGCAGCGCAGCAAACTGGATTTGCCTGAGCCCGAGAGGCCCATCAGCACACAGATCTCGCCTTTCTCGATATCCAGGCTGGCGTTCTCGACGCCGACGATCTGCCCGGTCTTCTTCAGAATTTCGTTACGGCTCATGCCCTGGTCCAGCAGCTTGAGCGCTTCGCGTGGGTCTTTGGAAAAGATCACGTCGACTTTGTCGAATCGGATAATGCTCATGCATCACCCCCTACTTTAGCGTCGGGTTGTTTGCAGATACGGTCGAGCATGATGGCGAGCAACACAATGGCCAGGCCCGCTTCAAAGCCCAGGGCAATATCGGCGGTGTTGAGTGCGTTGACCACCGGCTTGCCGAGGCCGTCGGCGCCTACCAGGGCTGCGATCACCACCATCGACAACGACAGCATGATGCATTGGGTAATGCCGGCGGCGATGCTCGGCATGGCGTGGGGCAGTTCAATGCGCGAGAGCAACTGGCGGCGCGAGCAGCCAAAGGCCTTGCCGGCGTCCATCAATTCTTGCGGGACGTCGCGGATACCCAGGTAGGTCAGGCGGATCGGCGCGGCAATCGCGAACACCACCGTGGAAATCAACCCAGGCACCACACCCAGCCCGAAGAGGGTCAGGGTAGGGATGAGGTAGACGAAGGTCGGCACGGTCTGCATCAGATCGAGTACCGGCCGCATCATGGTGTAGAACATTGGTTTATGCGCGGCAACAATGCCCAGCGGCACACCGATGACCACGCAGACCAGGGTGGCGAACAGCACCTGTGCGAGGGTTTCCATGGTTTCCTGCCAGTACCCCAGGTTGAGGATCAGCAGGAAGGAGGCGATGACAAAAACAGTCAGTCCCCATTTACGTTGAATAAAGTGAGCCAGCAGCGCAATCAGACCGATCAATGCCAGTGGATTGAACCAGGTCAGCGCAAACGTCACGCCGTGGATCATCGTTTCCAGTGTCGATGCGATTGCGTCGAAGTAGTTGGCACCGTGTTGGGTCAACCAGTCGACGAAGGCAGCGATGTACTGGCCTAGTGGGATTTTCTGTTCAGTCAGCATGGTAGTGAATGTCCACATGCGAAGGGGAAAACATCCCAGGCCAGCGCACCGGCCTGGGGTCAGCGGGTGCTATTTGGCGAGGTAAGCTTTAACGGCATCGAGCCCTGGTTTGCCATCAACGGTGGTGACACCGGCGAGCCAGGTGTCGAGCACTTGCGGGTTCTTCTGCAACCAGGCCTTGGCGGCAGCGTCGGCCTTCATCTTGTCGTCCAGGACGTTCCCCATCAGGGTGCTTTCCATGTCGAGGGTGAACACCAGGTTTTTCAGCAACTGGCCGACGTTGCTGCATTCCTGGGTGTAGCCTTTGCGGGTGTTGGTGTAGATGGTGGCCTGGCCGTAATTGGGGCCGAACGAGTCGTCACCACCGGTCAGGTACTTCATCTTGAAGCGGGTGTTCATCGGGTGCGGTTCCCAGCCGAGGAACACGATGGCCTGGTTGCGCTTGGAAGCGCGTTCAACCTGGGAGAGCATGCCGGCTTCGCTGGATTCGACCACCTTGAAGCCGGCGGTTTTCAGGCCGAAGGCATCTTTGTCGATCAGTGTCTGGATGGTGCGGTTGCCATCGTTGCCCGGCTCGATGCCGTAGATCTTGCCGCCCAGCTCATCCTTGAATTTGGCGATGTCGGCGAAGTCTTTCAGGCCCTTCTCATACAGCGCCTCTGGGACCGCCAGGGTGTACTTGGCGTTCTCCAGGTTGGCGCGCACGGTTTCCACGGTGCCGGCATCACGGTACTGCTTGATGTCGTTTTCCATGGTCGGCATCCAGTTGCCGAGGAAAATGTCCATGTTCTTGCCGTCGGCCAGGGACTTGTAAGTCACAGGTACCGAAATCATCGTGGTGCGCGGCTTGTAGCCCAGGCCCTTGAGGATCTCGCTGGTGGTCGCGGTGGTGACGGTGATGTCGGTCCAGCCGACATCGGAGAAGTTGACGGTCTTGCACTGTTCCGGTTCTGCGGCGTATGCCACGACTGGCAGACTCAGCATGGCGGCCAACAACAACGAGGGTGAACCTTTCATGTGGGTAGACTCCTGTGTCTTTTCTGGCGGCATTCGCCGCGCTTTATAAGTGTTGCGGTTGGAGCGTGCGACAACAGCTCTGGCGCGGTGCCTTGCAAACGAGTCGAGACTGATCATGTACCAGTGAAAATCTGACGCCTACAGGGGGCGTCGTATCCAGTACAGGGAGGGTCGCATCCAGTACCGATGACGTCGCTTACAGGTTTTTCCTAAGGTAAAACTGCTGTTTTTACCCGTCTGCACCGCAAAAAACGGCCAAAACTGGCGTTCGCACGCGAGCGCCGCTGGTGAGCATGAGTGCGTCGGTGTGAGACGCCGTGATGACGAATAAAAGCTTGATGATGCCGCCATCTGGGCGATCTGAGCGTAGCACCTCGTTCAAGCCCGGCCCGTGCTTATCGAGGAGTTTCACGTTAATGGCTATCAGCGTTTTCGACCTGTTCAAGATCGGCATCGGGCCTTCGAGTTCGCACACCGTGGGGCCCATGCGCGCCGCGGCGTTGTTCGTTCAAGGGTTGCGTGAGCGTGGGTGGCTGGAACAGGTGCAGCGTGTCGAAGTGCAACTGTACGGCTCGCTGTCGGCCACCGGCATCGGCCACGGCAGCGACACCGCCACCATCATGGGCCTGATGGGCGAATGGCCAGACGCAATCGACCCCACGCAAATCGGCGCCCGCATTCACACCCTGCGCGAAACCGACACGCTGCTGCTGGACGGGCGTTTGCCGGTGCCCTTTGTGTGGGCGCGGGACATGCGCTTGCTCGACGAAAACCTGCCGTTCCATCCCAACGCCATGACCCTGGTGGTGTTTGGCGAAAACGGCGAGCTGCACCGCGACACCTATTACTCGGTGGGTGGCGGTTTCGTGGTGGATGAAGCCCAGGCCCAAAGCGGTGTGGCGGACATGGACCGTACCGAGCTGCCCTATGATTTTTCCAGTGCCGTGGAGCTGTTGCAGCTGTGCAAGACCCACAACCTGCGCGTTGCCGAACTGATGCTGGCGAATGAAAAAACCTGGCGCAGCGAAGAAGAAATCCGCAGCGGCCTGATGAAACTCTGGCGCGCCATGCAAGATTGCGTGGAGCAGGGCCTCAAGCACGAAGGTATCCTGCCCGGCGGCTTGAACGTGCGCCGTCGCGCTGCCAAGTTACACCGCAGCTTGCAGGAGCTGAACAAGCCCAATGTGATCGGCTCGACCTTGAGCGCCATGGAATGGGTCAACCTGTTCGCCCTGGCGGTCAACGAAGAAAACGCCGCCGGTGGGCGCATGGTCACGGCGCCCACCAACGGCGCGGCGGGAATCATCCCGGCGGTGCTGCACTACTTTATGAAGTTCAGCGAAGAAGTCACCGAAGCCAACGTGGTCGACTACCTGCTGGGCGCGGCGGCGGTGGGCATCCTGTGTAAAAAGAACGCCTCGATTTCCGGTGCCGAAGTCGGTTGCCAGGGCGAGGTCGGTTCCGCGTGCGCCATGGCAGCAGCCGGGTTGGCTGAAATCCTCGGCGCCACGCCGGAGCAACTGTGCAACGCCGCCGAAATCGGCCTGGAACATAACCTCGGCCTGACCTGCGACCCGGTGGGCGGCCTGGTGCAAGTGCCGTGTATCGAGCGCAATGCAATTGCGGCGGTGAAGGCGATCAATGCGGCGCAAATGGCGTTGCGGGGCGATGGCCAGCACTTCATCTCGTTGGACCGGGTGATCCGCACCATGCGTGACACGGGGGCCGATATGCATGACAAGTACAAAGAGACATCGCGAGGTGGGTTGGCGGTGAGTGCGGTTGAATGTTGAGTCAGTGACATGATCGTTCCCACGCTCCGCGTGGGAATGCCGCCCCGGACGCTCCGCGTCCCAGGGGTGACGCAGAGCGTCACAGGATGCATGCCCACGCAGAGCGTGGGAACGAGCTGAACAGAGGAGCACCATTGCTCACAAAGTGAACACCCTCAGCCAAAATCGCCACCTTTTAGCGCGTCGCAAATAGATAAGTAGCTTCCGAACGAATTCCTCCACGATCACACGCCTGATGTGCTTTGGGTGACAGACTTCTCCTACGCCCGCAAAGCGCCTTCCCACAAGTGCTACCGATCTGCTCACACCCCTTGAACCTCGCCCGTTATGCGTCATATCTCGCACTTCACGCGTGGGCTCATATAGACGCATAAACAGGTCGTTTTCAGGAGTTCTTGAATAGCCATTCAATTTTAGGCATGGCATTTGCTCTATCAATTTCAAAGCCTCGCCTTTCCAGGACGAGTGCAATAACAAGAGCCTCGCCTGAGGCCACCACCCGCTTTGTGTGATGTGAGGAGATACCGCGATGACGTCGACCAACTCCGGGGCCCAACCCCAGAACCGTGCGCCTCAATCCATCGGCTTTTTGCTGCTGGACAATTTCACGCTGATTTCCCTGGCGTCAGCCGTGGAGCCACTGCGCATGGCCAACCAGCTGTCCGGCCGCGAGCTGTATCGCTGGACAACCCTGAGTGTCGACGGCAACCAGGTGTGGGCCAGTGATGGCCTGCAAATCACACCCGATGCCTCCATGCACAAAGCTCCCGTCCTGGACACGGTCATCGTGTGCGGCGGCGTCGGTATCCAGCGCACCGTCACCCGTGAACATGTGTCGTGGCTGCAAAGCCAGGCACGCCAGTCTCGTCGCCTTGGCGCGGTGTGCACCGGCAGCTGGGCCCTGGCCTGCGCCGGCTTGCTCGATGGCTTTGATTGCAGCGTGCACTGGGAATGCCTGGCGTCGATGCAGGAAGCCTTCCCGCGGGTGGCCATGAGCACGCGTCTGTTCACCCTCGATCGCAACCGCTTCACCAGCTCCGGTGGCACCGCGCCCCTGGACATGATGTTGCACCTGATCAGCCGCGACCACGGCCGTGAATTGTCGGCCGCCATCTCCGAGATGTTCGTGTACGAACGCATCCGCAACGAACAGGATCACCAGCGTGTGCCGCTCAAGCACATGCTTGGCACCAACCAGCCGAAGCTGCAAGAAATCGTCGCGCTGATGGAAGCCAACCTCGAAGAGCCGATCGACCTGGACGAACTGGCGGTGTATGTCGCCGTGTCGCGCCGGCAGTTGGAGCGGCTGTTCCAGAAATACCTGCACTGCTCGCCGTCGCGTTATTACCTCAAGCTGCGCCTGATTCGTGCACGGCAACTGCTCAAGCAGACCCCCATGTCGATCATCGAAGTCGCCTCGGTGTGCGGGTTTGTGTCCACGCCGCACTTTTCCAAGTGCTACCGCGAATACTTCGGCATTCCGCCACGGGATGAACGCGTAGGCTCCAACACCACCCAGCAAGTGGCGATGATGCCGATTCCGCCGGCACTGGTGTTGTCACCGTTGTCGGGGCCGATGTCGGCGTTGAGCCAGGCGCGCAATGAGTCGACCTTTGCCAGTGTAAGGCTCTAGACCGAGCCGTCTGCATCGCAGGCAAGCCAGCTCCCACCTTGGAATGCGTTCCCCTGTGGCAGCTGGCTTGCCTGCGATAGCGGTATTTCAGGCGCCAGAGCTTTGTTTGAACTGCATCAGCGCCGGCAGCAACTGCTTGTCGATCGCCTGCCTCACCGCCGGCAAAATCGTCGCGCTGCCGCTGTACATCTGTTCCACCATGCCCTTGAGCGCCTTGGCCCGCGCTTCGCTCAACCCGCGCACCGCACATTCGCAAGCCTGCTCGGCGGTAGCGCCGCTGGACGCTTCAAAACCCAGTGAGCGCAGTTGGCTCAGCAGGTCATCCTGGTCAATCAAATCCGCGTGCATCATGACGGTCATCCTGGTGTAGGGAGCGGGAATGACTTGGATTCTGGTAGGCCCCAGGACTGGCGGCAAGGGCACAATCCACCGATGGCTCGGATGGCTATGAACAGGTCGTTTTCGAGGTGCTTGACCCGGCCCGTAACGGGCACACTGAACCCAGGCACGCAGCTTGAAGGTTTGGTCACCCTCGAAATGCACGGCTCACACAAAGCACTCTGCCCCGATCCCGTCACGGCTGGATCGGGGCTTTTTTTTGCGCGGGCAGCCCGATCACCCGGCCGAGTAGGGCTGGCCGGGGTAGATCGGCGTGTGCCTGGCTGAGAGCGATGAGTTTTTCCAGGGTCGCGCCGGCAAACGGCGCCGACTGCGGCCCGGCCAGATCGACATGCAGCAGCATCTGTTCGTTACCCGCCAACTCGCGCTCTTCGCCCACAAGGTGCAGGCTGTGATAGAGGTGCAGGCGCTTGGCGTCGTGGGCGATCAGTTGGGTATGCACCTCAACCTCGGCGCCGAGCTTTACCTCATGCAGATAGTTCAGGTGCAACTCTAGGGTGAACAGCGAGTGGCCGCTGGCTTCGCGGTTTTCGCTGTCCAGCCCCAGGGTGTTCATCAGCGCATCGGTGGCGTAGCTGAAGATCAGCAGGTAGAACGCGTCACGCAGATGGCCGTTGTAGTCAACCCAGTCGGGCAGGATTTTGGTGGTGTAGGTGGTCAGTGCGGGCATGGCATGAATCCAATTTGGTATGCGGTCAAATGTGGGAGCTGGCTTGCCTGCGATAGCAAGGGTGAGGCCACCGCCATCGCAGGCAAGCCAGCTCCCACAGGGTTATTCGGCGAAGCTCATGCCGTGCTTGGCCTTGGTTGTTTTTACGGCTTCCAGCACCGCCAGCAGGCAGTCATCACGATAGCGCTCCAGCGCCGAGATGCTGCGGTTACCCAACTGCTCAGCGGTGCCATCGACCACATCATCAATCAGCTTTTCAGTCAATTCAGGCGCCGGTAGATAAGTCCACGGCAGCTGCAACGCCGGGCCGAACTGGGCCATGAAGTGGCGCATGCCGGCATCGCCACCCGCCAGCGTGTAAGTGAGGAAGGTGCCCATGAACGACCAGCGCAACCCGGCACCAAAACGAATGGCATCGTCGATTTCGCCGGTGGTCGCCACCCCGTCATTGACCAGGTGCAGCGCCTCTCGCCACAGCGCTTCCAGCAGGCGGTCAGCAATAAACCCAGGCACTTCCTTGCGTACATGCAGCGGGCGCATGCCGAGGGATTCATACACGCTGATTGCTGCCTGGATCGCCTCTGGCGCGGTGTTTTTACCGCCCACTACCTCTACCAACGGCAACAGGTAGACCGGGTTAAAGGGGTGGCCGACCACGCAGCGTTCCGGGTGGGTAGAGCCCTCATAGAACTCGCTGGGCAACAGCCCGGAGGTGCTCGAACCAATCAAGGCATTCGGCTTGGCCGCGGCGCTGATCTGGCTGTGCAATTGCAGCTTCAACTCCAGGCGTTCGGGAGCGCTTTCCTGGATGAAGTCGGCGTCTTTTACGCAGTCTTCGATGGTAGCGACAAAGCGCAGGCGGTCCTGGGAGGCGCCGGGCGCCAGGCCCTGTTGTTCAAGGGCGCCCCAGGCGTTGGCGACGCGTTTACGCAAGGCCGCCTCGGCACCGGGGGCGGGGTCCCAGGCCACTACATCCAGGCCATGGGCAAGAGCACGGGATACCCAGCCGCTGCCGATGACACCGCTGCCCAACGCAGCAAAGGTTTTGATTTCGGTGATAAAGCGCATGGCGACATTCCTGAAAAGTTTGGTAATTCCTTGTGGGAGCCGGGCTTGCTCCCACAGGGTTGTGTGGTGTCTGTGTTAGCCGCGTGGGGTCAGGCCCATCTTGATGCGGCCTTCGGCTGGGGTCAGGACCCGTGCGCCCAACCGGCTGAGAATTTCACTGGCGCGTTCCACCAGTTGGCCATTGGTGGCGAGCACGCCCTTGTCCAGCCACAGGTTATCCTCCAGGCCCACCCGTACGTTGCCCCCCAACAGCACCGCTTGTGCGGCCATTGGCATTTGCATGCGACCAATCCCGAACCCTGCCCACACCGCGTCGGCGGGCAGGTTGTCGACCATGGCTTTCATGGTGGTGGTGTCGGCCGGTGCGCCCCAGGGAATGCCCAGGCACAGTTGGAACAGCGGGTTATCCAGCAGTCCTTCCTTGATCATCTGCTTGGCGAACCACAGGTGGCCGGTATCGAAAATTTCCAGCTCAGCCTTTACGCCCAATTCCTGGATACGGCTGGCGCCAGCCCGCAGTTGCGCCGGGGTGGACACGTAAATGGTGTCGCCATCGCCGAAGTTCAGCGTGCCGCAGTCCAGGGTGCAGATTTCCGGCAGCAGTTCTTCAACATGGGCCAGGCGGGTCAGCGGGCCGACCAGGTCGGTATTGGGCCCGAACTCCATGGGATTCTCGCCGCCACCGATCTCCAGGTCGCCACCCATGCCGGCGGTGAGGTTGACGATGATGTCGATGTCGGCCTCGCGGATGCGCTCCATCACTTCGCGGTACAGCGCGACGTCGCGACTGAACTTGCCGGTCTCGGGGTCGCGTACGTGGCAATGCACGACCGTGGCGCCGGCCTTGGCGGCCTCCACGGCAGCGGCGGCGATTTGTTTGGGTGTGACCGGCACGTGGGGGCTTCTGGCGGTCGTGTCGCCAGCACCGGTGAGTGCGCAGGTGATGATGACGTCGTGGTTCATGATGCGGTTCCTTACAGGCGGGTGATTTCAAGGCGCAGGGCGCCGTGTCGCGGCCTGGAGCGGCTGCGACACGGTGGTCCAAATAGGGTTATTTGCGGGTCAGTTGCAGGTTGGCAGCAGCCGGCTTGCCGTCGAAGGTGGTCACACCCTCCAGCCAGCGCGCCTGGTCTTGTGGGTGATCCTTGAGCCACTGCTTGGCGGACTCGATGGCGTCCTTGTGATCCAGCAGCGGTTGCATCATGCGGCTCTCGTCGGCGGCGGTGAACGTCAGGTTGGTCAGCAACTTATGCACGTTGGGGCACTGCTCGGCGTAGGCCGGCGCGGTCACGGTCCATACGGTGGCCATGCCTTCGTTCGGGCCCAGGGCATCTTCGCTGCCGGTGAGGTAAGTCATCGCCACATTGACGTTCATCGGGTGCGGTGCCCAACCAAAGAACACCACGGCTTCCTTGCGGCGCACGGCACGGTCTACGGCCGCCAACATGCCCGCTTCGCTGGACTCCACCAACTGGAACTTGCCCAGGCCGAACTGGTTTTTGGCGATCATCGCCTTGATCTGCGTATTGGCCCCCGAGCCCGGCTCGATGCCATAAATCTTGCCGCCCAGCTCTTTCTCGAACCTGGCGATGTCGGCAAAGGTTTTCAGGCCCTTGTCCGCCAGATAAGTCGGCACTGCGAGGGTGGCGCGGGCGTCTTCCAGGCTGGGTTTTTCGAGGACCTTGACTTGCTTGGCGTCGACGAACGGCGTGATGGTTTGGGTCATCAGCGGGTTCCAGTAGCCAAGGAACAGGTCCAGGCGCTGATCACGTATACCGGCAAAGATGATTTGCTGGGACGCGCTGGTTTGTTTGGTCTTGTAGCCGAGGCCATCGAGCAGCACCTGGGCCATGGCGCTGGTGGCGATGACGTCGGTCCAGTTGACCACGCCCATGCGTACGTTCTGGCATGAAGCGGCATCCGATGCCAGGGCGTTAGTGCTCAAAATGGCGCTGGCGCTGAGTGCAAGTACGCAGCGGCTGATCAGTCGGTTCATGGGTGGAGCCCTCGGCAGGTCGTTATTGTGGGTGCCGGCGTCTTTGTGCGCCGTGGGATCACGTTACGCAGCTTGGCGCCCCGCAAAGCGCACGGCGGCGACCCGCTCTTGCACTGCAGCGACCTGTGCTCTTGAATGGCCGGTTGAACTGGCGTATCACAGTGACCACGCTGCCCGTCCGACGAGAGCGCCACCATGTTCCAGGATGTCTATTTCTTGCTGATGCCGGGTTTCTCGGCCCTCGGTTTTATCTCCGCGCTGGAACCGTTGCGCGTGGCCAATCGCTTTCGCGGCGAGCTGTACCGCTGGCACATCTTGAGTGCCGATGGCGGCGCGGTACTGGCGAGCAACGGCATGTCGGTCAACGCCGATGCCGCGCTGGAACCGTTGAAAAAAGGCGCGACCTTACTGGTGGTGGCCGGCTTCGAACCCCTGCAGTTCGCCACGCCCGCCCTGGAGCATTGGCTGCGCCGCCTCGACCATGAGAGTGTGACTCTTGGTGCCATCGACACCGGCGCCTGCGTGTTGGCCGAAGCGGGCCTGCTTGACGGCCACCGCCTGACCTTGCACTGGGAAGCCATCGACGCCTTCAAGGAAGCCTATCCGCACCTGAGCGTGACCCAGGAACTGTTCGAAATCGACCGGCGCCGCATCACCTGCGCCGGCGGGACCGCGTCCATCGACTTGATGCTCGATCTCATCGCCCAGGCCCACGGCCCGGAGCTGGCGATCCAGGTTTCCGAGCAATTCGTACTTGGCCGCATCCGCCCTCGCAAGGACCACCAGCGCATGCAGATCGCCACGCGCTACGGCATCAATAACAAGAAACTGGTGCAGGTGATCGGCGAAATGGAACAGCACACCGAACCGCCCCTGAGCACCTTGGCCCTGGCCGAAACGATCAAGGTCACCCGACGCCAACTGGAGCGGCTGTTTCGCCTGCACCTGAATGACACCCCCAGTAATTTCTACCTGGGCCTGCGCCTGGAAAAAGCCCGAAAACTGCTGCGCCAGAGCGACATGAGCGTGCTGGAAGTGAGTATCGCGTGCGGGTTTGAGTCACCGTCGTATTTCACCAGGAGCTATCGCGCAAGGTTTGCCAAATGCCCGCGGGAGGATCGGCGACGGGAGGTGGTTTGACAGACAATTATAGTTAATTATACTCTTTACTATAATTTATAGTCATTTCCATAATTGAGTATAAAACCATGTCCAAGCACAGCGGCTTTGTGTTTCGCCGCCCCACCCTGGCAAGCAGTATTGCCGATGGCCTGGTGGGGGCCGGTATTCAGGATTTCACCTCCGGCCTGTTTCTCGCGGCGCCCCGACGCACGGGCAAAAGCACTTTTCTGCGCGAAGACCTGATTCCGGAATGTCAGATGCGGGGCTGGCTGGCGGTGTATGTCGACCTGTGGGCCGACAAGGAAAAAGACCCCGCCGAGCTGATCGCGAGTGCCATTGCGGGGGCGTTGGTGCCGTTTGAAAAGGGCATTCGCAAACTGGCAAAGAACATTGGCATCGAGAAACTAAGCTTTCTGCGTACGCTTTCCTGGGACTTTACCAAGCCACAATTGCCTGTCGGTGCGACGCTGACCCAAGCGTTGGAATTGCTCCACAGGGCTGCAGAAAAACCCGTTGTACTGGTGATTGACGAAGCACAGCACGCAATAACCACCGAGTCGGGTATCAATGCGATGTTCGCGTTGAAGGCTGCCCGGGATCAGCTCAACCAAGGCCGTGACGAGGAGGGCAGCGGTTTGCGCCTGGTGTTTACCGGATCCAATCGCGACAAACTCGCCCATTTGGTATTGGGTAAAAGCCAGCCATTCTTCGGTTCCAGCATCACGCCGTTTCCGCTGCTGGGCAAAGCGTTCACCCAGGCCTACACCGTGCACCTCAACGCGCACCTGGCCCAGAACAACCAATTCAACGCGGCTGATATTGATGAGGCGTTTGAGCGGGTAGGTCGGCGTCCCGAGATGTTGCGCACGATCATCGGTGAAGTCGCATTGGAGTTGGGCGAGGCGAGCAATCTTGGCCAACTGCTGCACAGTCGCGCAGAACTGCTGCGCGCGGGTGTATGGACCGAGTTCGAAAGCGCCTGGAACGCCCTGACCATCCCGCAGCGCGCCGTGCTGGAGGTGATGGTGGAGCGTTCTCAAAACAACGAACCCTTCGCGCCATTCACCGATAGCACCCTCACGGCGGTCAGCAAGGCGCTGGAAAAGATGGGTAGCGACGTGGTGCCGGGTACCCAGACCATCCAAGCCTGCATCGATGCCCTGCGCGACAAGGAACTGGTGTGGAAGTCGAGCCGAGGCGGCTATGCCCTGGAGGACAACACCTTCGGTGACTGGCTGCAACACAAGAGCCTTACACCGCGCTAAAAGGTCGGCTTCTAAAGAGAGCGGAGGTGGTTTATTTCTTTACCAGGGCCGAGCATGCCGCCTTGTAGGCTTCATGCTGGTACTTGTTAAGCGTCGCTGGCAGATCAAAGGTGTGCTTTTTGTTCTGCGCATTGATGGTCTGCGGCGACAACAGCGTCACCTCCACCCCCTCCAGCAGTTGAAGCACCCCTTCAATCTTGAACGTCGTTGGGCCACCGGCGAATTCACCTTTTTTGCTGCGCTTCTTGATGGCGATGCGAGTGATGGCGTTGTCCTGCACAAACGCTTTCACCTGAGCGGCGAAGGCTTTGACGTTGGCCGCTTCATCGTCATCGTCGAGGGCGATTTTCTTGGTCGCCAGGGCGACGTGGGTCAGCGCCTGGTTGTCCAGGGCGGCGAGGGCGATGATGGCTTCGCTGCCTTTGATTTCGATGCCGCAAATAATCATGGCGTTGCCTTGAGCAGGAAAAGAGGGCACGGATGGTAACAGGCTCGGTTCGTTCGAGAGGAGCTGACCATCCGTCGGAGATAGTGCTGATACTGTCAGATCTGACAGTAGATCTTGATGGGTTCCCCAACTAGATTCGCAGCAGGGGCCGGCACGCGGTCCCATGTTTTTGCGACGAGGGGGGCGGGCAATGAATATTCGCAAGGAAATTCGAAAACTGAGCGGGCCTGAACGGCTAGCGTTTACCAATACGCTGTTGGCCCTTAAGGGTAATGGCGGATACGACAAGTATGTGCATTGGCATCACGCAGTGATGGTACCTACCGTTCACCCTGATGAACCCCAAGATCCCGACTATCGTAATGGCGCCCACTTGGGGCCGGCTTTTTTACCCTGGCATCGTGAAATGTTGTTGCAGTTGGAAGCCGACCTTCAGGCCATCACGCCCGGTATCACGCTGCCTTACTGGGATTGGACATTGGACGCGGCAGACCCGACGAATTCGCCGGTGTGGGAGCAAAGCCTGCTGGGGGGGGACGGTGACGCTGCCGATGAATTCAGGGTGCAGGATGGACCCTTCGCGTACCGATACGGCAATTGGCCGGTGCCTGCCTATCCGGAAGATGGGCTGCCGGGGGCGGGGTTAAAGCGCCAGTTCTCACGTTTGGTCAACTCGCTGCCGACGGCCGCGGACTTGCAGATGGCAATGAATGAAGAGCTGTATGACGAGCCGAACTACACGTCGAGTCCGTTCAATAGAGGCTTTAGAAACCGACTCGAAGGCTGGATCACTCAGAAGGGCGACCCGCAAGTCACCACCCCTGGTTCTCAATTGCACAACCGCGTCCATTTATGGATTGGCGGCAACATGCTGGCGATGACCTCGCCCGAAGATCCAGTATTTTTCCTGCATCATTGTTTCATCGACAAAATCTGGGCCGACTGGCAGGCGCAAATGATGCTGGATAAGCCCGCACTGGCGCCTCATTACTGCCCGATGCAGGATGGCCCCACCGGGCATAATTACGATGATGTGATCAAACCCTGGACTCGTCGTATCCGTGAGGTGATGGATATCACCGCGCTGGGGTATGCCTACGAGCCAGCCTCACCCTTGACCAAAAGGCCGTTCAAGTCACCTTTCATGGCTTGAGCGTGGCGCAGCCCTTTGCGCGGCCTGGTCGCGTGAAGGGTGTTTACTCCTGCCCAATCGACTCCAAAAACTCCGACCGCTCATCACTCATCCGCGCCAGGCAGTCGTTGTGCGCAATCGCATAGGCCTTGGTGCCGGTGACTGCCGGGAAGGTGTCCACCGCACAATCGGCATCCCGCAGTTTTTCCCACTTTTGCTGCGCGTCCTTCAGACGGGCGGTAATGTCCGCCAGTTTGGTCTTGTCGCTGCCGTAGGTCGAACCCATGCGCTCCAGCAACCCCTGATAGTTATCCTTGAGCAATTGCTCGGCGGTGGTTTTGTTATAGGTGGCGCATTCCAGGGTTTGCTGGTCGTTCTCGATGCCGTCGCACGGCGTGCTGTCGGTGTCTTCGGCCGCGTGGGCGGTGGTTGCGATGAGTGCCAAAGCCAGGAAAATCGATTTCATTGCGCCGTCTCATATCACGTGATGCGCAATTCTGGCTCAAGCGTCAGACAAAGAACAGCCGCCAGTCAGGCATGTCTGCATAGTCTTTGTCGTGGATTGACGCTTTCGGCAATTCCCCTGTCGTTTTTGCACCCGGCTCCGTCGGTGCCTGGGCATATGCTGGCCCCAAAGCGCCGGCAGACGATTCGGCGCATGAATCGCCAATAAGGGGACGCCTGATGAGCCCAGCCGAGTTGCACGCCGACAGCATCGTTATCGACGGTCTGATTATTGCCAAGTGGAACCGCGACCTGTTCGAAGACATGCGCAAAGGTGGCCTCACCGCCGCCAACTGCACGGTGTCGGTGTGGGAAGGCTTCCAGGCCACGATCAATAACATTGTCGCCAGCCAGACCCTGATCCGTGAGAACAGCGACCTGGTGATCCCGGTGAAAACCACCGCTGACATCCGCCGCGCCAAGGAGCAGGGCAAGACTGGCATCATCTTCGGTTTCCAGAATGCCCATGCCTTTGAGGACCAGCTCGGCTATGTCGAGATCTTCAAGCAGCTCGGCGTTGGCGTGGTGCAGATGTGCTACAACACCCAGAATCTGGTGGGCACCGGTTGCTATGAGCGCGATGGCGGCCTGTCGGGTTTCGGTCGTGAGATTGTCGGCGAGATGAACCGCTTCGGCATCATGTGCGACCTGTCCCACGTGGGCTCCAAGACCAGCGAAGAGGTCATCCTCGAATCGAAAAAGCCAGTGTGCTACTCGCACTGCCTGCCGTCCGGGCTTAAAGAGCACCCGCGCAACAAGTCCGATGAAGAGCTGAAGTTCATCGCCGACCATGGCGGTTTTGTCGGCGTGACCATGTTTGCGCCGTTCCTGGCCAAGGGCATCGATTCGACCATCGACGACTACGCCGAAGCCATCGAATACACCATGAATATCGTCGGTGAAGACGCCATCGGCATTGGCACCGACTTCACCCAGGGCCATGGCCAGGATTTCTTCGAAATGCTCACCCATGACAAGGGCTACGCCCGCCGCCTGACCAGCTTCGGCAAGATCATCAACCCGCTGGGCATCCGCACCGTGGGCGAGTTCCCCAACCTCACCGAGACCCTGCTCAAGCGCGGCCACAGCGAGCGCGTGGTGCGCAAGATCATGGGCGAGAACTGGGTCAACGTCTTGAAAGACGTCTGGGGCGAATAAGCCACTGCTCGCTTAATCCTTCACCCGCCGCCATCCGCGTGGCGGGGCATCAAAACGAATTTTCTGGAGTTAAGTTTCCATGGCCAAGATCGCCCCGCAATTGCCAATTGAAGTCGACAGCGAAACCGGTGTCTGGACCTCCGACGCCCTGCCGATGCTATATGTGCCACGCCACTTCTTCGTCAACAACCACATGGGTATCGAAGAAGTGCTGGGCGCTGACGCCTACGCCGAGATCCTCTACAAGGCCGGCTACAAATCCGCCTGGCACTGGTGTGAAAAAGAAGCCGAATGCCACGGCCTGGAAGGCGTCGCGGTGTTCGAACACTACATGAAACGCCTGTCGCAACGCGGCTGGGGCCTGTTCAAAATCCAGGACATCGACTTGGACAAAGGCACCGCCAGCGTCAAGCTGGAACACTCGGCGTTCGTCTACGTGTACGGCAAGGTCGGCCGCAAGGTGGACTACATGTTCACTGGCTGGTTTGCCGGCGCCATGGACCAGATTCTTGAGGCCCGTGGCAGCAAGATCCGCACTGTCGCCGAACAAGTCTACGGAGGCTCCGAAGAGGGCCACGACGATGGCCTGTTCACCGTCAAACCGTTGTAAGCCGAGGACCGTGCCATGGCTTTCGAAGCAATGTTCCAGCCGATCCAGATCGGCAAACTGACCATCCGCAACCGCGTGCTCAGTACTGCGCATGCCGAGGTGTATGCCACCGACGGCGGCATGACCACCGACCGCTATGTGAAGTACTACGAAGAGAAAGCCAAGGGCGGTATTGGCCTGGCGATCTGCGGTGGCTCCTCCGTGGTGGCCATCGACAGCCCGCAGGAATGGTGGGCGTCGGTGAACCTGTCCACCGACCGCATCATCCCGCACTTCCAGAATCTGGCCGATGCCATGCACAAGCATGGCGCCAAGATCATGATCCAGATTACCCACATGGGCCGGCGTTCGCGTTGGGACGGCTTCAACTGGCCGACCCTGATGTCGCCGTCCGGCGTGCGTGAGCCGGTGCACCGTGCCACCTGCAAGACCATCGAGCCGGAAGAAATCTGGCGTGTGATTGGCAACTACGCCCAGGCTGCGCGTCGGGCCAAGGCCGGTGGCCTGGACGGGGTGGAGTTGTCGGCTGTGCACCAGCACATGATCGACCAGTTCTGGAGCCCGCGCGTCAACAAGCGTACCGACGAATGGGGCGGCAGCTTCGAGGGCCGCATGAAGTTCGGCCTGGAAGTGTTGAAGGCCGTGCGTGCCGAAGTGGGGGATGACTTCTGCGTGGGCATGCGCCTGTGCGGTGACGAGTTCCACCCGGACGGCTTGTCCCACGAGGACATGAAGCAAATCGCCAAGTACTACGATGACACCGGCATGCTCGATTTCATCGGCGTGGTGGGCTCGGGTTGCGATACCCACAACACCCTGGCCAACGTCATCCCGAACATGAGCTACCCGCCGGAACCGTTCCTGCACCTGGCGGCCGGCATCAAGGAAGTGGTCAAGGTTCCGGTGCTGCACGCGCAGAACATCAAGGACCCGAACCAGGCCACGCGTATTCTGGAAGGCGGCTATGTGGACATGGTCGGCATGACCCGTGCGCACATCGCCGACCCGCACCTGATCGCCAAGATCAAGATGGGCCAGATCGACCAGATCAAGCAGTGCGTGGGCGCCAACTACTGCATCGACCGCCAGTACCAGGGCCTGGATGTGCTGTGCATCCAGAACGCTGCGACCTCCCGTGAATACATGGGCGTGCCGCACATCATCGAGAAGTCCACCGGGCCCAAGCGCAAGGTGGTTGTAGTGGGCGCCGGCCCGGCCGGGATGGAAGCCGCGCGCGTGGCGGCTGAACGTGGCCACGACGTGACGCTGTTCGAGAAAAAAGAGTTTATCGGCGGGCAAATCACCACGGCATCGAAAGCGCCGCAACGTGACCAGATCGCCGGTATCACTCGTTGGTATCAACTGGAGCTGGCGCGTTTGAAAGTCGACCTGCGCCTGGGTGTTGCAGCCGATGCCGAGACCATCCTGGACGTGCGTCCGGACGTGGTGGTGCTGGCGGTGGGCGGGCACCCGTTCATCGAGCAGAACGAACACTGGGGCGCCGCCGAAGGCTTGGTAGTGAGCAGTTGGGACGTGCTCGACGGCAAGGTTGCGCCGGGCAAGAACGTGCTGGTGTACGACACCATCTGTGAATTCACCGGGATGTCGGTGGCCGACTTCCTGGCCGACAAAGGCAGCCAGGTGGAGATCGTCACCGACGACATCAAGCCAGGCGTGGCAATCGGCGGTACGTCGTTCCCCACGTACTACCGCAGCATGTACCCCAAGGAAGTGATCATGACCGGCGACATGATGCTGGAAAAGGTCTACCGCGAGGGCGACAAGCTGGTGGCCGTGCTGGAAAACGAATACACCGGCGCCAAAGAGGAGCGGGTGGTCGACCAGGTGGTGGTGGAGAACGGCGTGCGTCCGGACGAGGCCATTTACTACGGGCTCAAGGAAGGTTCGCGCAACAAGGGCCAGATCGACGTTGAAGCGCTGTTTGCGATCAAGCCGCAGCCATGCTTGAGCGAGGCGGGCGAGGGGTACTTGCTGTTCCGCATTGGTGACTGTGTGGCCCAGCGCAACACCCACGCCGCCATCTATGACGCCCTGCGCTTGTGCAAGGATTTCTGACGCACCTGATCGTTCCCACGCTCTGCGTGGGAATGCCGCCCTGGACGCTCCGCGTCTGCTTTTAAGGTCGTGACGCAGAGCGTCACAGGATGCATTCCCACGCAGAGCGTGGGAACGATCTTCGTGGGAGCTTCACCATGTTGAATACCTTGCTGCCTATTCTCTTGTTTGCCGCCCTGGGCCTCGCCGTCCTCGGCGCCTTGCGCCGGGTGAACATGTGGCGCCGTGGCCGCGCGTCCAAAGTCGACCTGCTGGGTGGCCTCTTGGCCATGCCCAAGCGTTACATGGTCGACCTGCACCACGTGGTCGCCCGTGACAAATACATCGCCAACACCCACGTAGCCACGGCGCTCGGCTTTGTGCTGTCGGCGCTGCTGGCGATCCTGGTGCACGGCTTCGGCCTGCAGAGCCGCATTCTTGGCTATGCGCTGCTGCTGGCGTCGACATTGATGTTTGTCGGCGCGATCTTCATGTACCTGCGCCGCCGCAATCCGCCTGCTCGCCTGTCGAAAGGCCCGTGGATGCGCCTGCCGAAAAGCCTGATGGCCTTCTCGGTGAGCTTCTTCCTGGTGACCTTGCCGGTGGCCGGGATTCTGCCCGTCGATTTCGGCGGCTGGCTGCTCGCGGCATTGCTGAGCGTGGGCGTGTTGTGGGGCGTGTCCGAAATGTTCTTCGGCATGACCTGGGGCGGGCCGATGAAACACGCCTTCGCCGGTGCCCTGCACCTGGCCTGGCACCGCCGCGCCGAACGCTTTGGCGGCGGCCGCTCCACCGGTTTGAAACCCTTGGACCTGAGCGATAAAACCGCGCCACTGGGCGTGGAAAAACCCAAGGACTTCACCTGGAACCAACTGCTCGGCTTCGACGCCTGCGTGCAGTGCGGCAAGTGCGAAGCGGCGTGCCCGGCGTTTGCCGCGGGCCAGCCACTGAACCCGAAAAAACTCATCCAGGACATGGTGGTCGGCTTGGCCGGTGGCACCGATGCCAAGTTCGCCGGCAGCCCGTACCCCGGCAAACCGGTGGGCGAACACGGCGGCAACCCGCACCAGCCGATCGTCAACGGCCTGGTGGACGCCGAGACCCTGTGGTCGTGCACCACCTGTCGCGCTTGCGTGGAAGAGTGCCCGATGATGATCGAGCACGTAGACGCCATCGTCGACATGCGTCGCCACCTCACCCTGGAGAAAGGCGCCACGCCGAACAAGGGCGCCGAAGTCCTGGAAAACCTGATCGCTACCGACAACCCCGGCGGTTTCGCACCCGGTGGTCGTCTGAACTGGGCGGCAGACCTGAACTTGCCGTTGCTCAGCGACAAAGGCAGTTGCGATGTGCTGTTCTGGGTCGGCGATGGCGCCTTCGACATGCGTAACCAACGTACCCTGCGCGCCTTCGTCAAAGTGCTCAAGGCCGCCAAGGTCGACTTCGCCGTGCTTGGCCTGGAAGAACGCGACAGCGGTGACGTGGCGCGGCGCCTCGGCGATGAGGCGACATTCCAGCTGCTGGCCACGCGCAATATTCAGACCCTGGCCAAGTACAGCTTCAAGCGCATCGTCACCTGCGACCCGCACAGTTTCCATGTGCTGAAAAACGAATACGGTGCCTTCAACGGCAACTACCGGGTGCAGCACCACAGCACCTTCATGGCCGAGCTGATTGGCGAGGGCGCGCTGAACCTGGGCCAGCACAAAGGCAACAGCGTGACCTACCACGACCCCTGCTACCTGGGCCGCTACAACGGTGAATACGAGGCGCCGCGCCAAGTGCTGCGGGCGTTGGGTATCGAGGTCAAGGAAATGCAACGCTCGGGCTTCCGTTCACGCTGCTGCGGTGGCGGTGGCGGCGCGCCGATCACAGACATCCCCGGCAAGCAACGTATCCCCGATATGCGCATGGACGATATCCGCGAGACCGGTGCCGAACTGGTGGCCGTGGGTTGCCCGCAATGCACCGCGATGCTTGAAGGCGTGGTCGAACCGCGCCCGTTGATCAAAGACATCGCCGAACTGGTAGCCGACGCGTTGCTTGAAGACGCCGCGCCGGCCAAAGTCCCCCTCAAGCGTGAACCTGCGGAGGTGCACTGATGAGCGATATTATCCGCCGCGACCCCCGGGCCGAATGGATCGCCCGTAACCGCCTGCACCCGTTGCACGCGGCGATGCAGCCGGTGCAACACAGCTGGATGGGGCCCAACGGTATCATTCGCAAAAACGTGCATGGTGTCGGTTTTATCGGGCCCAACGGCATCAAGCGCATCGACCGCAGCGGTGCCCAGCAGGGCGGCGCGGCCAAGCGCAGCGCGGCAGTGCAAGTGCAATTGCCGCTGCATCAGGTGCCGACCCCGGCGTTCTACATCAACGTGGTGCCGGACATGGTCGGTGGCCGTCTGAGCAGCCACGACCGTGACCTGCTTGGCCTGGCGCGCCAGTTGGCTGGCAGTGACGGCGCGGTATTGGCGGTGGTATTCGGTGAACACAAGGAAAGCGCCTTTGCCACGGCCGGCGTTGACCGTCTGCTGGTGCTGGAAGGGCATGAGTTCGAGGGTTATGCACCGGAGCAACGGGTGCAGGGCCTGCGCGCTGTGGATAACCAATTCAGCCCGCGCAACTGGTTGCTGCCAGATAGCCGCAGCGGTGGTGGCGAACTGGGGCGACGCTTTGCCGCCAGCCTCAAGGAACGCCCGGCGACGCGGGTGTGGCAGATCAAGGGCGAGGAGTGCATCGGCCGTGCCGGTGCCGGCCAGGAAGACCTGGCGCGACCGTTGCCCCGTCTGATCCTCGCCGCCGCCGAATGTGCCGATCCGGTCAGCGAAACCCGCCACGAAGTCTTGCCCGTGGAGTTATCCACAGGCCTGGCGCGCAGTTTGCCGCGTATCGAAGATCTCGGCGCGGTGGCGGTCGACCCGGCCGCGATTCCGATGGCCGAGGCAGAGTTCATTTTCTCCGGTGGCAACGGCGTAAAGGACTGGGCGCTATTCCACCAGACCGCCGCGGCCCTGGGCGCCACCGAAGGCGCCTCGCGGGTGGCAGTGGACGATGGCTTCATGGCGCGCGATCGCCAGGTCGGCGCCAGCGGCACCTGGGTCACTGCGCGGGTGTACGTGGCCGTCGGGATTTCCGGGGCGATCCAGCACCTGCAAGGCATCGGTGCCTGCGACAAGGTGGTGGCGATCAACCTCGACCCAGGGTGCGACATGATCAAGCGTGCCGACCTGTCGGTGATCGGCGAAAGCGCCGCGATTCTGCAAGCCTTGATCGCGGCGGTCGAGACCTACCGCAACGGCGCCAAGCGCGATGCAGCCTGAGGATATGACCATGACCAACACTGTATTCAGCCTGGTATCCATCGGCGCTCACCCCACCTCCGGGCGTCCACGCCGTGCCGAGCAGGACGCGCGCGCGGTAGAGTTGGGGCTGCAACTGGCTGGGGATAAGTTGCAGGTGCTGCACGCGGGTGATGTCAGCGAGCCGACCCTGCGCAGCTACCTGGGCATGGGCCTGCCGCAACTGCAGGTACTCGAACAGCCGGCGGGCGCCGACGCGTTGCCGGTGCTCAGCGAGTATCTGCGCGACGCGGGCGCCCAAGTGGTACTGACCGGAAGCCAGGCAGAAACCGGCGAAGGTTCGGGGATGCTGCCGTTCCTGTTGGCCGAACAACTGGGCTGGCCGCTGATTGTGGGGCTGGCGCAGGTGGAGTCCATCGACGCCGGCGTAGCCCTGGTGCTGCAGGCGCTGCCTCGCGGCCAGCGGCGGCGCTTGAAGGTGCGCCTGCCGTTTCTTGCCACTGTGGATAACGCCGCGCCCAAACCACGCCAGAGCGCCTACGGCCCGGCGCAACGGGGTGAGTTGGCAGCCCATGACGTCGAGATTGAACAGGATGAGTTATTCACAGACGCACTGCTGCAACCGGCCAAACCGCGGCCCAAGCGCCTCAAGGTGATCAAGGCCAAGAGCGGCGCCGATCGTATGAAAGCTGCCACAGCCAAGGCCAGTGGGGGTGGGGGGCAGGTGCTCAAGGGCGTCAGCGCCGAAGAGGGCGCGCAGGCGATTCTCAAGTTGCTGATAGAGGAAGGCGTGGTTCGCTAAGCTCCTCTGAAAAGATAGCGAGGCAAACGCTGTATACACCACAGCGTTTGTCTCGCAACAGACATTTTACTTCTCAGTCTTTCTTATCCCACGCATCGTTCCATTGGCTGCCTACACCAGGTTCGTAATAGCTGGGTGATTGCGAGCACCAGCCGCTATTTGGGTAGGGTTTGCATACATAATTGGCGCCCTTGTTAGATACAACGTCACCTGGCTTGTAAGGGGGGCTCTTGTTCGGCACGTACGCGGGGTATTCCCCACCGCCCGCTTCGACTATCGCCATGGCCTTGGAGTAACCCTTGACCTGTACGAATACCGAATTGACCTGCGGATCAGCCGTGTTGAACACAATGTCATTGCCGTCTTTTTCCCCTACTTTGGCGATGCTTGAAGGGATTTGATTGGCCAGTTGCGGGCCCCATATCTTCGCGTCCAGATTGTTTGCGTCAATGGGCAGGGTAATGTCTACGACCTCTTTCGCTTGTGGCGTGTTGTCCAGAATACGGAAGTGAACGGCGTTTCCTGGGGTGAGGTCTTTCATGACGGCATCGATGAATTGCCCCAGATCAAACCACCGCTCGGGAACGCCTGCCCCGATAATATTGATATCACTGCAGTTGTAGAATCCTTCCCCGGCCGGGTCAATTCGTTGCCATTGCACGAAGAGGGTCGCGTTGCCGAATTGTTCTGCAGGGATAGGCACTGGAAATCTGAAGTACCCCGAAGACGAAATGGCAGGCGGCCTGGTGCCCCAGTCGGTTTGAGCGACTGTCAGTTGCTCGGTATGGATAAGGACCAAATCATTCCAGGTCAGCGGTGCTGTGGTCGGATCAAAGCCAGGTTTTGTCAGGAATACCTTTGCAAAACTGGGGACGTGAGGGGCCGTACCGATGATGCGAACGTTCATTTTACCGTCGTGAGGCGTGACGTCCGTCCGGTACCAATCATTTGACACCAAGTTAAGGCCGTCTTTCTTCTTGTCACCTGCTGAACATAGCTGCCCATCTGGAACTGCTTTTTTAACGATTTCCGGGTCGTTATACCCCGGGGCAGCAATTAAATGGGCAACTTCATTCCATTGCTGGCCTGGATACTGTCCGCTTGTTTTGGCTAACGCCGCGCATCCTGGATCGCTGGGGTTTCCCGACCAGAAATCTGGAAGCGCTTTGCAATGAACCTGGCGTGATACCGGCTCATCGACGGCACCGTGTGCCATGACCAACAGGGGGGCCAGAAGCACCGCTGCCAGCAGCCACTTGATGAGAACGTTCGTATGTTGCTGTAAATTATTCATGCTCTAGTCCACCTTCAATTCAGACAAACAAGTCCCGAACTGCTGGAACGCTCAGTGTGTTGTTAGCGTTTTGTAAGCATCGATGGCATAGCGAATTTCTCGCAGCGAACGCTGCAAGTCGAGTTCCCGAATGTGTTGACCCATCAGCGCCGTCAGCGGATAAGCCACTGTCGAAAGCGTGGCCAGTGAGGCCAGCGTCAGTAGTAATTCAATCAGCGTAAAACCTTTGGCGCGGTGATGGCTGGGATTGCCCTGCCACGTCACCGGTCTATCTCCTCTTTTGCGCCAAGGACTTCTGTACTCACCTGGGCCAATGGATATAACTGCAAGAAAGAGTGTAGATGAAGTTTAAATTTGAGCGTTTCCGCACAAGGAACGGACAAGCGGGCAATTACCCACAATCGCTGTGCACGTGCCTGTGGATAAGGTGTTTGTGTTTGTCCGCAGGGCAGGTATTTAAAGGCCTGTGCGCTATTGGCTGAAAAATGATCAGGCTAAGTGGCGGTTTTCTCTAGGGTTTTGCTGTGGATAAAGCTAAGCGGATTTTATAACTTGCCCCCAAAGTCTGTTGGCGGATCTGTGGATAAGATGTTCGCTATCCGTTGTAGGCCAGGTAATACGAGGCCTACAGAGGGTTGGTTAAAAAATCACCAAAACACTGTATTTAACCCTTAAAACGTCTCATGACCCGCGGAAATAGCGACTTTAGGTGGTTTTCCACAGCCCAGACAAAGTTGCCCCCAAAGTCTGTTGGCGCATCTGTGGATAAGGTGTTCGCTTACCGCTGCAAGCCACGCCAAACAAGGCTCTTGGAGGTTTGATCAATAAATGATCAGCTTGAGCTGAAACCCGGAAGTTTGAATAAGTCACGGATTTTCTTGATTTAATTTTCGTCCACGACGCAATTGCCCACAATTGCTGTGGGTGGCTTTGTGGATAAGTTGTTGGGTAAAGGCTGGAGGGCAGGGTGGTAAAGGGCTGTATCAGAGCTGATCGAATTTTGAACAGCTAATCTGTTCAAATGTGGGAGCTGGCTTGCCTGCGATAGCGGTCTATCAGCCAATACAGACTTTGACAGACACCATGCCATCGCGGGCAAGCCCGCTCCCAAACAAGCGTTATTCGTGAGCAGCTACGCCTTTGAGATAAGGCGCCGGCGCCGCACCCAGGTTGCTCAGCATGCGCTCGCTGTACCAATCCACAAAATTCACCACGCCAAATTCATAGGTCTTGGAGTACGGGCCGGGTTGGTAGGCGGTGGAGTTGATCCCGCGCTGGTTCTCTTCGGCCAGGCGGCGGTCCTGGTCGTTGGTGGCGTCCCACACTTGGCGCATGCGTTCCACGTCGTAGTCCACGCCTTCCACGGCGTCCTTGTGCACGATCCACTTGGTGGTAACCATGGTTTCCTGGGCGCTGATGGGCCACACGGTGAACACAATGATGTGGTCGCCCATGCAGTGGTTCCAGGAATGTGGCAGGTGCAGGATGCGCATCGAGCCCAGGTCCGGGTTCTTGATGCGGCCCATGAGCTTGGCACAACCTTGTTTGCCATCCAGGGTCATCGACACGGTGCCCTTGAGTAGCGGCATGCGCACAATCCGGTTACGCAGGCCGAAGCTGGCGTGGGCGTAAGGGATCTTCTCGGCATCCCAGGCGGCGGCGGAGGCGGCTACGTGGTCCTTGAACGCCTGGTCGGCACGTGGGTCGGTGACGTCGTCCCATTCCAGCAGGGTTTTGAGCAGCTCCGGGTGCGACGCGTTGCAGTGGTAGCACTCGCGGTTGTTTTCCAGCACCAGCTTCCAGTTGGCTTTTTCGAACAAGGTGGTCTGGATCGCCACCTTGGTGTTCTCCATGTCGTAGGGCTCCATGTAATGGCTGAGCGTCGACAGGAAGTCATCGATGGCCGGCGGGTTTTCGGCCAGGCTGATAAAAATATAGCCGCCAGCGGTCTTCACGTTCACCGGCTTCAAACCGTACTGCTTCATGTCGAAATCGGCGCCCATCTCGGTGCCGGCGAACAGCAGGCGGCCGTCCAGCTCGTAGGTCCACTGGTGGTAGTGGCAAACCAGCTTGGCGACCTTGCCCTTTTCGCTGGTGCACAAGCGCGAACCACGGTGGCGGCACACGTTGTGAAACGCATGCACCACGCCATCGGCACCCCGGATCACGATGATTGGGTTCTTGCCCACTTGCAGGGTCAGGTAGTTGCCCTTGGTAGGAATTTCGCAGGTCATGCCGGCGATCAACCATTCTTTCTGGAAGATCTCCTGCATGTCGATATCGAACAGCCGCTCATCAGAGTAGAACGGCTGCGGCAGCGAAAAAGTGCGCTCGCGCTCTTGCAGCATTTGCGCGGTGGCCTTGCGTGCGGGTTCCAGCGGATCGCCCAAGCTTAAGGTTGCGGTGACGTCCATCGTGTGTGTCCTCATGGCCATTCTGTGTGGCCGGCGAATAGTGGCTACGGTTGGTGCTGTGCAAGGCGTAAAGAACGCGTCTTTGTTGGGAGCGAGTGTGGGCCCGGCGTAACGTCGAACCTTATCCATGGGCGACATGGCCCAATCTGATCCCGACGCGCAAGCCCCTGTCTTTGGGGGCTGGTCGCCGTAAGTATGTGAATGTCGCAGATAGGTAAATGGGTGGTTCTCGCGTTACGCAGAATCGCCACCATAAGGCCGACGTCGGCGGTGGAGAACAACATGTCCAATAATTTCCTGAATCCGGTAACCACCCAGACCTGGGCCAATGGTCGGCACATCGTCCGTTGCGTCAAAGTCATCCAGGAAACCTGGGATGTGCGCACCTTCTGTTTTATGGCCGATCAGCCGATCCTGTTCTTTTTCAAGCCGGGGCAATTCGTCACCCTGGAGCTGGAAATCGAAGGCCAGCCGATCATGCGTTCGTACACCATTTCCAGCTCACCGTCGGTGCCTTACAGCTTCTCGGTGACCATCAAGCGCGTACCGGGCGGCCGGGTTTCCAATTGGCTGCACGACACTTTGCACGAAGGCCAGGAGTTGGCGGTGCACGGCCCGGTCGGGCTGTTCAATGCCATCGACTTCCCAAGCCCGAAAGTGCTGTACCTCAGCGGCGGCGTTGGGATCACGCCGGTGATGTCCATGGCGCGCTGGTTTTACGACACCAACGCGAACGTCGACATGACGTTTATCCACAGCGCCCGCTCGCCCAAGGACATCATCTATCACCGCGAGCTGGAGCACATGGCGTCGCGGATCGACAACTTCAGCCTGCACCTGATTTGCGAAAAACACGGCCTGGGCGAACCCTGGGCCGGGTATCGCGGCTATCTGAACCACAAGATGCTGGAGCTGATGGTGCCGGACTTCCTTGAGCGCGAAGTGTTCTGCTGCGGCCCTACGCCGTACATGAACGCGGTGAAGCGTTTGCTGGAAGTTGCCGGTTTCGACATGACCCGTTATCACGAGGAATCGTTTGGCGCGACGCCGCCCGAAGCCCGTGCCGATGCGGTGGAGCAGGCCGAGCAAGCGGCGGATGCGCCGGAGATCGACCTGGCAGACCTGCATCAAGTGGAATTTATCGCGTCCGGCAAAAGCATTCGCGTGGCACCGGGGGAAACGGTGCATGCCGCAGCGGCCAAGCTCGGCCTGCTGATCCCCAAGGCCTGCGGCATGGGCATCTGCGGTACGTGCAAGGTGATGAAACTGGGCGGCGAAGTGGAGATGGAGCACAACGGCGGGATTACCGAAGAAGACGAGGCTGAAGGCTACATCCTGTCGTGCTGCAGTGTGCCGAAGGGTGATGTACGCATCGAATTCTGATCTGCTCGTTCCCAACGCTCTGCGTGGTGACGCCGCCCAGGACGCTCCGCGTCCGGCCGCATTGAGGGGGTGACGCGGAGCGTCAC